>JAQYSN010000148.1 GCA_028725265.1 Spirochaetales bacterium | reverse complement strand
CATCAAATAACAGGATTCCCTGTGTCATATCCGAATATGTTTTTGCAAGGTTATCAAAATCAGGTTTTTTTAAAGGTCTGATTAATCCAAGTTCTGCTAAAAACTGATTTACCAAACTCATATCATTTGGTATTGGCAAATAAGAATCACAATAAAACTTGCATGGTGTATCAATAATCGGAGTATCAAGAGTTTCTTTATAAAAATTCTTAAAGAATCTCTTATTATCAGCAGCTCCGTTTACATAAAAATGACCATTCATAGATTTTCTAGGTCTTGGAGATGCTTTTGGTATCAAGTAAATAACATACTTGATTGTTTTCCATTTGATCTTTCTGATTCGTTCAATTTCTTTCGGCACTGATGAAAATGTACGATCTTGATCTTTTGCTTTACTCATTATGAATTGTAATCGTTCATCACGATCATTTGGAATTGATCCATATTTTTCTTCATACTCTAATAGCTCTTTCTTTGTCATAACTGTAATACGCTCCAATCTCGTTTTTATTATAAGCCTGTAAAGCTCATAATTATATTGTCTATTGATTGTGTTATGTTATTCATAACATTTGATGGCGTATCCTTGACATTAGAAACAGTGTTATTCCAAATCATTGAAACCTTTTCCTCTAATTGTGAATTGATTAAATTCAAACCACATGTAGTTCCAAGGAAATTTACAAGACTTGAATTATTAAGAAAAAGCATAGGATTATTTGCAGGAGTCATAGCCATATCAGAATAAAGATCTGTGATTGTAGCAGTAACATCTATCTCTGTATATAATCCATCTGAATTTACATTTCCATCTGTTACATCCATCTTAATTTCAAGACCCGTTACACATCCAAGATTAATTGTCCATGAACCAGACATATATGCTTTTACTAAGAATGGAGATCCATAACTATTTGCTGTAGTAGCTCGTGGATATGCTAATGCTACCCAATGCATCATAGGAACAACGCATTCGGTATAGAAACATAATTTGTTTCCATAAGGAGCTTTGTAATGACAAGTGACTGTATGTGATTGAGACATATCACATCCTGACCAAATATCAGGCATCATTATATTTTCACCACGAATTATTGCTTTACCTGAAGATAATAATCTTGAAACGATACTTCCAGCAGATTCATTTACATTACTTAATGCTCCACCTAATCCGTTACTAAGTTCACTAAGAGCTTTATCTCCTAATTGCTGTAAAGATTCAGAATCAACTCCTCCAGAATCAGCAAGAAATGCAATATCTCTTACGCTTCCACTAGCTGAATCTAATCCTTGTTTAAATACAGATTGTTGCGTATTATTTGATACTGAATATGACATTGCTGCAGAATCAGGATCTACATAGAACTGAATATAGTTCTTCCGTTGCATTGCACTTTCACATGAATCTAATAAATCAGGATCTACATTTGCATCAGTATCAAAGAAATCAACTCCATTTGCAGTAAATTTACTATTTTTTTTTGCTTCTTTTTTTACTTGTTTTGCATAAGCTTTTTTATCTTTTTTTGTGATTTTTACACCATCATATACGTTTTTAATGAAACTGCTTATCTTTTTACCAGCTGTACTAGCAGCTGTTTCTGCAATACTTGTAGTTGTAGACTTATATGGTTTTCCATTCCATCTGTAATTTTTCCAATCAAATGATTTAAAGTCTACATCTGAGTTATTGATTTTATAACCAGTACCTGATCCAATATCAAGAAATCCAGCACATGATCTACATAAAATATTTACATACTGAAAGTAATCAACAAACCCAGGTTGAAAATCATACAATTTTAGGTCTTCTTCAGTTGCATTTGCCATAAGATCTTTAATTGATGAAAAGTTTCCATTTGCAGCATCCATAAACGCGTTTGTAACACTTACCTTATCTTTTGCACCAGGAAGATATTTCGGCTTTCCTGGAATAATCGTAAGGATTGGTGCATCTGTTAAAATATTTTCGATATATTTTCTACCAATATTACTTGAAACTCCAGGAACTCTCTGATCGCATGTGTCAAGAAACTGAAATGGCAATCCAAATAACTGCATTGTAGCAGATAATGATTCTTTTGAATTAGTTCCTTGTTCATACATGTTAATTAGACCTGTAGTTTTCTTAATTTGAGATGTTTTCTTAGCCATACAAACCCTCCTTCCTAATATATTTTATTATAGGTTTGCCAGCTTATTCAACTGTTTTTTGGGTAAGAAAAGCAGGACACATTTTTGTGTCCTGCTTTCTTTTAATAACCTCTAGCAATCTGAGATGCGAGTCTTGCATTTCGAGAACTTCCTGTTTCAGGAGTAGAGGATTCTGTTGTTGTACTGTTTACAACGATACTTTTACCGTTATTTACAGAAGTTACATTTCCAGTTTTAGAAATATCTTCTAACTTTTCAGTATTAACACCAATCTGTTTCAAGATTTCAATCATTGATTCCATCAGAAGAAGTGCTTTACTATTGAATGTAGAATTACCATTCTTAGATGTTTGAATATTTCCACTGGATTCGATACCATAACTGATCTTCTCTTTTGCAGACATCTCTCCTGTATTACTAAGTGAAGATGTGAATGCTCTGCTTGATTTTGTAGATCCATATCCACCGAAATGTTTTCTTCCAGTTCCAGATCCACCATTCGCTGATGCTGTAAGACCATAGTCCAAATAACTCTTAATTACTTTTGAAATGGCAGGTGCCCATGAAGTACTAGGCTGTCCAGAATCTGTATAAGCATATCCGATATTCGGTTTACATCCATGACCAGATATATCAAGAAGTGATTTCTCACCTCGTTTTGCATAATATAATCTATTAAGATCATATGCATAACCAGCAAATGCATCACCAACGCTTGCCCATTGTTTTGCATTTCCTGAAGGATTGGCGTTTGTTGCATTCCAACCCCAAAGATTGTATTTTTTCTTTGCAATATTCGATGTACCAAGTCCTGATTCTTGTGTAGCGATTCCCATTAACGCTAATGCACTAATTCCAGAATCATCCTGTGCTTGTTTAATAGCAGCTGCATCAGAAACTTTTACAACTGAATCTTTTCCAGCTAATCTTGTAGAGATAATCTTTTCAATACTAGCTTTATCAAGTTTCGGAAGTTTCTTAATATCAGTTTTGATAATAGCATCTGCTGAAGCACTAGGAATTGCCTGTCCTGATGTTACCGCTGAAGGATAAGCCGTAGCTTCACTTGAACTTGCACCATACGTAATACCTGCATATGAACCAGCATTTGATGTAACTGCTCCACTTGTTGTTCCACCAGACATTGCTCCTGACCAAGAGATTTGTGAAGAATCAAAATTACCAGTTAATACACCATTTAATGCTGCTGAAGCATACTGACTAAATACGTTAGTAATTCCACCTAAAATATCAGTAGCTCCACCTGATGATGTACCAGATGAATCATATGATATTCCATCTAAACCAACTACAGCAGCTCCTGTTCCTGCGTTTCCAGGTCTCCAAACTACAGTGTAACCGTTTTTATGACCTGTTTCTGTTGCTCCTGGACTACAAAGAGCATTTGTACTTCCACCATTATATACATAATGCTTTCCGTCTTTGTTATAAGCAAATACTTCAACATGACCACTTCTGGTAATAATGTCTCCTTCTTGCAGATTATCCCATCCAGACCATCCACCATATGTGAATCCTTCTTTAATAGTTCCACTGCTACAAAGTGTAGATGATGTTACATTCTGGTTTTCAGGAATTGCTCCATAGATACGAAGCATACATCCAACAAGACCTGAACAGTCAGGACGAAGTTTTACATCTTTTCCATTATAATTAATGGTCATTGAACCACCCTGATTATAGGTTGGTTTCTTTGCTGCAACTAAAGCCTTTACAGATTTAACAATTGATAACCAGTCTCCACTTACTCCACGACCACCATTTTTCACTCTACGAATAACTCGTTTAATTCCGTTTCCGAAACCATGAAGCATATTACGAGGTCTTCTAGGACCAGCACCACCTGCAAATGACCATGATTGTGCAGTTTCTCCAGCTAATTCTGAAGGTGCATAAGCTTTCGAATACTCTTTACCTCTAGGATCATTTACTAAGATATTTCCATTATCATCCATTCCAACTGCTACTACATAGTGTCCAGCCTTCGTGAATGCACTGTTATTTGATCCATTTGAGTATCCATTTAATACTACTGAATTTCCAGCTGCAACTTGTTGCTGAATATATTCAGCTGAAGGATTATATGCATCTTGATGTTGTAATCCATAAGTATCTCCTGCAAATCCAATAAATCCTGCATTTGTTCCAGTTTCATCACGAAAACCAGTTCTTGAAGCAAGATCTGCCATCTGTGTAGGAGTTACTTTTCCATTACTTGCTTGAGATACTACCATAGACATAGCTGTAGGTCCACAACCACTGTCACCCATAGTAGCACCATCTTTTGCTAAGTTAGAGATATAGGATTTAGATTTCCATGCATCATCATTCTGAGAATAGTAATCAAAACCATTTACAGTTTCAGGAGACTTATCTCCACGTCCACCACGACCAAAGTTCATGATAGTAGTTCCGATTCCATTCAGATAATCTTTTGCAGTTGATAATGCACTTCCAGCAGCATCTTTTATATTTCCAGCTGTATCAACAACTCTATCTTTTACATCAGATCCTAACTCAGTTACATCATCAATCTTATCTTGAATAAAATCTCCAACTTTATTTAACGCACGTCTAATATTTACATAAAACTTTATGACTCCTCTTACCATAGGTGCTATGATCTTTCCAACAGGACTATCTCCTCCGCCCATAGTTTCTTTGTCAAATCCAGACATGTCTTTATCCGGATCTGTATAAGATAAAAGAGTAGTAGTATAATCCTTCAATTCAGTTCCTACATCTTTTATTTTATTAATTCCAGATGTAATCGCATCATGAATACTATTTCCAGCTTTATGAATTAATGCATTTGGAGCAAGTGCATATTTTCCAATTCCTAATACACCACTAACAAATCCAGATAACGGCGTATCTTCAGGAACTGCAGGATTATAACTCATCAGTCCATCTAAATCACCAGAATCAGAAAAAGTTTTCATTTCACCATATGCAGTAGATGAAACTGATCCTATTTGTTTAACAGCAGCTACTGCATTTGTAAATCCTTCTTTGATTTTATTTCCAGCATAATGAAGTAATGTAGTAGGATAATGAAAGAATTTATCAATAGTAAGGATTCCTTTTGAAATTCCAGCCATTGGATTATCATCTGCAATTTCAGGTGTATAAGCATTTAATCCTTCCAAATCACCAGCTTTTCCAAGATCTGAAATTTTAGACATTTCAGGAGAAATACTGGTTATAGTAGTTTTTACCTTTGTAATCTGATTTGTAAAGAATTCTTTTACTTTATTTCCAACCCAATGTAATCCAGCATTTGGATACATCATAATACGATTAACACCTACAATAGCTTTTGAAATTCCAGCCATTGGGTTATCATCAGAAGGATCGTATTGGAAATTATTAAGACCATTTATATCTCCAGATTTTCCAAGTTCAGTTAATGTTGACTGTTGTTTATTGATATCAGACATAGTACGAGTTACTTTATCAGCAGTTTCTTTAACAAATCCACCAATTTTAGCTCCTAACTTTTTCATGATACCTTTTGCAAGAAGAATAGGAAAACTTACGACTTTTGATCCATTTAGTAAACCTCCAACAAGTCCATGTAATGGATGATCTTCTTTTAATGTATTGACATCAGATTTAAAGTATCCAGCGAAATCAAGATCTTTGTTATTGAAATTTGCTTCTATCTGTTTTTGACCAGTCATAATAGCAGATCCAACATTTGAAATCTGTTTCATGAAACCTCCAACAGTATTGCCAACTCCTTTACCAAATCTAATAACTCCGTCTTTTACTTTACTAGCAGCATTTGAAGCAAAATCTCCAACTGAACTAGCTACATCTTTAACACCAGATCCAACCTTCTTTCCAAATCCTACGATACCAGATCCAACTTTATTAGCAACACCTGATATTGCTTTACCAGCAGATTTCAGACCATTTTTAATTCCACCTTTCGTGGTTTTTTCCATGTTACTTACATCTACTGAATCTTTGGAAACTACACCAATCTTCTTTCCATCAGAACCATATACTTCATACTGACCGCCGCCAATATCAGCATAAATATTTCCGTTTTCATCTTTGTAAGAATTTTTTCCTCCAAAGAATTGCTTAGTTGCATTCCATCCCTTTGTAACACCTTTTCCGATCTTAGACCCAAGTGATTGATTCTTGTCTGCATTCCAATCATCAAATCCTTTATAAGTGGCTTTGTATTGTCCAGATTGAACACCTTCCTTATATTGGTCCAAAGTTACATCAGAACTGATATTTCCAAGTTTTTGTTGAACTTCATAGTTCTTCTCAAGCTCTTCATCTTTATATGCAACATAAGATTCTTTCCACTCAGCTTGAGCTTGATCAAGAGCATCGTCTTTTTCATCACTACTCATAGCTTTGTAGAGCGTGGTTGCAAATATATTCAATAAATCAAATCCAAGAATATCTGCAACTAATCCACAGACGATATCAATAACTGAACCTGTTACGGTACCAGTTGTAATACCACCGAATGCACCAGAAATTAAATGCATCTTCCAATCAACCTTAGATTGATCAACTTGAAATAATCTCGCAGCTGCACCCTTTCCAGCACCATTTATAAAACCGATAGTTACAAATGCAGCAGTTGATAAACCGGCTGTTGCAACTTCAAGGGCTCCTTTACCTGCAAATGCTGCAGATATCTTTGAAGCAATTTTTCCAAAATGCTTCATTAAGCATTGAGAAACTTTTGACACAAGACTTTTAATTGCACCTTGAGCTGCTTTTTCACCAGCTTCAGATACTCCTTTTGCAGCAGCTTTCTTAAAGCATTTCTTTGCAATATCATCAAAAAATCCAGATACAATTTTTGCTACTTTACTTGCACCTTTTTTAGAAGCTGTCTCAGCAACTTTTTCTACAGATTCAGTTGCTACTTTTCCTTTTGCTCCTTTTGCAGCTGCAGAAATAACATCATCAGCACTGTTTACCATGATACCATTTGCTTCTTGTAAAGCAGCCATTCCAATATCATCACTAATACTGGTTGCAGATTCAGGTATTGCTTCAGCTAATAAATCAAGACTACTAGTTCCCATATCTATAGAACTAGATGCTACATTCTTTCCAAATTTTGATTTAAATCCATTCTTTATCTTACCGAATGCTTCACCAAATTTTGTTGTTTTAGAGTTTTCATTAAGTGCAGAACCTAATAAATCTACACTGTTTGTAAGTTCACCTCTTCCTAATTTACCAGCTACTGATGGATCAACTTTATTCCATACAGTTTTAGCTCCTTTACCAACAGCCTTCCCAACAGTTTTAGCTGCTTTTCCTACTGTTGTTCCAACAGCCTTTGCACCTTTTGCAACTTTAATTCCCTTTTGACCAAGAACTCGTGTTTGATTTGCAAGATAATTTACACGACTTCCTGATTGTGCATCGTAAACACCATCGTCTAAAACAAAATCACCTACTGCAGCACCTAAATTACCATGAGTTAAATCAGTTACAATATCACCGGCACGTTCTGCTTCTTTTCCGATCTGTTCTCCGACAGTGTTTCCATCATCTCTTGCACCATTTTTATTTGTCCAGTCTAAAATGCTTCCAATTTTTGATGCAATATCACCAATTACACTAGCAATACTTCCAATAGCACCAAATATAGCATCTTTGTTTTTCCATAAGAATGGAACAAGTGCTGCTAAACCGGCACCAATAAGACCTTTCTTACTAAAAATAGTTTCCCAGATACTGTGATGTTTTTTATTTCCTTTACCAATAGAAAGAAGTGCTTGTAAAATTCCTCGCTGTGTAGAATCACGCTCTTCCTGCTTTTCAGCTTCTGCTTTCTTTGCATCAGCTATCTGCTGAGTTGCATAACTTCCACGCTGTTCTACAGCATTCATTTCAGCACGTTCAGACTGTTTAGTTGAAGTGAATGCGTTTATTTTCGCTTCTTCAATTTCCTTTTCTTTCTTTCTTTTTGTAAAGAAATTTTTAAGTGATTCAAGAGCACCTTTTCCTATACCAGTTACATTTACTTTGATACCACCATCCTGCTGTGATAATACTTTACCATTCTTATTAGGAACGATAATCTCAGCAGATGTAAGATCATTTCCACGTTCACCGACAAGATAAGGTTCATCTTTGTTGATATCTCCACCTTCTGCACGTCTATGCTTATCATCAGCAATTAAATCCATGACTTTTGCGTTCAGGTTTGGATCATCAAGATCATCTACTGTTACACTGTTAAACCATTCGTCAAATTTAGAAGGACTTCTCTTGAATTTTCCTTTTATTGCTCCAAGTATTCCTTTCTTACGAATGATATCAGATACCTTGTTACTAGCATTTGTTTTTGCAGCTGTTACTTCATCAACTACATTATCTCCCCAACTTTTAACGTCATTTAATAATTCTTCGTTATCAGTTGAAAGATCTGCAGCCGCACCACCATGCTTTCTATTGTATCTCTTTAACTTTGCAGCTTTTTCAGTAGCAGCCATTTCATCACGTTCTTGTCCAAGAAGATCAGCTGCTTCTGCATCTGTAAGACCTTCACCTTTCATCTCCATGTATGACTTATAAAGTACACCATAGATGTCATCCAATTTTTTATTGGTTTTCATCTCTTCTGATAAATGTCTTACTTCAATATCTGTAGATGATTCACCGTGAGATAAAATCTGTTCACGATTCTTTCTCAACAGCTCAGCTCGTTTCTGTTCAGGTGTTTGATCATATGTCCGATTCTTTTCAGTACCTGCCCAGTTTATTTTCTTTCCAGCAGCAAGCTCTGCTTTCTGCATCGTTTCTTCAGTGAAGTATTTCTCGTCATATCCAAGATATTTTGCCATCATACGACGGTTCTTATCAAGGTTTCTACGATTACGCTTATTTTCAGCGTCAATTCTTCTCTGTTCTTTTGCATCCTGTCTGGATGTTAAAAAGTCTTTTGCATTCGGATCAGTTTCTTTATCGATACGGCGCTGAGCCATATAACCTCCGATCTTAGATACTAATCCAGGATTACGCTCTTCAAACTTATCTTTTGCTCTAAGAGCAACACCCTTTACTACTCCTCCAACGGTACCAACACCAGTAGCAACACCTTTTATAATAT
>JAQYSN010000147.1 GCA_028725265.1 Spirochaetales bacterium | reverse complement strand
GCATTGAAAGGCGAAATAGTTGCTCCTGTATCACGAAGCAAAATTGCCCGGATGTATGTTACAAAGGCTGCAGGTCCTACAGCATCATAGAAGGAAACTCCATGATAGCTTGGGTTAGGAGAAGCAATATTAGGATATTTTCCGCTTGCCTTCCAGTTGAATTTTCCGCTTTCTACTATAATACCACCTAAAGTTGTTCCGTGACCGCCCAAAAACTTTGTTGCAGAATGAACTACGATATCCGCACCATGTTCAATTGGTCGGATAAGATAAGGAGTTCCGAAAGTATTGTCGATTACAAGCGGAAGTCCGTGCTTGTGAGCAATTTCTGCAATCGCATCGATATCAGGAATATCCGAGTTAGGATTTCCCAAAGTTTCAAGATAAATTGCGCGGGTATTTTCCTGAATCGCACCTTCAACTTCTTTCAAATTATGTGCGTCAACAAAAGTTGTCGAAATTCCGTACTGTGGCAAAGTGTGAGCCAGCAAATTGTAAGAACCGCCGTAAATCGTTTTCTGTGAAACGATATGTCCGCCGTTTGCTGCCAAAGCCTCAATTGTGTAAGAAATGGCTGCCGCTCCCGAAGCCAAAGCCAATGCCGCAGAGCCTCCTTCCAAAGCCGCAACTCGTTTTTCCAAAACATCCTGAGTTGAATTAGTTAATCGGCCATAGATGTTTCCTGCATCTGCCAAACCAAAGCGATCTGAGGCATGCTGGCTATTATGGAATACATAAGAAGTTGTCTGATAAATCGGTACTGCCCTGGAATCTGTTGCTGGATCTGCTGTTTCCTGTCCAACGTGTAATTGTAATGTTTCAAATTTATAATTGCTCATATTAATCTCCTATATTTTATTGTGGGGGCAACGCCCCCTGCGAGCGCACACGGTTGCGCTCTACCCCCTATACGGGGGTAATTTTTTTTCGAAAGTGCAATTTTTACACCCCCGTAACGCCCCCATAAGGTCTGTTTTTTTTCGACTACAAGCTACAACACCTACAGGAGCAGCACATCAATCCAAATCTAAAATTTTCCCTCACTAATTTTTCAAAATAGTTTTTCATAAAAAGCTCCCATGTTTTTATTACATATTATCCTACTAGGTAATCTTATAATACATCTTATTTACCTACTATGTCAATAGGTTTTTATAAGTTGTATAAAATTTAAGAATCACAACGGTCATGGCATTAACCGAAATCGACAAGTTTGGCTTAACACCGACTGGCTTCGTACAGTTCCACCCGCACTTTGTCAAGTTTCATTTTTTCTCTATAAATCAGTATAAAGAATTCCACCATATATAGTGGTCGCATATTGCTATTTTAGAAAATTTACGCTATTCTGAGAGCAAGTAGAAAGGAGGAGCCGACATCTGAAAAAAAAATATTTCAGTTGTTGGCTTTTTGTGTTTTAACGCAGGCATAATGCCAAAAGCTAAATGAAGCATCAAAAAAAAAAATAACAATACACACGAGGTAAAAGTATGAAAGATTTTGAACAATGGGATGGGTTTCAAGGTCGAAAATGGAAGGACGACATAAATGTACGTGACTTCATCCAGAAAAACTATACGCCGTATGACGGAGACGAAAGTTTTTTAGTTCCGCCTACAGAAGCAACAAATAAGCTTTGGGCTTCACTTCAGAAACTCCAGAAAGAAGAAAGAGCAAAGGGCGGAGTTCTCGATATGGATACAGATATCGTATCTTCCCTGACATCACACGGACCTGGCTACATCGACGAAAATCTTAAAGATTTGGAAAAAGTTGTTGGTCTTCAGACAGACAAGCCTCTTAAACGAGCTTTCATGCCTTACGGTGGAATCCAGATGGCAGAAAAAGCCCTTACAGAATACGGATATACACCAAATCCTGAACTTCATAAGGTTTTTACAGAATATCATAAAACTCACAACCAGGCCGTTTTTGATGCATATACACCAGAAATGCGAGCTTGCCGAAAAAACAAGATTCTGACAGGACTTCCTGACACATACGGACGAGGACGAATCGTAGGAGACTACAGACGAGTAGCACTTTACGGTATTGACCGCCTCATCGAAAAAAAGATGAAGGACAAGGAATCTTACGGAACAGACTTTCTCAAAGGTGAAATCGTAAGACTTAAGGAAGAAATCCAGATGCAGATTAATGCCCTCAAAGGCATGAAAGAAATGGCTGCCCTCTATGGATTTGATATTTCCCAGCCTGCTAAAAATGCTCGAGAAGCCGTTCAGTGGACATATTTTGGTTACCTTGCTGCCATCAAAACTCAGAACGGAGCTGCAATGTCAATCGGTCGAATCTGTACATTCATCGATATCTACATCGAAAGAGATATGAAAAAAGGTCTTTTGACAGAAAGCGAAGCTCAGGAACTTATCGATCATCTTATCCTTAAATTCCGTATGGTTAAGTTCGCACGATGTACCGACTACCGACAGCTTTTCTCTGGAGATCCAGTCTGGGCTACAATAGACCTCGCAGGAACAGGAGATGATGGTCGTTCAATGGTTACAAAGACTGATTATCGTGTTCTTCACACTCTTGAAAACATGGGACCTAGTCCAGAACCAAATATCACGATTTTGTACTCACCATCTTTACCAGAAGCATTCAAAAAATACTGTGCCCAGATTTCTATCAACACAAGTTCAATTCAGTATGAAAATGATGATGTAATGAAACCGGTTTGGGGCGATGACTATGCAATTTGCTGCTGTGTAAGTGCAACTCAAACAGGTAAAGAAATGCAGTTCTTCGGAGCTAGAGCTAACCTTGCAAAATGTCTTTTGTATGCTATTAACGGCGGTATTGACGAAAAAACAAAGGTTCAGGTTGGTCCAAAATTCCAGCCTATCACTTCTGAATATCTCGATTATGATGAAGTAAAAGAAAAATACGAAGACATGATGGATTGGCTTGCTGAAATCTATGTAAACACCTTGAATCTTATCCATTACATGCATGATAAATATTACTATGAAGCTGCCCAGATGGCTCTCATCGACACAAACGTAAGACGAACTTTTGCTACAGGAATCGCAGGTTTCAGCCACGTAATCGACTCGCTCAGTGCAATCAAATACGCAAAAGTTAAGACAATTCGTGATGAAAACGGTCTTGTTGTTGATTATGAAGTTGAAGGCGATTTCCCAAGATACGGAAATGACGATGACAGAGCTGACCAGATTGGCGTATGGCTTTTGAGAAAGTTCATGAACAAACTCAAGAAGCACCATACATACAGACGATCAGAACCGACAACTTCTATCCTTACGATTACATCGAACGTAGTTTACGGAAAAGCTACAGGTTCAATGCCTGACGGAAGAAAAGCTGGAGAACCTCTTGCACCTGGTGCTAACCCATCGTACGGAGCTGAAAAGAATGGTCTTTTGGCATCGCTCAATTCTGTTGCAAAAATTCCTTACGAATATGCTTTGGACGGAATTTCAAACACACAGACAATCAACCCGGATGCTCTCGGACATTCGCTTGAAGAACAGAAGAAGAACCTCGTGTCAGCTATGGACGGATACTTCACGATGGGTGCTCATCACCTTAATGTAAATGTATTCGGAAAAGAAAAACTCATCGATGCTATGGAACATCCTGAAAAAGAGGAATATGCTAACTTTACGATTCGTGTATCAGGATATGCCGTTAAGTTCATCGATTTGACAAAAGAACAGCAGATGGATGTAATTTCCAGAACCTGTCATGCCAACCTGTAGTATAAAGGGGCTCGTTCACTCTTTTGAAAGTTTTGCATCCGTTGACGGCCCTGGAGTAAGAACTTGCGTTTTTCTTCAGGGTTGCTCGATGAGATGCAAATACTGCCATAATCCAGAAACTTGGGAAAAAAGTTGCGGAGAAGAATGGGAAGTAACAGAACTTTTGAAAAAATGTCTTCGTTACAAAGCCTATTGGGGCAAGGACGGAGGCATTACTGTCAGTGGCGGAGAAGCCCTTCTTCAAATCGATTTTCTAATTGAATTTTTCACACAAGCCAAAAATCAAGGGGTAAATACAGCCCTTGATACGAGCGGACAACCTTTCAATTCATCCGATGATGTTTTTATGGAAAAATTTGAAAAGCTTTGTGCCGTAACAGACCTTTTCATCCTTGATATAAAACAGATTGATGATGAAAAGCACAAAAAACTTACGGGACATACAAATCAGAAAATTCTTGAAATGGCGCGTTACCTTAGTGACAACGGAAAAAAAATGTGGATTCGAAACGTTCTCGTTCCTGCACTTACTGATGACGAAAATGACTTAAAGAATCTAAGAGTTTTTATCGATACGCTCAAAACTGTAGAGCGCGTCGAAGTTCTTCCCTACCATACTTTGGGACTTTTCAAGTGGAAAAAACTAGGCATCGCATATCCGCTCGATGGAGTGCCAACACCAACAAGTGAACAGATAAAAAATGCGCAGGAAATTCTCGGTGCTTACAGATAGCCGGAGACGCTCCGACACTACTCGCCTTTTTGCGCATTCGCTTCGGGGAGTTAAATTCTCCCCCTACTTAAAAAGATGAATTGTCAAATTAAATGCAACGTTTTTGAATAATAGACCTCGAAAGGTGTTTTGTAATCAAGACATTTTCTTGGTCTTTTATTTATTTTGTCAGTGACGGCTGCTATATACTCATCACTGTAGTTCGTAATATCTTTTCGTTTTGGGAAATACTCCCTCAATAGCCCGTTTGTATTTTCATTTGTTCCTCTTTGCCATG
>JAQYSN010000146.1 GCA_028725265.1 Spirochaetales bacterium | reverse complement strand
ACGGTGTGAATGATGCGCCCGCTCTTACGAGGGCGAATGTCGGAATTGCAATCGGGGCAGGAAGTGACGTGGCCTTGGATTGTGCGGACGTTGTGCTGGTAAAAAGCCGACTTGATGATGTGGCTGCCGCTATCAGACTTAGCCGAAAAACTCTTTTGAACATCAAGGAAAATTTATTCTGGGCATTTTTTTACAATGTTGCGCTCATTCCAATTGCGGCGGGGTGCTATTCAAGTTTTGGTGTACAGATGAATCCTATGTTGGGGGCTCTTGCTATGAGTCTTTCCAGTTTTTGTGTTGTGATGAATGCACTTCGGTTGAATCTTGCTAAGGTTCATGTGAAGGCAAAAAATAAAAAAAATATTTCGACGGAGGTTCATGAAAAAATGGAAAAAACTTTAAAAGTTGAAGGTATGATGTGTTCTCATTGTGAAGCACGTGTAAAAGAGGCTTTGGAGAAACTCAAGGGAATAGAAAGTGCTTCTCCTAATCATGAAAAAAATATCGTAAAAGTAACTCTTTCAAAAGACGTTAAGGAAAAGGATTTTGAAAAGGCAGTTACCAATGCTGGATACAAATTTTTGGGGATAGAAGAATAGTTTTTTGATGAAGGCCGAAGTCTGAAATACAAAAAAATATGAATAATCAAAACATTTATAAAAACGCTTGTCAATTTTTTTGATTTGTGTTTGAATTTTTTCTATGGAAAACTTAATTTACACTCAGAACCGAAAAATTTCTTCTGCTTATATTGATAGTACTGTTAAATTGGGAATAGCTCATGCAGTAAATTTGGTTCAGGATAACATGACAGAATGTTACGGAATGCTCAAATGTGATGGCGTAACCTATAGAGAACTGAATGTTTTCTGGGCATTTACCAAAATCAAAGTGAAGTTCGAAAAGAGACCTGCATGGCGTGATGAAATTATCGCAAAGACATTTCCTGCCAGCGCTTCAGGTTTTAGGGCAAACGTCAATTCTATTTTTACAGATATTGATGGCAACACGCTCTATACGGCAAATCAGGAAATGTGTGTATTGGATTTTGAAAACCATAGACCCGTCAAACTAAGCACTCTTCCTTTTCCTCAGGAAAATTTTCCAGAGCCTGTTTTTACGGAACCTTTTGAAAAGTTCAGTGTAGAATTTAGCAAGGACGATTTTGCCTTTGACCAAGTTATTCGCTCAACGATGATTGATATGTCGCATCATATGACGAATAACGAATATATAAAATGCGCGTTGAATGCATTTACCGATGACTTTTTTCAGTCCAACGAAGTTAAGGCCTTGGAAGGTCATTATACTGGCGAATGTAAGGAAGGCATGACTCTTTCCGTATACAAGCATGATTGTGGAAATGGTCTTTATTATATAAAAATCGTCGAGGGAGAGAAAAAAGACGGAGATGATTCTTCGGACTCTAAGGGCAGGAATGTTTTTGAAATGAAAATTGAATTTCAAAAGGCCTGATTTTTTATTCTTCGATTGTTTCGTAGCGAATTTCGGCTGGGAGCGTGATTTTTATCATTGCTCCATTGTCATCCTTCGCTTCAATTGTACCTTCCATTGCATTTATCAATACCTTCGCAATGGAAAGTCCTAGTCCGCAACCACCTTTTCCTCTAGTGTGAGCTTCATCCCCACAGAAAAACCTATCGAAAACGTGCTCAAGGTTTTTATCTCCGAAACCCGGCCCATTGTCTTGTGTCGTTATGATGATTTTGTCTTCGTCGGATATCGCCTTGAGTTTTATTGTGCAATTGTTGCCAGCAAATTTTATGCTATTGCTCATTGAGACTGTAAGGACCTGATGTAACATTTCGTTGTCGTTGTATATGATGAGATCTTCTTCGTCTTCAAAACTGATTTTTGCATTCGGGGCAATCTGATTGAATTCATTCTGCAATCTTTCGAAAAGCTCTTTTGTGACGATTTTGTTTACTTTAGGTTTTATTCTCTTGCTTTCGACCCTTGTGATTTCCAAAAGGTTATTGATGATTGCTTCCATTGATTTCGCCTCATCCTTAATAGCAAGAAGAGATTTTTCCAGTTGTTCAGGATCGTTTTTTCCCCAGCGCAAAAGAAGGTTCGCCTGTCCGATGATGACCGAAAGAGGAGTTTTCAGCTCGTGGCTTACATCACTTGAAAATTGCTTTTCGCGCTCAAAGTCGATTTTTAATTGTCTGAAGAGCCTGTTGAAAGTTTTCGCAAGATCATCAATTTCATCATTGAATCTTCCTAATGGAAGCGTATTTTCAAGGTTTGAACTTGAAATAGTCTTTGCGGTATTCGTAATTTTGATTACCGGCTTTATCGTCTGTTTTGCCACGAAGAACGTCATAAAAAAAGCTACGATAAAAATAGCAGGAATCGTAATTCCGATGGCCCTCGGTATATTTTTCAGAATTTTATCAGCCGGGTTATTATCCATGTTTTGTGCAGTTATAAAAAGATATTTACCTTTTTCGCTTTCAACTTTCTTTGAAAAATAGAGGATATCCAGGTCTCCGTCCGAGAAAAAATCTTTTTCGATGTAACGCTCTGAATTTTTAGATGTGTCTTTCAGAAGTGGCAGAAAAGGATTGTTCGTAAGAAGACATGTTTCTGTTTCAAGGTCGTAAATACTGTATGAAATGTAGTAGGGAATTGAGAATGATGTGATATTCATGAAATATTCTGTCTGAATGATATCATTCGCATCTTTTAGTTCCCGGTTCTGATCATCGAGAATTGACGCACTTACCATGTTCGAGAAAATTAGTGCAATAATTAAAAGACTGGCAGCCAACATGGCCATAAGAATCATCGAAATTCTAAGCGAAAAGGAACTGAGGATTTTTTTTCGGGCCTTTTTCAGCTGCCAGCGGATGTGGTTTAGGTTCAGTTTTGCCAAGTTTTATTCCATTACGTAGCCAATGCCACGGACAGTTTTGATGTACTCCTTGTCTGAATGGTCTGCAAGCTTGGATCGCAGATAACCTACGTAAACGTCAACCGTATTTATGTCGATAAAGTGGTTTTCACCCCAAACAGAATCGATGATGTCATTTCTGCTTAAAACGGTACCTGACTTTTCTATGAAAAGCTTAAGCATCAAAAATTCTATTTTAGAAAGATTCAGGGAATTTCCGCATACACTGATGTTCATGCTTGAACTGTTCATTTCAAGATCACCGTGTTTCAAGACTGGCGATGATGTGTTCGAAAAATTGATTCTTCGCAAAAGTGCATTGATTCGTGCAAGAAGTTCTTCGATTTCGAATGGCTTTGCGATGTAGTCATCGGCCCCTTCGTTTAATCCGTTGATTTTGTCTATTGTTTCTCCTCGTGCAGTTTCCAAAATGATTGGAACTCTAGAAGTCTGTCGAATTCGACGCAATACTTCAAGCCCGTTTAATTCAGGAAGCATTACATCCAGAAGAATCAAGTCTGGATTTTCACTGCTTGCCTTTTCAAGACCTTCGCGGCCTGTCGTTGCCAGAACCGTTTCGTATCCTTCATGTTTCAGTTCAGGAATAATAAAGTCTGAAATACCCTTGTCATCTTCAACTATCAAAATTTTAGCCATAGGTTTCCTCCAGATTTGCCTATATTATAACACAAGTCTTTAAGAAAATCACTGTTCAAAATAGCAATCGATTTCTTCATTCGATTTCTTTCCGTCGAAAGAACTCACATTTTTAATTTCTATTACAAACTCTCTGGAGTCATAATTTATATATTCCGCTCTGAAAGCTGGTGGTGGAGGAGGAAGAAGTTCTCCTTCTATCGGTGGTCTTATACATTCATATTCGGCTTCGGTCAAATAATCAAAGTCAGCGCGATTCATTCTGATTGTCATTATGTCGGCATTTTTATTGAAGATAATCTTTGCCTGGGGACTGATTTTTTTTTGATTTATGCTGATCGAGTCCGTTTTTACAGAAGACGGATTTATGCTCTGATTAAAATAGATTTCTATAGCAATATAATTGTCAGTCAGTGTCGAACATTTGATTTTTTTTGCGCAGAGATCTTCATTCGAAATTGATTTTCGTTCGCCAAGATAATTCAGATACTCGGATTTTTCCTGTTTTTTTTGGGCATTCGGTGCGTCTATGCTTGGTCGCGAAGACCTGTCTGGCTGCTGTCGGCCTGGTCCTTTTTTGTCATTGGTGGACTGTGCAAAGATAGTAGCTGTTGAAAACGAGAAAATAATAATAATGGCGATAATTTGAAAGAGTTTTTTCATTTATGACGTATTAAAAAGTATATTTTGGAGATAATTTGTTGTAAATCAAAAAAGATTAAGTTTTTTCTAAGAAACTGCTGATTAATTGAGTTGTGTTACGGAAACATACATCAGCAAGTCTTTTGATTCCGGGACGGTGAATATGTTTATGAGGCTTCTCATCTTGCTAGGATTTTTTTGCAAATATCGGTGATAGTGCAGAATCCTGGTTTCTTCTGAACCACAATAACTTTCCAATATCTTGTTTCTGTCAAAGAAATTTAGATATGCTTCTCTGTCTTGATCGAGAATATAATTATCAGCAAGATTTTTGACAACTTCGTCATAAGATGAAAAGTTTTTGACTTCCGAAAGCCAATCGCACACGCCAGAATCTTGAGTTATGTAGTTCTGGCTTAAGTTAACGATAAATGTATACAGAGTCGGTTTTATCAGGCTTTGGCGGTATTCAACGATATGTTCTGCTATTTTGTCCGTGGACAGATTGTTGTTTATCAGGCAGTAATTGTCGAGTTTGAGCTCAAATTCTTCGCACGGAATCGGTTTTGAGTAAAAATAGCCTTGAATGTTGTCGCAACCTACGTGCTTGAGGAATCTGTCCTGATCTTCATTTTCGACGCCTTCAGCTGTGACAGATATTCCCAATTCTTTGGCAAGGCAAATTGTGTGTTCAATGACGCGGTCTCCTCCAAAGTTGCCGATGTAATCTACGAGACTCTTGTCCAGTTTGAGTGTTTCAAAATGGAGCACGTTGAGTGACGAAAGTGATGAGTAACCCGAACCAAAATCGTCCATGTGGAGAGGAAAGCCTGCTTTATAGAAATTGTCCGCAATATCTTTTATAGACTCGTTATTTACGGCTGCCGTCTCGGTAATTTCTATAGGAACGAGATTAGGTTTCAGACCTACATCGTCTAATATTTGTTTATATTGTGAAACGATATCCTTGAAATAGAGGCTTGCACGTGAAAGGTTCACGGAAACTGGTACGGTTTTCTTTCCCTGTTTTTCCCATTCTTTCTGATACTGGCAGACTTTTCTGAAAATATATTCATCAAGTTTTCGGATGATACCGTTCTGCTCAAAAATCGGAATGAAAGAAATCGGCGAAATTATAGAACCATCTTCTTGCTGCCATCTTACCAAAGCTTCGGCCCCCACCATCTTTTTTGTAATTGGGTTGTATTTTGGCTGGAACCAAACTTTGAATTCTTCTTTTTCCAATGCGGAATCAAAAGAATCGATAATTCGCTTTTCACGAATGAGTCTGAGATTATCGCGACGGTCAAAGAAAGAGTAATTTTCGGAAGTCAGATTTTTTGCAGTATGTTTTGCGATGACTGCCTCGTTGTTGCTCAATTCAACTTTTTTATCCGGATGCCATTCTGATATACCAAAATATGGTTCCAAAGTCGGGACTTTTAATGTCTGCGAGCAATCACGGATAAGTTTTGTGAGTTCTTCAATTTTTTCAATTATCAGTTCTGTATCGTAAGTCGGATAGAAAACTATGTAGTGATCTGATGAAACGTGTGCCGCAAATTCATTTTTTTCTGCATCGAGAGTTGATGTGATTTTTTCCCAGATTGTTTTGATTACAAGGTCGCCTTTTGAAATACCGCAGATTGAATTTACAATCTTGAATGAGTGGATATCAATTGCAACGATGACTCCTGGAATTCCAAGTTTCTTCAGTGTTGTCTTGAATTTATTGTAGTTTGCGCCTTCTGTAATTGCATCATAAAAGGCAAAGTTCTCTATTTCTTTTTCGTAGGAGCGTTTTAATTCCTGCTGAACCTTGTAGAAATTACGCAACACGCTGAAAGCGTAAAGGTCTCCGTCTTTGTGTTTTCTAAGGACTAAAAGCTGATTGATGAGCGTTATTTTTTTGTTATCTTTTCCAATCCAATAGTTTTTATAGATGGTTTTTATGCCTTTTTCATAGGCTTCTCTGATTTTATTAAGAGGATCATTCAAGAAAGAAACATCGTCTTCGCTGTCGTTTGGAATGAACGAATTGCTTATTTTTTGACAAAGTTCCTTGAAACTGTACGGAGGTGTTAATCCAAAATCTTCGGGTTGTGGAACTTGAACTTGCGAATTAGGATTAATGATATTTCTTTCGCAAATCAAATCTTTTGTTACGTTGACTTTGAAATAAAGAATAGCATCGGACATAACGACATCTTTAAGCAACGAATTTTCAAATTCGATATCGGAGAAAACTTTATCATTTTTTTCTATAATATTTTTATCTGATGCCACTATGAAGTATCATATACCGAAATTACAAAATTGCAAGTTTTTTTATCTACTTGTCGTTTTTAAAAAAAATCCTTATCTTAAGTGTGAAAAGAATTAAAATGACGTCGTGAACCGACGCTTAAATAGGGAGAAAAAAAATGGCAAAACAGTTACTTTTTAATGAAGATGCACGCAAAAAGATGCTTTCTGGCGTTGAGCAGATTTCAAATGCTGTTAAAGTTACACTTGGACCTAAAGGCCGACTTGTTATGTTGGATAAAAAATTCGGCGCACCTACAATCACAAAAGATGGTGTAAGTGTTGCAAAGGAAGTTGAACTTGAAGATCCTTTTGAAAATATGGGTGCTCAGCTTTTAAAAGAAGTTGCAGCAAAGACAAATGACGTTGCTGGAGACGGAACAACAACTGCAACAGTTTTGGCTTATTCTATGGTTCGTGAAGGACTTAAGGCTGTTGCCGCAGGTATAACTCCAATCGAATTGAAACGCGGTATAGACAAAGCAGTTGCAATTGCAGTTGATGAAATAAAGAAGAATTCAAAAGAAGTAAAGGGTTCTGAAGACGTTAGCCATGTTGCTACAATTTCTGCAAATAATGATCCTGAAATCGGTGGAATTTTGGCAAGCGCAATCGAAAAGGTCGGAAAAGACGGAGTTATCACCGTTGAAGAAAGCAAAACGATGGAAACAACTACAGACTTTGTTGAAGGTATGCAGTTTGACCGAGGATACATTTCTTCTTATTTCGTAACAGACCGAGATAGAATGGAAGCAAATTACGAAAATCCTTACATCCTTATCCACGACAAAAAAATCAGCAATATGAAAGATCTTCTTCCTCTCTTGGAACAGGTTGCTCAGACAGGAAAGGCTCTTGTAATTATTTGTGAAGACATGGATGGAGAAGCTTTGGCAACTCTTATCGTAAACAGTTTGCGAGGAACACTTAAGACTGTAGCAGTTAAAGCTCCTGGATTTGGTGACAGACGAAAGGCAATGCTTGAAGATATCGCTATTCTTACTGGTGGACAAGTAATCACTGAAGAGCTCGGTATCAAACTTGAAAATGCTACTATTGATATGCTTGGTACTGCAAAATCAGTAAAGATTGACAAAGATAATACTACTATTGTAGACGGTGCTGGAAGTGCAGATGCAATCAAGGCCCGAGTTGCAGAAATCAAAACACAGATTGAAAGTGCAACTTCTGACTACGACAAGGATAAACTCAAGGAACGACTTGCAAAACTTTCTGGTGGAGTTGCTGTAATCAACATTGGTGCCGTAACTGAAACCGAAATGAAGGAAAAGAAACACAGAGTTGAAGATACTCTTGCTGCAACTCGTGCTGCTTTGGAAGAAGGTATTGTTTGTGGTGGTGGTCTTGCTCTTATTCA
>JAQYSN010000145.1 GCA_028725265.1 Spirochaetales bacterium | reverse complement strand
AGTGGAAAAAACTGCAACACAGGACCAGTTGAAAAAAGCCTATCGAAAGCTCGCAATGCAATATCATCCAGATAGAAATCCTGGCGATAAAAATGCGGAAGAAATGTTCAAGAAAATCAATGAAGCTTATTCCATTTTAAGTGATGAAGAAAAGCGACGCCAATACGATCTTTATGGAAACGGACAGTCTCAAGCGAGAAGCTATTATTCTCAAAATGCAAATAGCGAAAATTCGTATAACTATTACTATCAGGGAAATCCTTTTGAACAGTGGTTCCGTGAAAACCAAAACAGGGACTGGACGGACCAATACGAACAGAACACTAGAAACTACAGAAAGGCCACAAAAGAAGCCGGCTTTAGTGCAATTATTTCTGGTATTGCAATGGTTGCTGTGGGATCAATATTCTTTGGTTACTCTTTATTTTTATTTCCGATAGGTCCGATACTGTGCATCGCAGCAATAGCGAGCGGTATTGCTGATATAGCCGGCGGAGTTGTTACACTCAAGAAAGTCGCCGGCCGTAAGAAACGAAAATCTTAAGATTATCTTTCTCGGAAGATGATTCTTCCGCGATTCAAATCGTACGGTGAAAGTGCAACTTTTACTGAATCACCAGGAACGATTCGTATAAAATGTTTTCTCATTTTTCCAGACAAATGTGCAAGAATGATATGTCCATTCTGCAATTCAACCCTAAACATAGTGTTCGGCAATGCTTCTTTTACAATGCCATCAACTTCAATAGCTTCTTCTTTAGCCACAATTCCTCTCCAAATAGAATTATATAGTAAATTTTTATTTGCTTTTTTTCAGTTCAACACATATAATTTACGAGTAAATTTAATCTTTTGTCAACATATAAGGAATAATACATGGAAAAAGAATTTTTAGACAAAATGAAAGAAACTTTGCTAGCGAGCAAAAAAGAAATTATAGACCAATTGACGTCAAACAGTTCCGATATTAAGCACATCATTGAAACAATGGAAACAAAAGACAGCATTGATTTTGCTTCTGACACAATCGATGCAACTCTTCTTGATGCAATAAGTACAAAAGACTTGAACAGGATTAAGCTCATCGACAACGCTCTTACACGAATAGAACAGGGCAAATATGGTCTTTGTGTAAAATGCGGAAAACCTATCGCTCAAGCTCGTCTTGAAGCAATTCCTTATGCACTCATGTGCATAAACTGCAAATCAGAAGACGAACGAAGAAATCGATAGTTCTGTCGTTTTAATCAGAGTTTAGATGGCTACAATGAACATTGTAGCCATTTTTTATCTTCCAGATAATAGAAGTCCCTATAGCCGGCTTTTTTCATCTGCTGAACTGCAAAATCATAGCCATTATTCAATTGCCCTATTCCGTGAGCATCAGCACTAATCGTAACGGGAACATCCATGCTATTTAAAATCTTCAAAAAATCAAGACTTGGATAGGTATCATTCAAAGTACCCCGAGAAATGCCACCATAATTAACTTCGACAACTTTTCCGCTGTTTGCAAAAACTTGTGCCGTAGCTCGGATTTCACGCCTATACCAATCATCTTCTTCTGAAAAAAACTTAATAGCTGCATTTCTTTTTCTTATAATATCAGGATGAGCAATTATATCGAAATCCTTCAAGGTTGCCATTTCTCTTTCGATTGCAAAATACATCTGACATGCAAGTTTTCCGTCACCATCAAACATGTTTTTAAGCCCTTCGCGAACCTCTTCCTCGCTTCCGTCAACTGCAAAAAGATTTACAGGAAAATTGCTTTCTTCTTGCGGATAACCCTTTGAATAAGGAGCATCGTAGTTTACGGCATAATGAACTGCCCCAATCAAAAAATCAGGCTCAAACTGTGATAGTTTTATTTTAGAAGGCTCAAGAACCATCGGTATAAAGTCAGCTTCAAAACCAAGTTGTATCTGAATCTGAGCTTTGTATTGCAATGCAAGTTTTCGTACGGTCGAAACGTATTCTTCGTATTTATCGTTTTTCAGATGCCATGATGACTGATAAGGAAAAGCTGCATGAGAAGAAAAACCAAGAATGTCGAATTTTGAATCTATCGCATCTTGAATCATCGCCTCTATTGAGGCCTTTCCGTCACAAAAAGTTGAATGTGTATGATAATTTGTTTTCATTGCCAGATTAAAATTCTGAGTTCAAAACCTTATTTACAGTCTGAATGATTGTTTCTGGAGACTGAGGTTTTACAAGATAATTTCTTGCACCTAGACTAATTGCCTTGAAAATAGAATTTTTATCAGAAATCATAGAATATATGATAACCGGGTCGATATAGCGCTTATCCTGAAGGATTTTAAGAACATCGAAACCACTTATTCCAGGCATATTGATATCAAGAATTGTCATATCAAAATGTGTTTTCTCCAAAGACTGGAGGAAATCACGGGCGTTTCTGAACAGATAAACTGACGAATCAGACGAAAAGGTCTTTTGCAAGAATTTCAAGACATTTTCATCATCATCAACCACAGCAATATTCCTTGATGAATTTACGCCAGGAACAAAATCCTGCTCGACAATCTGTGTCTTGTTAGATAGCTCTTCAGGATTGTAGGAAATTTCCATTGAGCCCTGAGAAATATCAGCTGTTGCCGTAAGAATGTTATCATTGATAAAGTCCGCCATATCATTTGTTTCTGCCTTATCAACGACCGAATACAAAACATTCTGCAAGCTTGTTGCTACGGAAATCCCCTGGTACTCTCTGTGACCTTCAATCAATTCTTTCGTAAACGAGTCAAAAGAGAGCACTTTGACATTGGTAGGCTTGATTCGACTATCTGCAAGAATTGAATCCAAAAGTTTTTCAAGGTTCGTTCCATCAACAAACGAAAGAGTCAAGTCGGTAAGCATTACGATTACCTTTGGGGAAGAAAGCTTTTCAGCATCAAGGGCTTCGGTAATCTTATACTGAAGAAGCGACATTTTATCGCGGTTAAGTCCTTGCGCAATTTCTATGAAAAGGATGTCATTGGTTACATGCAATTCGAGAATCGACGGAGTTGTATCAAGAATGAAAAGCGTCTTAAGATGTGAACTCAAAAACTCAAAGAAAACGTCAAATCGTACAGGTTTATGGAAATATTTAACGACACCATATTGAACGTATTCTTCGATTTGCTCTGTAGGTGCAACAGGTCCACAAATTACAACTGGAATGTTTTTTGAATTCGGATTGCTAACCTTTCGTTTAAGATAATCCTCCATGTCATAAAAACTCTTCTCGACATTTATAATTATCAAATCTGGGATACTGGATATCGTTCTAGTAAATGCGTCGCGTCGACTTTCACAAATTTCAACTTTTATATTTTCAGTTTCTAATTTTGATGTTAAAAATGTTTTAAAAAGCGGAGTCGCATCAACAATCAAAACTTGTTTCATAATCATCTATATTAAAAGTTTTTATGAAAAAAAACAAGGAAAAACATTAACATGGGGATAAAAAAACCGGCAAGCCCAAAAGGACAGCCGGTTCATCATATATCAGACAAGAATCTGATTAGCGGACAAGAATTGATTTTAGTTCTGGATTTTTCTCAATTTCCTTAACCAAAGCACTCTCGCGAGCTTTATTTACATAATCTTTTGCCTGGAAACTGTATGTGAAGTTTGTATGAACATCATATGTGCCTTTCATAATAGCATAAGCATCTTCTGTCATAACAAGTTCTTCATCTGTTGGAATTACGAAAATCTTAACTTTTGAATCATCACTGCTGATAATTGTTTCTGCATTGCTTGTATTTGAAAGATTATTTTTCTTTTCATCAAGTTTGATTCCCATGCATTCAAGGCCTTCTGTTGCAAGAGCACGGATTTTTGGAGAATGCTCTCCTACACCAGCTGTGAAAATGATTGCATCTACATTTCCGATGGCAGCCATGTAAGCACCGATTGTCTTTTTAATTCGATATCCTTCCATTTCCTGGCCAAGTTTGCAAAGTTCATCACCTTCGTCTGCACCTTTTTCGATGTCGCGTCGGTCTGTGTATTTTCCAGTAATTCCCAAAAGTCCAGACTTTTTGTTCAAAGCCTTGTCCATTTCATCAGCGCTCATTCCTGTTTTTCGCATGATGTAGAAAGGAAGAGCTGGGTCTACTGTACCAGAACGAGTTCCCATTACAAGACCGTCAAGCGGAGTTAATCCCATTGTTGTGTCGTAG
>JAQYSN010000144.1 GCA_028725265.1 Spirochaetales bacterium | reverse complement strand
GGCGACGTTTTGTTGCTATCTTCAACGAGGTTTGTAATCTGGTCTAATGAAATCGTTTCCTGGAGCACGACATCTCCAAGATGCTTAGAAGAATCAACCGTGAGGGCCAAGACTGGATCTTTTAGAAGTTCAGGTATTTTTGTGGTGATAATTTGTTTTGCGGCGCTACGGCCAGAAGGAATCTGAATATTGCTTTTTTTTATGTCCAATTCGATAACTGAAGAAAATGTGTTATTTGTCCAGTCAACGTTGCTTTGGGAGCTGGTATCCTGGGCTGATAAAGTCAAAGCAAAAAAGGAAATTAAACAGAGTGAAAATGCGGAAGATAAAAACTTATTCATAAAAATTGACCTCTATTGCTTTATTATCGGCACTTTTATGGTGCTTCCTATACGTAAAACATCAGTTATTTCCATATTGTTTTCGCTTGCCAGAACTTCAAGTGGAACGTTGAATTTAAGTGCAAGGCTCCAAAGTGTATCATTGTCTGTAACTACGTAGGATCCTGAAAAGTCAATTTTTTCGCTGCTTTGTTTTCGTGAAAATTCAGATACGTCTTTTACGGCTGGAATCATGAGTCGCTGTCCGATTTTGATTGTCGTCCCATGTAGATTGTTTACTCTTTGAATTTCAGCTTCGGCTATCCCGTAGTGTCTTGCTAGGGCATAAAGTGAATCACCTGATTTTACCGTGTAGAGATGATACTTTATTAGCGGGATTGATGTTTTTAAAAGTTCTTCTACTTGAGCCTTTGTCCCTTCAGGAAGTCGCAAGTTGTAGCTCATGGATGGAGGCGTTATTCCGTATGTCAGGCACGGGTTGTAGTATCTTAAATCCTCAAGCGCGATACCGCTCTTTTCAGAAAGTACCTTAAGGTCTATGTTTCGATTTACGCTGATGGTTTCAAAATGAATACTTCTGTCTGTTTCTGGATCTGGCTCTTCAAAATCAAAGCCGTAAATTTCTTTATTCGAGAGTACTGTTGCTACGGCAATGAATTTTGGAATGTAGTTTTTTGTCTCTGGTCTGATAAAACCCTTTTGGCAGAGTTCCCAAAAGTCATTCGTGCCTCCGTTTTTTACGGCTTTTCGCATTGCGCCAAGTCCGCAGTTATATGCAGCTAGGGCGAGTTCCCACGAGCCAAGTGCATCGTAGTTTTCTTTTAGTTTTTTTAATGCGGCATCTGTGCTTGTCCAAGGATCGATTCTTTCATCCATCCACATATTTACTCGCATCCCGTATGGCGAAATGCTGTTCATCATAAACTGCCAAATTCCGTGTGCACCTGATTTTGAAAGGGCTGTAATTCTGTAGCCAGATTCTATTACAGGTAGATATTGTAGACAAAGCGGCATTTCATTTTCTTTTAAAGCTTTTTGGATGTAAGCTCTGTAGGGAATGGAATTTTTCATTATAGCCGTAAGATATTTTTTGCTTGATTCAGCCGAATATTGTTCGAGAAATTTTTTTGTAAGGGCTTGTTCAGTGGCGTTTTCTGCAAATTCAATGTCTAGTTCGTGAAAAACAGGCTCTGTATTATCCTGAGTTTCCTCTGTAATTTGTTCTTCTTGAATTTCTTCTGTTTCTACGCTCTTTTGATTCTTGTTATGAACCGTGTTTTTTTTAGCCGGAGAAGTTTTATGGACTTGATTTTTTTTAGCTGGATTTTGCTTTTTCTCTACGGACGTCTTTGCGTTGTTTAAGGTGTCGTTTTTATCATCACCTTCTTCTGCAGAGCTTTTTATTTCTTCTGCTGATTCTTTGTTATCTCTTTCTTCAATTACGCTTGCGTTTTCAATTTCGAGTGAGTCTTCACTTGTTTCGACGTTTTCTGTCAGAGTTTTTTGTTCAATTTCAACTTCGTTCATTTCGTCTGCGCCATAAACAGAACGACTAGTCGATAAAAATAATGCTACGGTTAAAAATATAAAACCGATTTTTCTAGAGTTTTTCGCCAAAATAGATTCCTGCCCATTCCCATTGACCGTGAATTTCTGGATCAAGAGGAAAGTTTACTTTTCTAAAATAAAGATACCATACATTGATGTACAAACTCCATCCGGTAGTTCTTAAATAGGCTTCCGTTGAGTTTGATGATTCGTCAAGTTCTTGACTGAAGCGGATTTTATTTCCCCTCATGTAGTCGTGCATGGAAAATTTTTCCTGACTGTTTGTATCAAGTTCTTCCTGTTTCCATGACATTGCAAAAAAGTTGACTTTTGATCGATATTTATCAAGCTGTGTATAACTGTATCGTGAAATAGCTTTTTTGATTGCCGATTCCAATGCTTCGAGACTTTCAAAAGTCCAGTCTTTTGGAGAGTTATTGAAGTCGATGAGTTTTCTGGCTCTTGAGTAGGCGTCCGAAATTCCTGCAATCTGAATTGTCGAGGCGTCGGGGCGTTCAAGAAAGAGCGAGTAGGTTTTTAAGGCTTGTTCCCATTCTCCGACTTTTTCGTATTCCAATGCTAGACGCATATAAAGTTCCGTTATGTTTGTCTGGTCTGGAAACCTGGAAATTAGCTGGTTAAAATATAAGATTCTGCTATCCGAGTTTTTTGAAATTTGAATCAGGTTTTGAAGGCAATAAATGTGGATAGATTTTCCCTGAATTGTCAGATCATCATAGTTTTGGATGATTCTGTCAAAATAATACTCGGCGATGGAGTCAGCGTTGTTTTGCATGTACGTGTCTGCAATCAAAAGTAACCAATATGCGTTGTATGGATTCGATGGATTTTTTTCCACAAAATCAGTGAGAAAAAGAATCAATTCGTCATCATTGTTTTCAAGTTTGTAACTTTCGGCAATCTGCTTGATTATCGAAAAAGATGATTCATCTTTTGTATTTTCTGTTTCAAGGATTTTTAAGAGTTTTTCTCGTCGTAAAGTTGTTTCAGTCTGTTCGGCGCAAGAAGTTAAAAAAAATACTGAAAAAGCAATATATACAGAAAGAACAAAATGTGATAATTTATTAATTTGAAACATAGTCATATTTTACAATATGATAGCACTTATTTTCAACTATGAACCGACGCGAATTTTTTAAAGCACTAGTTGTTTTGACTTTTGTAACATTGTCATTTTTCTCATTTGCATGTAAATCTACGCCAGAAGCAGATGCTGAAGGCAAGGTGATTGCAGAAAAAGGTGTATCTCTTTCCGTTCCCGTTCAGAAAAAAGTTTCATCATCTTTGTCAGAAATCGATCAAAGTATTGTTAATGATGTAAAAATCGGAACCCGTCTTTCGCTAAAGCGAGCTTTTGCAAATCTGCGCCAGAGCGAACAGGAATATACTGAAAGCCAGGCTGTCCTTTTGAACATGATTTATGAAACGATGCAGATTTTGTATCCTGAAGACAAAATTTTATGGCTAGTACCTACACTGACTGAAGAAAACGACTATATTTCAATTTTGGATAGTGCGAAAAAAGGCGTTTATGATGACAGTGCCGCTTATGACGATTTTTTTGTTCGCGTTCTTCCATCCCTTGTTCTTATAACTTCTCCTAACTCAACAGGTTTTTTTGCCGATTCAAGGACATCGCTTGATATTGCTCTTTCAGAATTTCCGGAATCTTTCATAGCAAATTATCTTAGGGGAGTTCTCGCATATAGGCAGCAGCATTATTCAGAAGCAAATGTTTTTTTTCAAAAAGCCTGCGAGATAGATCCTGAATATATAAATCTAAAACGTAGCTATGCAGAATCACTTTTGAAAGTGGGCGATAATGAACGTTCTTTTGCGATTGCAAATGCGCTTTTGGAAAGTAACCCAGAAAATTTTGACTATCTTAGGATTTGTGCTTATGCAACGTTGAATCAGAAAAAAATGGCGGAAGCTCAGCAGTATATAATCCGTGCTTTGCAACAGCAGCCGAATAACCCGGATTTTATCCTTCTCAGGGCAAAAATGCTTATGTCAGAAGGCGAATATCTTAATGCATCTTCGCTTCTTGATGCCTATTCTCGAAATGACAATACTTCGAAAGACTATCTTTTGATGCGAGCGACCTTGCAGAGGGATTGGAATAAGAATAATACGACTGCTTCTAATACAATTTCTCAGGCTCTTTATCTTTATCCTGATGATACTGAGGTGATTCTTTTTGCAGTTGAACTGATGATTTCTTCTGGACAGCAGATCGGAACTAAATCGAGTCGTGAACTTGTGGAGCAAGTTATTGCAACAGAACCTTCAAATATGAAAAGTCAGGAATTGTTGCTCAAGATTCTTGTAAATGAAAAACAATGGCAGGAAGCTTATTCTTTGAGTTCTGAACTTATTCAAAAGGGAAATTGTTCTTTGGAAACAGTTTCTTTGAGAATTGAAATTTGTTTATACCTCAAAAATAATTCTGATGCCCGAAAGGCAATACCTTTGCTTTCGAAACTGACTTCTGATCAATCCTTTGTCGACCTTGCACAAATCAGAATTTTGATTTCAGAAGGAAATCGGGCGGAAGCCTTGAAACAGATAACAGCATCCCTTTCAAAAGATTATTCAAATCAGGTAAAAAGCGACCTATATTTTGAAAAATCAAGGATTGCTTCTTCGTCGGAAGCTCAGCTTGCAGATCTTCGCTCCTGTCTTACTGCAAATCCGCGAAATCAGAATGCGTTGCTTGCTTTGTATAATTACTATTTTGACAAGGCTGATTACAGAAAAAGCCAATATTACTTAAGGCAGGCTATCGCTTTGAATCCTCAGAATGCCGAACTTATGACTCTTTCTTCCCAGCTTGAAGAACTGCTAAAGACAAGGTAAAGCCATATTGACGATGTTTACCTATAAATGTTATTTTTGAAACTAGAGATTTTTTATATAAAAAATTAAGGATGGAAAAATATGTTTGATGTATTACTTCAGGCTGCTACACAGGCAGCTGGACAAGGCGCTGGAAAAGGTAACATGTTGATGTCGATTGTACCTTTTGTTCTCATTTTTGTTGTATTCTATTTCTTTTTGATTCGACCACAGAATAAAAAGCAAAAGGAAACTCAGAAAATGATTTCTGCTTTGAAAAAGGGTGACAAGGTTGTTACTATCGGCGGAATTCATGGTGTTGTAACAAATACTAAGGAAGAGACAATTGTTATTCGTGTTGATGATAATGCAAAAATTGAAATCAACCGTTCGGCTGTAGCTACAGTAATCACAGATAAGGTTGAAAAGAAAGAAGAAGTTGCTGCACCAAAGAAAAAGTTCAGTCTTTTCAGCAAAAAACAGAAGGATTCTGCTGTAGAGGTTAAGGCTGAAGAAGTAAAAGCTGAAGAAGTAAAAGCTGAAGAGCCAAAATCTGAATCTAAGAAAGAAGAATCTAAAGTTGAAGAAAAACAGGATGTTGCAGCTGAAAAAACAGAAGGTGAAGCAGCTGAGAAAACAGAAGATTCTTCATCTGCTGAAAAATAATTGAAATAGTTTATCACAAAGAAAAAGGAAGAGAGAAATGAAAAAGTTAACTCGTTTCTTTATCATCCTTCTAGTCGTTGCCGTTTGTTTTGCTTTCTTATGGCCGTCAATTGCATGGTATGGAATGACACCAAAAGAAGACAAAGCTTTGGCAACAAGTTCTCTAGAAAGGATAAAAGATTATTCTAGAATCAAGGCATCAAATGATGTTATTTTTCTTCAGTCACTGGTTGCCCAGAATGGAAATGCTCAGATTCCAGAAGAGTATTCGTTTATTGTGAAGATTGCAAAGAAAAATGCAAAAAGCTATAAAAAATCTTTGCCTTCTCATCCTAATCTTGCACAGGTTTTAAGAGCTTTTAGGGATGAAGGCGAAATGCTCGATGCTTTGGAAGCGGAATATAGAAATGCAATCCTTGCAGATAGAAAACATTACAATAACTCCGTAAAATTAGGTTTGGACTTGTCGGGTGGTCTTAACGTCATCGTAAAGGCTGACCTTGATGCTGTAGTTGCCTCTCAGGAAAACTTGACTTCTGAAGAAATCAAGACCTTGAAAGAAGATGCGATGACACAGGCTGTAGAAACGCTTTCAAGTAGAATCGATAAGTTCGGTCTTTCAAATCCTGTTATTCGCCGACAGGGTGATGACAGAATTTACATTGAAATTCCAGGTGCCGTTCAGGCAGATTCAATCAGTTCTATCATCATGGGTAAGGGAATCTTGAATTTCCGTCTTGTAGACATCGCCGCAACGCAGGCTTTTGAGCAGTATTACACACAGAATCCTGCACGAACATTTGCTGCTGATGGCTCTTTGCTTAATCCTTCGATTATTCCTGATGATTGCGAGATTCTTGGACTTTACACAAAAGATGATTATGGTCTTGATGAACGAATCGGTTATCTTGCAGTTAAAAAAGAAGTTGCCCTTGAAGGAAAACACGTAAAGTCAGTTGATATTGGAACTGACCAATATAGTGGTCGACCACAGGTGGATTTTACGCTCGATTCGGAGGGTGCTGATATTTTCGCTGCCTTTACTACGGAACATACTGGCGATCAGATGGCCATCATCTCGGATAATAAGGTTAAGTCTTATGCCCGAATCAATGAGCCTATTACAGGTGGACGTGTAGCAATCAATGGTTTTGGTCTTGATGAAGCACAGAACTTAAAGAAAGTTTTGCAGACAGCATGGCTTAGCGTTCCTCTTTCAATCGAAAGCCAGCAGATTATTGGTGCTTCAATGGGTGCAAAGGCAATTCGCGAAGGTCTTTTTGCAATTATTGGTGGTTTGGTTGCCATCATGATTTTCATGTTGATTTTTTACAAAGGTGCTGGTGTAAATGCAGTAGTCGCTCAGGTTTTGAACATGTACTTTATTTTCAGTATTCTGAGTGCTTTTAATCTTACTCTTACTCTTTCATCAATTGCTGGTATGATTCTTACAATCGGTATGGCAGTCGATGCAAACGTAATCGTTTTTGAGCGAATCAAAGAAGAAAGACGACTAGGAAAGAGTCGAGAAGCTTGCATTGCAGCAGGTTTTGACAGAGCTTTGGGAGCGGTTATGGACGGAAATATTACGACTTTTATTGCCGCAATATTCCTTTCTCAGCTCGGTACAGGTTCTATTCAGGGATTTGCAGTCAGCCTTTCAATTGGTGTTGTTTCATCAGTATTCACAGCATTATTTGTTTCTCGATTGATGTTTGATTTTGGAACAGATGTTCGACATGCTGAAAAAATAAGTATTGGCTGGGGGATTAAATAATGAAAAAAACTGTTCATTTTAGTAAAGGCTTCCTTGCCAGTGTTATAATTTCATCATTAATTATTATCAGTGGGATCGTAATAACATGCGTAAAAGGATTAAACTTTGGCTTGGACTTTAAGCCAGGTTTGGTTGAAGAAATTAAAATTGCACCTGCTGAAATTTCTGTTACATACAGCGGATCTGCTAACGTGTCTGTACAGACTTCTAGTTCTGCAGTTTCATTTGTAGTAAGCGGAATCGGTGCTGAAAAGACAACTCATGAATTTTTGTTTATCGATTATCCTACTGTAGCTGATATGGTAGCGGCCTTTAACAAGGTTTCTGACGTAAAAGCTTCTGTACTTAATGACGGAACAAAAAATTCTGAAGGGTTGCTTCTTGATACACAATCATCTTCTCTGCTTTCAAAGACACCGCTTTATCTTCATCTTGTTGATAAAAGTTCTGTTGTAATTACAACTGATGAAATGCGCGAACTTCTTTCAGAATTGGGTGATGTTCGTGTAAAAGAAATCGGTACAAAAACAGACGATAACTTCCAGATTCGTGTAGGTGATGATGGAACAGATCCTGAAGTAAGTAAGAACATTCAGTCATCAATAGCAAAAGTTATGAATGATAAGTTTGGCGAAAATAACTGGGTTGTTGTAAAAACAGATTTTATCGGTTCAAATTTTTCTGGAAAACTTGTGCGTTCATCAATTTTCCTTGTAGTTGCAAGTTTGCTTTTGATTTGGATTTACGTAACGATCCGATTCAAGTGGGACTTTGCTTTTGCATCAGTTCTTGGAATTGTACACGATGCTCTTATCATCATTACATTCCTTGCATGGACACAGATGGAAATTGATTCGCTTACAATTGCTGCTATTTTGACAATCGTAGGTTATTCTATCAACAATACTGTCGTTGTTTTGGACCGAGTTCGTGAAAATTCAAAACTTATTACTGTTTCTAGCATAAAAGAAATGCTTGATATTTCACAGACAGAAATGTTAACACGATTTGTTATTACAACAGTAACAACAATGCTTGCAGCTCTTTCTTTGTTGATTTTTACGTCAGGAAGTATGAGAAACTTCGCAGCTTGCCTTATGGTCGGTTTGGCTTCAGGTTTCTATTCTTCAATCTTTATTGCAGGAAGTTTGATTTCTGTAACAAGAAAAAAGAACTTTGCTTCACTTGGCAACAAAGATCAAAATAAAAACTAATGCTGCTCAGTTGATTTTATGATTTGAGGGCTGCCTGAAATAATTTAGGCAGCCTTTTTTTTAATACGGATTTGGAGTTTTTAATGGGACAGCCAAAACTTTTCAGCGTAATAGATAAGGCCGTTTATGAATACAATCTAATTGAAAACGGCGATAAAATTCTCATCGGTGCTTCAGGCGGTAAGGATTCTACTGCCCTGGTCGAATATTTCGCTTACAGAAAAAAACAAAACCGCGAGAATTTCGATTTTTCGGCTGTTCATATTGCATCTGATTTCGCCGAACCTTTGGACAACCGCCTGGTTTCCCTTTTCAACAGCTGGGAT
>JAQYSN010000143.1 GCA_028725265.1 Spirochaetales bacterium | reverse complement strand
TTTTTATCAGACACTAACACATAAGTATTCTAAATGGGTTCATGTTATGTCTACACGTTCTGGACAACCTGGTATTAATTCAGAAGAATATGGTTCATATAAAATAAAACTTCCGGATATTCATGAACAACAAAAAATCGCAGATTTTCTTTCAAATGTAGATTCAATAATCACAGCAGAAACAAAGATTCTAAAAACCCTGCAAAAAAAGAAAAAAGCCTTAATGCAAAAACTTTTCACCCGGCAACTCCGCTTCAAATCCGACGACGGCACAGATTTCCCTGCATGGGAAGAAAAGAAATTGGGAGAGATTTCATCATCTCCAAAATATGGTTTAAACGCTTCTGGAATTGATTATGATGGAGAGCATAAGTATTTGAGAATCACAGATATTGATGAAGTAACTCACACTTTTTCTCCTGAAGAAATAACAACTCCTTCGGAATTTTCTGATGATTATTTATTAGAAGAAAACGATATTGTCTTTGCAAGAACCGGAGCATCTACAGGTAAAACATACTTATATAATCCAAATGATGGAGACTTATATTTTGCAGGATTTCTTATTAAATTTCATATAAAAGATGCAAATGCCAGATTTGTATTTTATCAAACTTGTACACATGAATATGAAAAGTGGGTTCATGTAATGTCTACCCGTTCAGGTCAGCCAGGAATAAACTCCGAAGAATATTCTACCCTTAAAATTAAGTTACCTTGCATCGAAGAACAACAAAAAATCGCCGACTGTCTTTCAATCATGGATTCATTAATCCAAACCCAACAAAAAGTAGTAACCACATGGCAGCAACGCAAAAAAGCCTTGTTGCAACAGATGTTTATATAGAAAAAAATTATTCAGTTCGTGACATTTTGCCACGAACTGAAGAGGTCTACTTCATTCCCAATTTTTGCAAGCAAGCATCTGCTTCTGCCTGTGTAACAGATTTCATCCAGTTTACACATACACAAAGAATAATCGGATTTTTCTTAGTTCCTGAATAACCGCTTGCTCAGTAACAACTCTTTGCAGATGAACTGTTATCCTTGTAATGCGGTTGCCCTTTTTTTGATTATTGATTTTACGTTGTAGACATTGTAGAATGGCGTTATGAACTCATCAGAAAAAAAATCATTTCTTATTAAATTTTGCGTAGTTTTATTTGCACTAATGTTTGGTTGCTATGCAGTTTTTACTCCGAGTGTTTACGCTCAACAACAGCAAGGTGAACAAAAACAGATAAAGTCTTCTGTATACATGCAGCTTATCAACAGTATTTTCGGTTTTGTAATGCAAAACTATGTTGATGAAGTTGATCCGCAGGTTCTTTACGAAGGTGCCCTCAAGGGGATGCTTGAAGCATTGGATGATCCTTATTCACAATACTTAGATTCTTCTACGATGAGAAGTTTCAACGATACGACTACTGGTGAGTTCGGTGGTGTAGGTCTTTCTATTACGAAACCTGTAGCTTCGACCCCTGAAAAACCTGCTTATGTCGAAGTAGCTTCTCCGATTGAAGGAGGCCCTGGTTATAAGGCTGGAGTTCAGGCCGGCGACTATATAATTGCAATCGGTGGAGTTGGAACAGCTGATATAACGATGGATGATGTTCTAAGTAAACTTCGGGGCAAAGTCGGCGAAACCGTACACGTAACGATTAAGCGCGGAAAGAGCATGATTTTCGATTTGGACCTAGTTCGGGAAATTATCGAGGTGCCTACCGTAAAATTTACGACAATTCCTAGCAACGGCAAGAAAATCGGCTACATAAAGATTATCGAATTTACGCCTCTCACACCAGACAAGGTTCAGGAAGCTTTGGATTCGTTCGGCAAATCCTACGACGGTCTCATCATCGACCTTAGAAATAATCCAGGTGGGCTTATTACGAGTGTTCGTGATGTCGCTGATAAGTTCATTGATGATGGAACGATTGTTTCGACCAAAAACAGAAAGGGTGAAATCGACTCACTTTTCTCTGCTACGCCGGCAAAAACGACGATGCCAAAAAATATTCCTATCATCGTCTTGATAAATCATGGTTCAGCAAGTGCATCTGAAATTCTTTCCGGGGCACTCAAGGATCACAAACTTGCATATCTGATGGGCGAGCGTTCGTACGGAAAAGGCTCTGTTCAGCAACTCATCCCTCTTTATAATAGCGATGGCGTTAAGATTACTATGGCCCGATACTACACACCGTCTGATGTAAATATCGATAAAATTGGAATTCCACCGGATAGGGAAGTAAAACTCATCAGCTTGACCGAAGACGAAGAAAAAATTTACGTGGATATGGTAAATGATGATGCGATTGCAAAGTACGTAGAGTCACATCCGAACCTTTCTGACTCTGGAATTAGTGCTGCTGCGAAAGAATTGTGTGTGAAATATCCGGTTAACGAAAAATTCATGCGCCGTCTTATAAGGCTTGAACTTTATCGACACAAGGAACCTTTCCTTTACGATCTTGATTTTGACGACCAGCTTGTTGCGGCTCTCAACGTTTTCAGCAAAGAAAACTTTGACAAACTTCTTGATTCAACGCTGACTTTGAAGCAACTTCAGGATGCTGCTAAATTGGAAGTCGAAAAAGAAAAATCTGATAAAAACTCTTCTCGTTGATATGCGACAATACATTGCTTCGACTATGCCCGATAAAGGTGGATTTTTAACCATTTCGGGCAAAGATTTTAAATATCTTTCGCAGGTGCTTCGGCTGGAAATTGGCGATGTCGTTTGGGTACGTCTGCCAGATCAAAGCCTTGTAAAAATGGTCGTTACTAAAATTCAATCCAAGCAGTTGATTTTCAAACTTTGTGATGAAATCCTTTCGAAGTACGAAATTGAAACTGTCTCTCGTGGCGTGGAGCCTAGCTCGATTAAATCCAACGGAATCGAATTTTGGGTTTTTCAGTTTCTTCCAAAAAAGACCAAGATGGATTTGATAATCAGACAGTGCGTTGAGTGTGGCATCTCTCGGATTGTGCCGGTAATCGGTGATTTTAGTCCCGCCGTGCCTGAGTCACGGAATGAAAGATTTGAGCGACTTGTTAAGGAAGCTAGACAGCAAAGCGGAACTCCGATTGATACAAAAATCGAGAACCCGATGAAACTGAAAGATGCGATTTCTCTTTGGGAAAATAGCAGTCAAAACTCTTTGGAAAAAACGGAGAAAGATGAGATAATTCTTAAAAATTCAAATTTTTCTGCCGAAAAAAACAATAGAATAGCATTTGTCTTGCACGAAGCTGATATCGCGCAAAAAAGTCTTTTCGATCATTTGAATGGAAAATGCAGTCAAATCAAAAAAGTTGCTTTAGCAATCGGCCCTGAAGGCGGAATGTCGGATTCAGAGCTTCAATTCTTAAAGGATCACGACTTCAATCTGATCCATTTTGCAACAAATGTTTTGCGCTGTGAAACTGCATGTCTTTACGGAATTGCTGCAATACAAAGTGCGCTTACGGAGTATAAATCATGGCAAAAGAGCGAATAAGTTTCTTAAAAGTTCCTATCGATGTTCTTCCAGAAGAAGATTTGTATAAGCAAATCGAGGAACTCTCTCAGAAAAAAGAATTTTCACAAATCTGTTTCATCACGATTTGGGATATTCTAAAAGCCCGCCGAAATCAGGAATATATGGAATGTCTCCAAAACGCTTCATTGGTTCTTCCTGTTTCCCCTAGCATTATCCGCGGCTGCAAATTTTTGAAACTTCCGGTGCCTGTTCGTTATCATCAGTTCAAAGCTGTAATCAGCATGATTAATGTTCTTGATAAAAATTTCAGATCAATATATTTGTTTGGAGCCCGAAAAGATTCATTGATGAATGTAGAAAGAAATGTTCATGCAACGTTTCCTGGTCTTCAGATTGTAGGAAGATTTATTGGATATTACCCAAAGAATTATGAACCGAATATAATTGCTGCGATTCATAAGGCTTCTCCTGCAATGTTGCTTACAAGTGACGGCATAAAAGATGGGGATTTGTGGACGTTTAGACGCAAGGAAAGCCTTTCTGGCGGCATCTTTTTGTACTACAAGGACTGTTTCGGAATTTTTTCGAAGCGCAAGAGAAGAATTTCTGACAAGACCTTTTCTCGAGGTACAGAAATGGCCCATGAGATTTTTACAAATCCGTTTAAGATTTTCCTGTTTTTTCCATATTGCTGGTATTTGACGGTTTTGCTTGTTTATAAATTATTCAAAAAAGAGAAATCACAGGTAGAAAAATAGAATAAGACTTGAGGATGACCAAAGGGGGACTTGGCCATTCACTATATCCGATAAATTTAGTTTGAATAGAAAAATTGAAAAGTTGGATAAAAGTTGGAAAAGCTCTCTAAAGATTTAAACTACGGAAATCTGCCACTTTTGTTTATTGGCGAAAGCGGAACTGGTAAAACTCATTCTGCACGTGCTGTTCATTGTTGTTCGATGATGAAACAAGGTCCATTCATGCCCCTCAACTGCGCCGGTATCTCCGAATCTCTTGCAGAAAGCACTTTGTTCGGATGTGTCGAAGGAGCTTTTACAGGTGCGAAAACTCAAAAGGGTTATTTTTCAGAAGCTTGCAACGGTACGATATTTTTGGATGAAGTGAGCGAACTTTCGTTGGCAACTCAAGCCAAGCTACTTCAGGTGTTATCCGAAGGTATTTACATGAAGCTTGGTTCTACTTCAATCTGTAGGTCACATGCGCGAGTAATTTGTGCAACAAATACAGATTTGAAAAATGCCGTGAATCGGGGAATGTTTCGAGAGGATTTATATCACAGAATTTCAGTTATGCCGATTCACTTAAAGCCTTTACGCGAACGTCGTCATGAAATTCCAAGGCTTGCCATGCAATACCTGCGTTCAAGAAATAAAACCGTTGATATCCATGCAATGCGTTTTTTGGTCAGTGAAGACTGGATGGGAAACATAAGGCAATTGTTTAGTTGCTTGGAAATCGCCTGCTATCTTTCCGAAAAAGAAGTGTTGGACAAGGAAACTGTGCAGTACGCCTATCGGATATCGTGTTAGTAGAATGTAGGGAAAAATACACAACCTCAGGCTGAATTTCTGCGCATAATTCCTAAATTCGTGCACATAATTCCCGCGGTCAATCGTAGCAAAAATTAGTTTTTCCCTCAGTTGCAACGACCACATCTTTAAATTATACTCTAATCATGAAACTCAATAGAAAAACTGTTGCTTTTGCTTTATTTATTATATCAGCTATTTTTGCGTTTACTTCTTGTTCAAAAAAAATCGGATATTCAGTCGTTCTTTGGTCAATTCCGAAAGAAAATCTTTCAGACGGAACAATCGTTCCTGTTTATATCAAATCAAACATCAGTCACTGCTACGTAATCGGAATTCCTGATACGGAATTGAAATGCGAAGTTCCTCTTTGGAAAATTTCAGAACCGACTTCAAAACGAAAGGTCGTTGATGTCCAAAAAAAATATGCTGAATATCAGCATTATTACGCAAGCGTAAAGCGCGATGGTCTTCCAATCCGAAGTGAACCTCAGAATACTTCCCGACAGATTTACAGAACTAGGGAAGGCGAAATCTTGAAAGTCCTTTACAAGGGAAACGGTGCTGTCGTAATGGCCGGAAATAAGCCGCTCGAAGGCGACTGGCTTAAAGTTCTTACGAACGACGGCTCTTTGGGATGGTGTTTTTCATACAATCTTAATGTTTACAACGAAAACGAAAAATCGGTACAGAACGTTGTCGCTGCAAAAGAAGAAAATCTTTACGATGACTACATGAAAAAAATTCTTTCAGCTACCTGGTATCCAGAAGAATATCAGACTATGGTGAATCAGCGCCACGTAGATCTTGAGTCAATCAATCCTGAATATAAATTTGAGACTGGGTATAATTCTGACGGAATCGTGAAAATGACATCAGAAAAAATGAATTTCTCATTTCCGTTTAATGGAATTACAAAAATCGGAAACAGAGTCTATCGCTTCAACGATTCTAACTTGACGATGACTATTAGAACAAGTGCCTCTATTTTCCTTCAGTATGTTGATGAAAATCAGCGACAGTTGACAGTGAATCTTTCGGCTCTTTCTGAAAGCATCGACACCATAATCGAGCGAGAAACCAATCGACGAATCAATGAGTACGGTAAAATTGCAAGTGCAGGCCCTACCTTTTCAAGTTCCAGCTACGGAAAGATAAATTTTTATCCTGATAATACTTTCTCATGGAGCGGTTACAAACTTCTCACTCCATCGCTTATTCCTGATGGAGCTGGCGGAACAGGTACTGTCTCAATCGAGTACTTTTTAGCCTCTGCATTGAAATCAGAATATGATGGCATTTTGACATTAAAATTTGACGGAAACGGAAAAAAAGTAAGTTTTCTTTACAAAATTGAGCCTAATGGAATTCGGCTTGAAGATGTTCAGCGTGCAAAATTCAAGGATAAAGTCGTAACAGAAAAAAGCACGAATCCTGTCATCATCTTCTTTGGAAAATAAGGCGGATACAGTGGCATTCGTTCAGTTTTCGAAAATTTCTCTTAGTTTTGGCGACCGCGATATTTTAAAAGACGTTTCGATTAATCTTGCTGAAGGAACTAAAGCCGCCCTTACTGGTGGAAATGGTTCTGGAAAATCAACTTTGATTAAAATTCTTGCTGGCATTTCGCAGGCAGATAGTGGAAATCGTGCCGTCGAAAAAAATTGCCGCATAGGATATCTGCCCCAGTCGGGAATCGTTCATCACGGTTGTTCACTGATGGAAGAAGTCGATAAGGCCTTTGATTTTGGCCATGAAATGCAAAAGCAGATTGATATGCTCGGCGAACAGCTCAAACTTGAAGAACAGGCAGAACTCATTCAAAAACTTGACGATTCTGGCTACCATCGAAGGCAAGCAATGTGTGAAAGCGTTCTTTTGGGGCTTGGTTTCGAGCAGAAGGATTTTGGACGCAATGTCGAAGAGTTTTCGGGCGGATGGCAGATGCGAATTGCGTTGGCTAAAGTTTTGCTTTCTAATCCAGACATCCTGCTTTTGGACGAACCTACAAACTATCTTGATATAGAAGCTCGAAACTGGCTCGAACAGTTCCTTGCCGATTTTTCTGGAGGATTTTTACTCGTAAGCCACGACCGATATTTTCTTGATGTTACCGTAAACGAAATTTACGAGCTTTTTAATGGTAATCTTAATCGATATCCTGGAAATTACACTCATTATGAAAAAGTACGTCAGGTTGAACTTGAAAGCCTGATTCAGCGCTATGAACTGCAACAGGCTGAAATCAAAAAACTAGAGGATTTTATACGTCGATTTGGTGCAAAGGCGACAAAGGCTGCTCAGGCACAAGAGCGACAGAAAATGCTCGATAAAATTCTGGAAAATAAAATCGAAATTCCCGAGAACCTCAAAAAAATACATTTTTCGTTTCCGCCTGCTCCTCACTCTGGAAAAATTGTTGTTACAGGAGAAGCCCTGAATAAAACTTGGGTTTCCATTCGTTCTGATGGCAGCGAGTTTGATAATCACGTAATTAAAGATTTGGATCTTCTTGTGGAAAACGGAGAAAGGCTTGTCGTCGTCGGCCGAAACGGTGCAGGAAAATCAACTTTGCTTAGGATTATTGCAGGAGCTGACAGTGACTACTCTGGCACTTTGAAACTTGGAGCAGGTGTTCAGGTCGGATATTTTACACAAGATAATGCTGAAACTTTGAAAGGAAGCATGTCCATCCTTGAGCTTTTGGAAAGTGAGGCTCCTCTTGAATTGATTCCTAAACTTCGTGATATGCTCGGTTCCTTTTTGTTTCGGGGCGATGATGTTTTTAAGAGTATCGACGTTTTGAGCGGTGGTGAAAAAAGCCGTGTTGCTCTTTTGAGACTTCTTTTGAAACCTATCAATCTTTTGATTTTGGACGAGCCTACGAACCATCTCGACCTTCATTCTAAGGACGTCCTCCTCGATGCCCTGAAAGATTTTGGCGGAACTATTATTTTTGTCAGTCACGATCGCAGCTTTATCGAAAAACTTGCGACGAGAGTTTTGGAACTTCATCCTGGAGTTGCACGAAATTTTCCTGGAAACTACGAATATTACCTTTCTCAGATTGAAATCTCACAGTCTAGTGTTCAGATGTCGAATACAAGCAAGATTCAGTCTTCGCTCAAGGCCAGCGCAAGCACATCAGAGACTCCGGCCAAGACGATGAGCGCAAATCAGCTTAACCGCGAAGAGACAAAACGTCTTGCGGCTGAAAAGAAGCGTCTTGAAAAGCGCGAAGAGCAGATTTTGCTTGAAATTGATGAAGCGGAAGAACAGAAGACATCCCTTGAAATGCAACTTTCACTTCCCGAAGTCTATTCTGACGGCGAAAAGTGCAGGGAAATTTCTTCTAAAATCGATGAATTGGAAACAAAAATCACTGAGCTCAATTCGGAATGGGAAGAACTCAGTGAAAAACTTTCGAGTTTGTGATTTTTGATTTTGACTTATTTGTCTTTTTCTGGATTTTCGCGATACAAAATTGCGACATTCCCGATAATTCGAATCAGTGTCGCGCCAAGTTCGTTAACGATGTTGTCTGTGATTTCTTTCTTTTCGTCTTTAAATTCGTTAAACTTTACCTTGATTAGTTCATGGTGAGTCAGGCAGTCATCTATCATTTTGACTACGCCTTCTGTAGCGCCGTTTCCTCCGATGATTACGACAGGTTCCAAGTCGTGAGCGGCTTTTTCAAATTCTTTTCGTTGTTTGCTTGTAAGATTTTCCATAAATCAATTATACGATTTTGTAAGTCCTGTTGCTAGTGGCGACATCCTTAGAGTTTTAGCGAAGGATTTTCATCTGTATCTTCAGCTTTTTCAACAAATCATGAACTGATTTTGCCTGTACACATTCGCTTGCTAGATTTACCAATATGCCACAGGTCCGAGCGTCTTCAAGTGCATTATGCGCAAGATAGTTGATTCCGAAATTTTCTGCAAGGGATGTTAGTCGGTGGGATTTTAGTTCCGGCCAGACTTTTCGTGAAATCGCCAGCGAATCGAAGTAGTGCAGGTGAGGAAACTGAATCTGGTAGTATAAGTTCGTATATTTTATGACGGACATATCAAAGCCTGCATTGTGTGCAACAAATGGCAGTTTCGGATTTTCGTCGATAAAAGGGCCGATGATATTTTTCCAAACAGCTGGGAATTTAGGTTTATCAGCAACGTTTTCGTAGGTAATGTGATGGATTTGATCGGTCCATTCTTTAACGAAATATGAATCAGGAGTTTTTATCAGAGAGTAGGCGGAGTTTTCTTCTACTCCGTCGATAAAACGCACTATTCCGATTGAGCACGCGCTGTTTTTATTGAAATTTGCCGTTTCGAAATCAACGGCATAAAAATCTAAGCCGGGAATTTTATTCATCAGCTGAATCCGAATCTTTTTTCTGTTCTAAATCTGATAAGTTTTCATTAGGTTTGGAATCATCAAGTTCATTTAGAATTTCAGTTTCGCTAGAAATCGGCATATCGTCAGCAGGTTCGATTGCTTTGTCGATTTCCTCATTGTCAGATTCATCCTGCTCAAGTTTTTCAGTTGATGTATCTTTTGCGGATTCAGTTTTTACAGCAGAGTTTACATCTGTCATAGGCTCGATTTTCTTTATCCAAAGGTCAATATCACAATGATGTTTGATTCCTCGGATTTTTCCTTCGCAAGTAAATTGCCAAAATTCGAAATCGTATGGCGTTCTTGGAAGTTTTTTGTAATCAGCATACCACATTTTGTAGTCCTGAATTTTTTCCATGTCGAACACAAAGCCTTGCCATCGCAGATTCGAATATATCATCGGCACGAAGCCTGCTTTTTTTATGACCTCACAAAAGGCGATGGCATTTTTGGTAAATTGGCTGCCAGGAACATCATCCGTTCTTGCAGCATCGGGATAAATATGTTCAGGATCGAATACAATCGGAAGTGAAATTTCGTAGCCTTTGATTTCTTCCAGGGCAAGTTCGGCTTCTTCGATAGCTTCTTGCTCGTTTATGGCTTGAGAAAAAACGTAGACTCCGACTTTCAAACCCGCAGCAAGAGCGCCTTTTATATTCTGATGAAAACGTTCGTCAACATGCAGGATTCCGCTTTCGTAACCTCGCCAGCCAATCCTGATGAAAGCATAATCGATTCCTGATTTTTTAACTTTTTTCCAGTTGATTCGGCCAAGATGTCGGGAAACATCGACGCCGTAGAGACATTCGTAATTTTCATCGATATAAATTACTCGTCCGTTCTTTTTTTTGAAATTTTCCATTAAATACGGATGTTTTCTGACTTTTTCGTTTGGTAGAAAAGAGTGGACGCCGTTATAATCCCTGAACGAAATTTCTCCTTCGGGAATTTCAATTTCTTCGATTTCATCAACTTTAGGATTTGTTGCACATGACAAAAGCGATGTTGAAAATGCTATTGGAAATAATATTGAAAAAAATGCAGCAAAAAAAGCGATGCAAGTTTTATTGCTATGAAACATGCGTATATTTTATCAAAAATTTCTAAAATTATAAAGCAAAATTCCTGCGGCAACAGAAACGTTGAGGCTGTCCAATTTTCCACAAGTCGGGATAGAAATGATTTTGTCGCAATTTTCCTTTACGATTCGACTCATCCCGGAACCTTCACTACCCATAACTATGGCAACCTTGTCGGAAACTTTGGCTTTTCCAGTCAAAAAGTCTTTCACGGTGTCTCCACCGGCATCGGCTCCGTAAATCCAGTAGCCTTCATCTTTGAGTATTTCGAGTGTTCTTGTAAGATTCGGAACGAACATCAGGGGAACCCAGCTTGCTGCTCCACTGCTTGAGCGGGCGATGATTTCACTTTCGGTTGCACTTCTTCGGTTCGGAATCACGACAAGGTCTGCTCCGAACTGATCGCAACTTCTGATGATGGCTCCAGTGTTGTGTGGGTCTGTGATACCGTCCAAAATCATGATGATAGAGCGCTTCGACTGCCCTTTATCACTTGAATGGAGGCGAGTTTTTAAAAACGATTTTAGGTTGTCGGCTTCGATGATGTTCGAGGTCGCTTCCTTTTCGCCTTGAATTTGAAGAACGATTCCTCGGTGGTCGCGTGCAATCTCGTCCAGTGACGAAACTGCTTTGTTTAGTTCGGCAGTCGACACTTGGCGACATTCGATTTTACCTGATTGCGCGATTGCAATAATTTTTTTTGCACGCGGCCCTGCTTTGTCGTAAAGCAACGTGGCATTTTCGGCTTGGCTTTTGTCGAGACTCTTTATTTTTTCTTCAATGGCATGAAAACCGGTTATAGTAAGCATATTTTTAAAGACCACAACGATGTTTGACTTATTATCTGCCACAACGACGTTTTCGTCAGAAAACTCGCCGTGGAAGGTTTACCTTCCACAACACTTTGCGTTGTCTTCCGACAACTACCGAGTTGTGTGCTAACGCCCACAACACTTTTTGTATTTTTTTCCAGAACCACAAGGGCATGGATCGTTTCTTCCGATTTTTGCTCCGTCACGAACGATTGTTGTTGGAATCAGACTTCCGCTTTCGTAGAGCCATTCTCCGTTTTCCTTTACGAATTTGGCTTTTTCGAGATGAAGGTCTTTCATCCCCTTTCTTGTATAGGAAGCTGAAAATTCAACGATGCCTTCTTTATCATTTTCAAGACCTTTTTCAGTTCTGAGGATTTTTAATCCGTGCCAGGTTGATTCTTCTGCCCAGCTACGTGTTTCATCAACATCAATTTGTTCTTTTTCGTTTTTCGTGCATGATGCAACGATAAAGTCAATTTCGTGTTTTACGTAAGCTGAATAGCGGCTTCTCATCAGGCTTTCAGCGGTTGGTGCTTTGATAGAACCAGAAATAATCGGTTCACAACATTCTGAATATTTTTTTCCAGAGCCACAAGGGCAAAGTTCGTCTTTGTTTTCCATGTCTTTACTATACGAAAAATTAACCGAATTATCAACTGTAATCAATGTGGGTATATTGGAGATTTTTGGATGCCCCTCGATTCTGAAAAAAAATCAAATTGTAAATTATAATTTTTTATTGAATTGATTAATTTGACAGATTTAACCATGGGATTGATAATCAATAATGTGATTCTACGCACAAAAAGTTGTGTGGAAATCATCAAAATAAAGGAGGTGTAAGATAAAACCGCTAAAATAGAGCGGCTTTATCTTACCTAAGTTTGCGTTGCAAACTTATTATTGAACTGCTGTTCCTCATTACATTGCGGAACAGCGTAAAAAATCAGTCGATTGTTGAAACAATCTTCTTGACTTTTTATAAGGAGAATTAAATGAAATTCGAATCAAAAAAATTGGTCACAAAGTTTGTACTTGCTTTGTTCATGATGGCTGTTTGCAGCACAGTTGCATTTGCAGAACAGGCACACGATGATCTTTCTGGGCATGCCTATTGTGCAACATATTATGAAGACGGGGAAACCGCCATATGGGGATTCTATTTTAAAGAAGATGGGCGTTTGTTTGTTATTACTGATATACTTTATTCTATTGGTGAAGTCTTAAAGGTTCTGTCTAAAAAAAAAGTTTCTGAAAATGAAATCTCTCAGTTAGGTGCATCTTGTTTAGGTAGTGCAAAATGGTCACAGAATAAAGCTAAAAACGAACTGACATTTATCAATTCTGACGGAGAACAAAACGTTGTGTCTTATAGAATTTCCTCAGACGGGGAAAATTTTCGCTTAGAAAAAGATAAAGAAATTCTCTTCCTTAACAGATACTACTAATCAACAATTGCAAGAAAGGGCGTTGCTTCGGCGGAGCCCGGTTTTTTGCGAAGCAAAAAATGGCCCCATAATAACTTACAATACAATTATGATTCCCCGCACAAAATTCAATTTCTGTGATATA
>JAQYSN010000142.1 GCA_028725265.1 Spirochaetales bacterium | reverse complement strand
CAACGCAGAAATTCAGCAAGAAAGCGCTTTATAAACTCGATCAGTTTTTGATGAAGGGCGGAAATCTTACTGTATTTGCAGATACGATGAAAGAAATACCTGGCGAAACAGAATATTCATTCCCGACTTATGAAGTTCAGGATACAGGACTATCTGAATTCCTTGCTTCTTATGGAATTATCCTTAATAACGATTATGTGATGGATATGAACTGCTACGAACAGTTTCAGCAGGGATACGGAAAAATTCCGCTTTATTTTATTCCATCGGTTGATCAGTCTGGTTTGAATCAGAAAAACGACATTAGCAAAAATCTTGCCTATGTTTTTACCGCGCAGAACAGTTCTATTGAAGTTGATGAAAAGCCTTCTATAAAATATTCTGTGATTGCAGAATCGTCTCCTTCATCTTGGTCCATGTCCGAAAATATCGTGCTTCATCCGATGTACCTTAATCCACCTGATAAAAAAGACATGGCACAAAAAAAACTTGCAGTCCTTGCAGAAGGAAAATTTACGAGTCAATTTGATTCTAATCCTGATGAAAAAGATACAGATTCAAAGTCCACGATTGATATCGGTACAAGTCATCTTTCAAAGGCTGTTCAGAACGGAAAAATCTTTGTAATGGGAACATCTACGGTCACCACTCCAATGCTGATTGATGAACAGGGCTCTCAGCCAATCGCTCTTTTTGTTCGAAACGTTTTTGACTATATGAATGGAAATCAGGATTTGTGTAAGATGAGAACAAAGGGACTTTCTCTTAATACTCTGAAAAATTCTTCCGTTGCAAGTATAAGGACAGCAAAGATATTCAATCAATACGTTCTTCCTCTTTTGATTGTTGCTGCAGGAATCGTTGTTTGGAGAATTCGTGTTCGACATAGAAAACATATTTTGGAAACCTATGCAAGCACCGACAACAGGGAAACTTTGATTTCAAAAGGAAGTGAAAAATGAAAATGAATTCTGATGCAAAAATTTTTAAAATGATTTCTCTTCGAAAAATGATTCTTCTCGTGCTTATCGCTGTTTTGCTTGTTGCTCTGATTTGCCAGCTAGCGATTTCCGGGGCGAACGACGGCTATACTTTGAAACTGAAAGACGGTTTTGACAAAGTTTTGATTCAAAAGGGGCTTGATGCCCAAAATCCAAGTGTCGTTTTTGAGAAGCAAGGTGATGAATGGTTCGTGCGGCAGGATTTTGCCGGTAATGCACCTTCAGAAAAATTCCAGGCTGATTCAAACGTCTGTCTTAGAATCGAAGATTTTTTCAGCAAAATTGAAGTCGTCGGCGTAGTAAGCCGCACTTCTGATGAGGAGAGATTCGGTTTTGGAGAAAACTCAGTATTTGTAACGGCAAGCAAGGATGGCAAAATCCTGCGCCAAGTTGAGATTGGAAAAAATGCCGCTACGGATCAGCAGGTTTACTGCAAGATTGACGGCAAGCATGAAGTCTTCCTTGTCAGTGGTAATCAGCGTTCGCTTTTTGACCGTGAATTCGATCGTTTCAAGTTGAATTAGCCATTGTAAAAACTGAGGAAACTTAGTAAACTTGACTTATGTTCGAAGCAAAAGACGCTGATTTTTTCGAGTTGGAAGAAGAAGATTTTGATACACTTCTTGCAAGTGATATAAATTTTCGAGGAACTGTAAAATTCTCAAAACCTTTTTTTGTTTGCGGTTGTATCACAGGTTCAATTGATGCAACCAGCGATTTATTTATCGATACGAATGCTGTTGTCTGTGCAAATATTACGGCAAGTCGTGTTCTCGTTCGGGGCAAAGTCGAAGGTAACATTATCGCGCAAAAAATAGTTTTTGTTGCAGAAGGCGGTTCCGTTTCTGGCGATATTACGGCCGAGCAGGTTATCCTTGAGCCGGGAAGTACTTTTATCGGCCGCTGCAACATGATAAAACAGAAATGAAAGCTCACTTTAGAAAGCAATTCGCATTTACTCTTATTTTTTTATTTCTCATTTCATCATTTTCTTTTGCACAAGAAAAGAAAGATGCCTTGAAGGCTTATAAGAACAGAAACTATAACCAAGCTATTGAAATCTGTGAAGAAGAAATTTCCCAGAACGCCGAAAACATAAATTCATATATTGTTTTATGCTGGGCTTTGATAGCAAATAAACAGTATTCTCAGGCTGAAATCTGGGCAGAAAAAGCTAGAAAAATTTCTCCTTAAAACCAGTATATAGTTTAAAGCCTTGCAGAATCCAAGTATTATCAGGGAAAAAACGACGACGCTCTTTCTTTGTTTCAGGAATACATTTCTTTGGTTCAGTTTAACGGAAGCCGAATCGGAGACGTTTATTACTTTATGGGCGAAATTTTCATCCGAAAGGGCAGTTTTCAGCATGCCGATATTGCCTTTTCGCAGGCGGTTCGAAACGAACCTGTAAATGATTTGTGGTGGACACGTCTTGGCTATGCACGCGAAATGGCGAGAAATTACAATCTTGCTTCGATTGCCTACGATAAAGCCTATTCCTTGAATCCTCAAAATATAGAAGCCCGAAACGGCAAAAAACGGATGATGAGTAAAATTCGATAAGATGAGCATCGTACATTTTGAAACGCTTGGGTGCAAGCTCAATCAGATTGAAAGTGAAAGTGCATGCAAGATTTTTTCTGATTACGGCTGGCAGATTTCGGTAAAGCCCATTCAATCTCAAAACTCAATTCAGGAACACGATTTAATTGATACAAAGCTTTGCATCGTAAACACTTGTACTGTTACGGCAAAGGCCGAGCAGAAGTGCCGAAGGACAATCAATCTTCTCTTGAAGAAATTTTCATATTCTGTTGTTTTGGTAACTGGTTGTTATGCGCAGGTGGAAAAAAATCAGATAGAAAAAATCGATGAAAGAGTAGTTGTGCTTCCGGGTGAGAAAAAAGATTTTCTTGCAGAACTTCCAAAAATGCTTTTTAATCAAAACTTTTCATTCGATTCTTCAGCAGCCGAGAATGCAAAAAAAATCCGAACTTTGATAGATGATGGTGTAAAATTTACGAAGACGAAATTTGCTCTTTCAACGGATGTCTTTTTCAATCATTCGCGTTCTTCGATAAAAATTCAGGATGGTTGCGGAAATTCCTGTTCCTTTTGCAGAATTCATATTGCTCGAGGAAAGCCTGTTTCTCTTGCTGCTTCTGAGGTTTTGGATCGTGTCAAAAAACTTGAGGATGCGGGCCAGAAGGAAGTGGTTCTTACTGGCGTAAATCTTTGTCAGTACAGAAGTGAATTTCCTGGAAAAACAGGTGATTTTGCTGATCTTTTGGAATATCTTAATCAGAACACTTCAAATATTAATTTTAGAATTTCAAGCCTTTATCCGCAAAGAATTGATCAGCGTTTTTTGGATGTGCTTAAGGATGCGAGGGTTAGACCTCATTTCCATCTTTCTGTCCAGTCAGGAAGTGATAAAATTCTTGATGCGATGAATCGTCCATATACGCATGATTCGGTTTTAAAGGCCGTTGAAAATCTTAGGTCTGTTTTTGAAAATCCGTTTATTGCTTGTGATATTATAGCAGGTTTTCCTGGAGAAACCGATGAAGATTTTGAAAAGACGATGGAACTTTGTTCTGAATGCAATTTTTCTTGGATTCATGCTTTCCCTTTTTCAGCAAGGCCTGGAACTCCGGCGTATTCGATGAAAAATCAGGTTCCTCAAAATATAGCCCGCAAAAGAATGGAGAGATTGACTGAATTAGCCGATACTCAAAAGAGTTCGTATGTTCAATCTTTTGTCGGAAAAACTGTCAAGGCTATCATGGAAAAAAGACAGGACCGGCTTTCCCGATGCGTTACGGAGAACTTTTTACATGCTCATGTTCAATTAGAAGAAGGCGTTTTTCCTCAAGACTTGTGGAATCAGGAAATTAATGTTAAAATTTTAGGAAATTCTAACTTGAGCGAATGTGAATGTGAGTGTAAAATTTTACACTGATGAGGTTTTGATGAAAAAAATTCTAGCCTGCTTTATATCGATAGTTTTATCCTCTTTTCTCTTTGCGGAAACTTTCGAATTTACTCCAGTTATAAATGAAATATACACATCACGTGAAGTTGCCCTCGCTGATAATTACGTTGCAGACTCATCGACCTTTTTTTCTGTTCTTGCAAATCCTGCCAACACCGGCTTGACCGGAGATAAAAAACTTTTTCCTTTTCTTTCCGTCGATATGAATGGAAGTTTGGCAAAAACCTACGATTTGTTCCGTTATGTCTCAACGAAAGATTCTGATAATCTTGCAGAACTCTTGCCAAAACTTGAAAGTGAACCCATCAATATCAATATGTCAGGCCCTTTTTGTTTTGGCTTCGTAAAAAATAATTTTGCGTTAGCTTTTATTAACTCAACCTATGCGACAGGCATTTTGGACGGTGTTGGTACGACTTCAATCGGATCTGGAGAACAGTATCTTTTGGATATTGCCTATGCCTATCCGATTAAATTTACCGAAAAAACGATTCTATCCGTAGGAATGGGACTTTTCACTTTTCTCGATATTCAGGGCTCATACGATGGAAGTCTTTCAGAAGCTTTGGAATACTTGATAAAAAAATCATACACCTTCTTCCCGATATATCTTTCTGCAGGTTTCGGACTTGATGCTGGAATTACATTCACGACTGCAGATGTTTTTGCACTCGGCATTTCCTGGCGGAATTTTTTCAGTGGTGCTCTTTCTCAAAAATGGGACTCGATTGATGAAATTAAATCCTTTCAGAGAAAGTATTCGATTTTGGGGAACATGCCTTTGGATAGCAATTTGGAGTGTGGTATTTTGATAAATCTTCCTCTAGAAGAATGTACAAAGCATTTTTTAACTGTTACAAAAATTTTTGCTCAGTATAAACAACTTGATGAACTTTTTAATCTTAAAAAGAATGGGCAGACATTCTCTCCTTCAATGCTTTATGAATATCTTTCGCTTGGCGCAGAACTTGAAGTCTTCCACACCATTACATTCCGTTATGGTCTATGCAATGATTATATGGCGGCAGGTCTTGGCTTGAGGTTTGATATGATTCATTTTGATGCAGCAGTTTATTCATCAAAGATTGGCTACAAACGAAATGATAATGGATCAATCGGATTCTCTCTTTCATTTGGTGTTTACGATTAAAAAAATATTTCTCGCAAGTTATTGACTTTTTTTTTATTAA
>JAQYSN010000141.1 GCA_028725265.1 Spirochaetales bacterium | reverse complement strand
CTCCCATAAAAAGTCAATGCGGAAATTTCAATTTCAACATCGACTTTTTAGCGCACATTCGCAATGAAATGAGAATGTGCAATATATAAGGCAGTTTGCAACGCAAACTGGCAAGATAAAAACTGACGCTATTTTAGGAAGATTTTATCTTGCACTCCTTTATCGGAAAGATCAGTGCGGCAAGAGCTGCAATTACAAGGGTCAGAATTATGATTTTCATTCCTTCTGAAATGCCAGAAAGAAACGGAATTTTGCAAAAAGCAAAACTTGCGGCAAAAGAAATAAGTACTATCAGAGCGATGACCTTATTTTTTTTTGCGGCTGGGATTATGACTGCTAAAAACATACCATAGAGGGCGACGGAAAAAGCACTTTCTGCCCATCCTGGTAAAATCGCACCGACGGCGGCTCCTAAAAAAGTTCCGATTGTCCATGCCGGGCTTGCAATCGTCGTAGCACCATAGTTATAGAAGGGGTTTAATCTTCCTTCGACGTTCGATGCAATTCCGAAAATTTCATCGGTAACCGAGTAGGATATCAAAAATCTGTGATAAAGTTTTTCATCCGGGGCTAATTTTTGGCTGAGCGAGCAACTCATCAAAAGGTACCTGAGATTTACGATTAGCGTTGTCAAAAACATCTGAAGATAACCGCTTCCTGAGGCAATTATCGTTATGACGGCAAATTCTCCGGCACTGGCGAGCATTGCAAAACTCATGATTGCAGCTTGCCATGGTTCGAGCCCTGCTTTTTTGGCGGCAATGCCAAGAGTGAAAGAGACGGCAAAATATCCAAGGGCTATAGGAATGCCATCCTTAAGTCCTTTTTTGTACCATTTTTTATTTTCAGATTCAATGCCGCTCATTTTCTTCATATCTTCTATTCTATCGACTTGCACTTTTCAATTCAAGATTGATGAGTATGTGATACTTGACCTGCATAAATTATCTTATTAATTTTAAAGATACAGATTAAAAGACTGGAGAAAAAAAGTATGATTCAAGTTGAAAACATTTCCCGTTCTTTCGGAACTTTCAAGGCTGTTGATTCAATAAGTTTTTCAATTGAAACTGGAGAAATCGTAGGACTTTTGGGACCGAATGGTGCTGGAAAAACTACGACCATGCGAATGATTACAGGCTTTATAGAGCAGGATTCTGGTTCTATCAAAATTGATGGAGTTGACATCCGCGATAATCCTAAAGAAGCCAAACGAAAAATAGGATATATGAGTGAATCTGCGCCTCTGTATTCTGATATGATAGTTGCAGATTATCTTGAATATTGTGCTGAAATGCATGACGTTGACGGAAAGGAACGAGTCCCTCATTTGGCTAGTGTTTGTGGTCTTAATGATGTCATGCATAAAAAAATAAGCGAACTAAGTCGTGGTTATAAACAACGAGTCGGACTTGCTCATGCTTTGATGAATGACCCTGAAATATTGATTCTTGATGAACCTACGAGTGGTCTTGATCCTAACCAGATAATAGAAGTAAGGGCTCTGATAAAAGAAATCGGAAAAACACGAACGGTTATAATTTCGACCCATATCTTGAGCGAGGTAGAAATGCTTTGCGACAGGGTAATTATTATTTCAAAAGGAACGATTGTTGCCGATAGCCCTACCCAGGAATTGCAAAGCCGTTATGCTCAAAAATCAATACTTAAGGTTCAGCTTACGGATTATCAATCAGCGCAAGATGTAAAAGACGGTCTTTCGAAGATTGAAGGCATTCTTTCTATTGCAAATTCAGAAATTCATGATGAAAAACTCGGAAAAATTTTGAAACTTGAGCTTTCAATTGATGATGGTGCCGAAATACGTGGAAAAATTGCACGTGAAATTATCGAAAAGAATTTGGGATCACTTATTGAATTGAATCTTGAGAAAAATACGCTTGAAGACGTTTTCAAATCTCTTACAAGTGAAGGAGAGTCCGATGAAAACTAAAACTAACAATCCTATCTTTGTAATAATGAACCGCGAGCTTAAATCCTATTTTTCAAGTTTCGTGGCATATCTGGTAACCTTCCTGTTTCTGGCAGTTTCAGGTTTTCTTTTGTTTTCGATTTTCTTCCTCGCAAACCGCGCTGAATTGAGACAGTTTTTTGTTCAGTTGCCTCTTTTGTTCAGTCTTTTTATTCCAGCTCTTACGATGCGACTTTTTTCAGAGGAGCAGGGTAAAGGAACAATCGAAATGCTTATGACCTTGCCGGTAAATTCGTTTGAAGTTGTGATGGGTAAATACCTTGCTTCATTGGTGACTTCGGCAATCATGCTTGTTCCGACATTGGTTTATGCAATTACCGCAGCCTGTTTTGGCACCATGGATTTTGGCCCGCTTTTTTGTGGATATCTTGGAGCAGTCTTGCTTGCATCAACTTTTTGTGCAATCGGAATTTTCGCTTCTTCACTTACAAAAAATCAGATTGTGGCATTTTTTATTGCCTTTGGTATTTGTATAACTCTTGCGATGGTTGATCAGTTTTTGATATTTCTTCCGTCGTACATCGTCAATTTCTTGCAGTTTATTTCCTGTGGCTATCATTTTTCATCAATGTCACGAGGAATAATCGACAGCAGGGATTTGATTTATTTCCTTTCGATGAGCACCTTCTTCGTTGCCCTTACGGTTCAGATTCTTGAAAACAGGAGAAAGGCATGAAACAGAATAAATTCGTTGAATGGCTGAAAAGTCCAAAAAGTGATTTCGTTTTATTGGTTATAGTTCTCGTTCTTTTGAACGTGGTCGCATTGAACGGTTTTTTCCGATTCGATCTTACATCGAGTCGCTCGTATTCGCTTTCAAAATCGAGCAAGCAGGTCGTAAAGACATTGGAAGAACCTCTTTGCGTAAAAGTTTTCTTTTCAAAAAATCTTCCATCTCCTTACAACACCATAGAACAGTACCTGAAGGATCTTCTTGTTGAATACAAGGGAGCTGCCAATAACAACTTCAGTTATGAATTTTACAACATGGATAAGGAAGAAAGTCAGAAGATTGCTTCTGAATATCGAATCCGACAGAAACAGATTCAGGAAGTAAAGGATAATGAAGTCGGTTTTAAAAATGTCTACATGGGACTTGCCTTGGTCTATGCAGATACGATTGAAGTTCTTGATGATATTTCAAATCCGAATGGTCTTGAATATACGCTTACGAATACGATGACCAAAATGATAAACACTACTGGGGCTCTTGCCGGACTCGAAGGTCGCGTAAAACTTACGCTTTATTACTCAAAGGCACTTTCTGACTTCGGAATAAAAGGATTCGACCGGCTTGAAAGTGCAGTTTCTTCTGCTTGCAATGCCGTAAACAAGAAGAATCTCGACAAAATCGATTTTGAAGTCGTTGATCCTGACTCTGAAACACTCGATGAACTTGCTCAAAAACATTGCTTGCTCTTCTCACACTAGCCGAAGTGTTAAGGTTAGCATTGCTCAA
>JAQYSN010000140.1 GCA_028725265.1 Spirochaetales bacterium | reverse complement strand
TCAGATAAAAATGTTGATTGCATTTGTTGAAGAAAATGGGGAGACGAGCCTGCCGGACGGAAATACAGAAATGAAAGTCGGGTGTACGCTTGGAATCCTTGCCGAAAAAGAGTATTTGAATGATATTTTGGCGCTTGCAGGTTCAAAGAAGACTTCTCTTAGAAAAATCGTCCTTTTTGGAGCGGGAAAAATCGGAACTTTGGTTGCGAGCAAGATTATTGAGCCATATCAGTCATCAATTTTTAAAAAACTTGGGCAAAGGGTTTTGCACCGAAATCAGGAAATCGTAATCATTGAAAATGACGAGGCTTTAGCGACGGCTGCTGCAGAAAGATTCCCTACGGCGAGGGTTTTCCGTGCTGATGCAACCGATGAAAGTTTTTTGCTTAATGAAGGAATCGATAAGTTTGACCTTGCAATCTGTGCGAGCCGAAATCATGAGATGAATATGATTTTGTCGGCTTTCTTGGAATCAATTGGCGTTAATCAAACTATAAGTCTTGTTTCCAGTTCGTCTTTCGGAGCAATAGCGCAAAAGCTCGGAATTGATGTTGCCATACCTTTGAGGGACGTTATTGTCGATTCGATAATGAGTCATTTGCGCGGAAGTGCTGTAAAGGGAATTCATACTATAAATGAAGGAAATCTGGAAATTATTGAATGTGAAATTGCCGAAGGTTCGAAAGTAAACGGAAAATCAATTAAGGAGATTGCTCAGGCTGGAAAATTTTTGGTTCTTCTTTCGAAGCAAAAAGGACAGGAGCATTATGAAATTGTAAACGGAAATACTATCTTGAATGAAGGCTCTCACCTTGTTTTGATTGCTGATTCTGAATTGAGTAGTAAAGTTCTTGAAATTTTTGGTAATCAAGTTGAATAGGAAACTGGGGGAAGGTAAACGATGACTTTTGTTTCCATAATAAGGATTGCAACTTCTCTTGTTGCGATAATTGGAGGCATGCAGATTATTCCTCTGATTACGGCGATATGTTGTCATGAGTATTCTGTAATTTTGCCTTTCGTGATTCCGATGGCGTGCAGTGCTGTTCTGTTTTTAGCGATTAATATTCCGTTTCGTGGAAAAAAATTTAATCTTAATTCAAAAACTACGTTTATCGCGGTTGCTGTAGCATGGATTTCGGCTTGTTTTTACGGTTCATTTGTTATTTATTTTTCCGGTGCTGTTTCTTCGTACACAGATGCCTTTTTCGAAAGTGCTTCAGGGTTTAGTACTACAGGTGCAACGGTAATCGATGACGTAGAATCTTTGCCTAGAAGTATTAATCTTTGGAGATGCATGACTCATTGGCTTGGCGGTATGGGAATTGTTGCATTGACAGTTGCTCTTCTTCCTCTTCTCGGTGTTGGTGGATTTCAGCTCATAAAAGCGGAAACCTCTGGACCTGAAAAAGGAAAAATCACTCCGAAAATTGCAACGACTGCAAAATATCTTTGGTTCATGTATATGGGTTTTACGGCTGTTGAAACGGTTCTTCTGATGGTTTTCGGAATGGATTTTATTGATGCCCTTAGCCACGCTTTTTCAACTTTGGGAACGGGTGGTTTTTCGACTCGAAATTCCAGTATAGGTTATTATAATTCTCTTGGAATTGAAATTGTGATTACGGTTTTTATGTTCCTTGCCGGAATTAACTTCAGCATGTATTATTACGCACTTACAAAGAAGTTCAGGGATATTCGTGAAAACTCTGAATTTAAATGTTATTTGCTGATAGTTTTTGTTGCTATCCTTGTAGTAGCTCTTTCAACACTTGGTTATTATGGGAATTTTTGGAAAGCTCTTCGTTATTCAAGTTTTCAGGTGCTTTCCATCTTAACTACGGCAGGTTTTGGAATTTCGGATTATACATTGTGGCCTAGCATTTCGCAGTTTATTATTTTGTTTTTGTTTTTTGTCGGAGGTTCCTCTGGTTCGACCGCTGGTGGTATTAAAATTATTCGTTGGGTAGTTTTGGGAAAGCTTCTTAAAAATGAAACCAAAGTAATGCTTCATCCTCAAGGAATCTTTTCAATCAGGCTCAACAATAGCACTATCCGAAAAGAAGTCCTTACCAGTGTCGTTGCCTTTATGGTTTTGTATCTTGGTTTGGTTGTATTTAATGCAATTCTTGCTTGTATTGCGGGCTTTGATCTTCTTACGGCTTTTTCTCTTTCAGCCAGTATGGTCGGGAATATAGGTCCTGCTTTTGGTCAGTTGGGGCCGACTCATACTTTGAGTGTGCTTCCTGCTTTTTTGAAGTGGTTTTATAGTTTCGCAATGCTTGCAGGACGTTTGGAATTATACACGATGATAATTTTCTTCATGCCTGAATATTGGCGAAATAGATAGTTGAGGTTATATTTTAGATATGAAAGATGTGTTAAAGAATTTGCCTGAGAAAATTTCACCGACTAAAGCTGTTTTGGGCGTTGCAAGTTCCATAACGGAAACAATAGATTCGAAAATGAATTTGCTGAAATCTGTCATTCAGCAGAGGGATTTGATAAGATTCGTTCCTTCAGAAGAAAAATTCGTCATTCTTATCGATATCGTTAATTTTTCAAAGAATGATTCTAGAACACAGTTTGCAGATATTTTCATTTTTCAAAAATACATGAGATCTTTTATTTTTTCACAAAAATTCTCATTTGAAAAAAAAATACGAATCCAAAATTTCATTCCGACGGGGGATGGTTGTTATATCATCTGTGAAAAATGCGACGCCGTTCTTGCCGTTGACTTTCTTATCACCATGATATCAGGATTTCAAAATCTTCTTGATTTTCAGAATGAACCGATGGGTATACGTTGTTCTGCCCTTATAGGGGAGTGCATCCCTTTTATTGATTTGGCCTTTCATAAAAATTATGTAGGTAATGGAATGAACGAAGCTTCCAGAATTTTGGCTTATGGACAAAAAATTTTGGAAGACGAATATATTGAAAAAGGAAATTCGGAATCGAAAGCTAAAAATTTTTCCAAGAATTCATTATTTTTAGGAAAATCTCTTTTTGCGGATTTGGATTTCAGTGATGTTGATAAAAACAGAGTGTCTGAAATTCATACTCTCAAGGATGTCGTAGATAAACATGGAAAAATTCGTGACGTTGTCGTTCTCCGAGGAATAAAAAAATTATAGATAGGTTTTAGAAATGTTCAATAAAAAAGATCCATCAAGAAATGAATGTATGCTTAGAGGAAATTTTAGAAAACAAGGATATGATTGGTGGTGGCATTCTTTTACAGGAATTAACGAAAAAACAGGTGAAGAAAAACCTTTTTTTATAGAATTCTTTTTATGTAATCCTGCTTTAGCAAAGGATGAGCCTGTTTTTGGTCAATTACCAGAGAATAAAGAAAAAGGCATAAAACCTTCATATTTAATGGTGAAGGCCGGAACTTGGGGAGAGCCTCATTTTCAGCTTCATCGTTTTTTTTCGTGGAAAGATGTTGAAGTTCATATGAACGCTCCTTATTCTGTAAAGGCTCATGACTGTTACTGCGATGATTTTGAAACTCGCGGAAAAATTGAAATTAGCGAAAATGATGCTAAAAATCATCCTGAATGGATGTGCGAAAGCGGTTCAATGGAATGGGATTTGAAAATTGATAAGCAGGTTGCTTTTAACGTTGGCTATGGGGCAGGAAAATTGTTCCGTGTAATCGAAGCTTACGAGATGTATTGGCATGCTGAAGGAATGAAGAGTTCATATTCTGGAACTGTCAAAATGAACGGACAGAACTACATCATCAAACCAGAGACGAGTTATGGCTATGCTGATAAAAACTGGGGCCGAAACTTCACGAGTCCTTGGGTGTGGCTTTCTTCCTGCGATTTGACTAGCAACATTACCGGAAAAAAACTGACGGATAGCGTTTTTGATATCGGAGGTGGATGTCCAAAGGTTTATTTTGTTGCCCTTAAACGAAAGCTTTTAAGTGCTTTTTGGTACGAAGGAAAGCCCTATGAATTCAACTTTTCTAAATTCTGGACTCATACCAAAACTCAGTTTTCGAGTGAAGAAACCGACAGCCAGATTATTTGGCACGTAAGGCAGGAAACGACGAAGGCTGTGATGGAAACGGAAGTTACCTGCGAAAAGAAAGACATGTTGCTTGTCAAATACGAGTCACCAGATGGAATGAAGCGTCATAACAGGCTTTGGAACGGCGGAAATGGTGTTGGTACCGTAAAGCTTTACGAAAAGAAGAAAGGAAAACTTGTTCTGATTGATGACATCAGTGTAAAACATATCGGTTGCGAATACGGAGAGTACTGCTGAAAGCAGTACTCTCCGTATTCGGACACGGAACGCTTGCGTTCCTAGGAATACGGCGAGTACTGTTAGTTCGCGGTTGCATCCGTGCCACCGCGAACAACCGAGTTTTCGCAAAGCGAAAACTCGCAGAACTTAGTTTCTAGTGCCGACATCCTTGTCGGTCCGCCGTATTCGGACACGGAACGCTTGCGTTCCTAGGAATACGGCGAGTACTGTTAGTTTCAAAAATTTGTTAATTTTTGAAACTAACTTTAAAAAATCTCGGCAAGCCTGCGATTTTTTTGAATAATTTGGAACACATTCAAAAGTTGAAACTTTTGAATGTAATTCGTGATGCAAAACCCGCTGGTTTTATTCTAAGACGTCATCCGTGCCACCGCGAACAAGTTTCTTGCGAAACTTGCGGGATTTTATCTTAGGTCGGTGTCCTTGCCGACTATGCATCCATCTTTTCTAAAACAAAAAAAATTGACATGTCAACTTTGAAATGCTAAAATTGAAAAATATGATTAACTCTTTTAAAAAATTAGCTTTATCGGCATTCTTGTTGTTATCGTTTCTTTTGTTCTTGCTCGGATGTTCAAATGTTCGAGGTGAAAGAATTTATCTGAAGGGTTCTTTGCAATATTCAACGGAACAGGATCCTTCGAAGGTCGCTTCTTCTAAATTTTCTTTTTTGGATAAGCCTTCTGAACTTTATCAGTTGCTGGAAGAAAAATCTGGTATCGTTTGGGTAAAGTTTGTTTTTGAAATTCCAGAAAGCCTGAAAGGTAAGGATTTGGCTTTTTTTGGTGGCCGAATCAATATGGCTGATGTTACGACTCTTAATGGTGTTGAAATCGGAAGGGCTGGTGTTATGCCGCCGGATAATGAATTTAGCGCATGGAACGAAACTCGCTATTATCATATTCCTGTAACGCTTCTAAATGAGGATGGTGAAAACGTCCTTCTTATGAAAATTTGGACCCACGGAGAAGGTTCTGTCCCACCTACGGCCTTTATAGGTTTGTCATCGGATGCAAAAAACATTGCAAATACAGAAAAGTTTTTTAATTCAACTTTGAATTTGATGTGCGCCCTCTGTATGATTGTAATCGGTTTTTACGAACTTATACTTTTTTGCTTCCGCCGAAAAGACAAAGAAAATCTATTCTTTGCAATATTGAATATTGCGGCAGCCTTGTATCTTTCTGTATGGTACATTCAGGATCTTTTTGTTCTTGAATCAATTTCGTTCAAATTTCTGACCTTTCAGAAAATCATGTCGGACTTTATGATGTTCGTGCTTGTTTCTGTTTTGGTCGAGTTTGTAAATGCATATGTTCATCGAAAAGAAAAATGGTTTGTAATGCTTATCCGATATATTTTGGTTGTCATTCCTTCTGTTTTGATTTTCATTCAAAAAGATTACAACTCGCTTCGTGCTGTACGTGATATTTGCCACTATTTTATGATTCCGCAAGTAATCTACATCATTTATATTATTGTACGTTCCGTTATTAAAAAACGAGAGGGTGCTATCTCGCTTATCGTTGGTTTTATTCCTTTTGTCATGAGTGTGTTGTTTGACCTTGTTTTCCGACGTTTTATCACGATAGATAACTTTCCATTTTTGAGTACTTATTCGTGGATGCTCGTTATTATGAGTTTCCTTTTGATTTTGGCTCGTCGTTTTGCAAAATCTAGAAATGATGTTGAGGATTTAAATAAGAACCTGGAAAAGAAAGTTTCTGACAGAACTCGGGAACTTTCTGAATCGAACAAAAACCTCGAAGAAGCAAATGAACAACTTGCTGCAATTAATCGTCGTGCAGAGCGCGATATGGCTTTGGCAGTAAACGTTCAGAGAAACTTCTATCCTAAAGCGGCTCCTAAGGTTAAAGACTGGGATATTGCATATGTTTTTAAACCGATGTCCGGTGTTTCAGGTGATTTATATGACTTTTTCTGTGAAGGAGATAGCCTGAAAGGATGTTGTTTGTTTGATGTTTCTGGTCACGGAATCGCATCGGGTCTTGTAACTATGCTTTCAAAGACGATTATCAACCGCGAATTTGAAAATGGCAGGGATTGTCGTATTGCAAAAATCATGGCCAATATCAGCCAGTCAATCGGAAATGACAAAGGTGAAATCGAAAATTATCTTACTGGTGTTTTGCTTCGTTTTGACGGAAACTATGTTGAATATGTAAATGGAGGACATCCGGCTTTGCTTTGTCGCTCTGGAGCTTCTGGTCGTGTAAGTCCGGCATTGATTAATGGAGAGGCTTCTGGAGGAGGTTTGGTCGGTATCCAGTATCTGCCACCTGATTTTACGGGAATCAACTTTAACGTGAAACCTGGCGATAGCCTTATGCTTTACACGGACTGTTTGTATGAGTCACGAAACTCTGATGGGCAAGAGCTCGGCGCTGAAGGCGTCCAAAAGCTTTTTGCAAATGTCGGAAATGGTTCTGCTAAGCAACAGCTGGACAAAGTTCTAGAGCAGTTCAATGAATTTACCAAAGGCGTCGCCTTGAACGATGACCTTACGATGATTATCCTCAAGAAATTGTAAAATCTTTTGCAATTTTCATGTTTTATATGTAATTTTTCTCCTGTTGATATAAAATATAGAAGATAATGCATATATCTTCAGGAGGAGCATAAAATGTCTTTCGTTAAGATTTTTTTGCCGGAAAAAGAAAACTTCGATGAACTTCCATACAAGGAACAGCAAAAAATATCAAACCTTATTTTGGGCTGTTTGGTTTGTATTCCAGCTTTCATAACGCTTTCTCTTGTCCTCATTTTCATGTATCACTTTAAGGAGACAGGCTCCCTTTGTTTCTTGCCATGTTTGTGCTTTTTTTCAGCACTTAGTTGTATCAAAATTGGTAAGGTTCGACTTGCATCTTATTTTGCTACCTTCGGATTTATCGTAATCACGATTTTTATCGCATTTTTTGCACCTATGGTCGAAGAAGATAAGCTTTCGACTTTCGTAAGTTACAGAACATGTGCATTTTGTGTTGCAATGGCAATCGTAAATAACGTATTTGCTCTTAGAAGATTTCAATTGCATCTTTTCCATATTCTCTCGCAGGTTGTATTGCTTACAAGTTCCTTTTCTGTTTATCGACCGGCATATGAACATGCCCCTGTTATTATGATTAGTTCAATTTGTATCAATGCGATTGGTATTTTTGCAGCAAATATGATTTTGTTCTATTTGTGGCGTTTTAACGAAAAAGTTTTGGAGCACTCAGAGCAAGCCCGAAAAGAAGTTGAAGACTTGAACAAAACTTTGGAAGATAAAGTTGAAGAAAGAACTCGAGATCTTACTGAATCAAACAAAAATTTGGAGGAAGCAAACGAGCAACTCGCTTCTATAAACAGACGAGCAGAACGGGATATGGCTTTGGCCGTTAATGTTCAGAGGGCTTTCTATCCTCATACGTCGCCAGAAGTTCAGGGATGGCAGGTTGCATATGTTTTCAATCCGATGGCTGGAGTTTCAGGAGATCTTTATGACTTTTTCTGTGAGGATGATGTTCTCAAAGGTTGCTGTCTTTTTGACGTTTCAGGACACGGAATTGCCTCAGGTCTTGTAACGATGCTTTCTAAGACGATTATTGCCAGGGAATTTGAAAAAGGAGAAAACTTGCCGCTTGCCAAGGTTATGCTCAACATAAATGATGCAATCGGTCATGACAAAGGCGATATCGAAAACTATCTTACTGGTATTTTGCTTAGAATTCAGGATAACAAAGTTGAATATGTAAACGGAGGACATCCGCCTTTGCTTTGTCGCTCAGGTTCTTCGGGAAGAGTTTTCCAAGCTAAGGTTAATAATGAATCATCTGAAGGAACTTTGGTTGGAATCCGAGAGTTACCGGCAAGTTTTACTGGAATCAACTTTAACATGAAAAGCGGCGACAGCCTGATGATCTATACTGACTGTCTGTACGAATCGCGAAATGAAAATGGAGAGGAGTTCGGGGCTGAAAGAGTTGCTGAAATTTTCAGTAATGTCGGAAATGGCTCTGCACAGGATCAGCTTTCAAGATTGATACGTCAGTTCAGGGAATTTACTGGTAATGTTCCTTTGAACGATGACCTTACAATCATCATCTTGAAAAAACTCTAATATTAGATTTCATTTTATAAAACATTTGTAAAATTTCTCGTCTTGATGTAAAATCTAAAAAAATGGGGGATTTTATAAATGTCATTAAGAAGTAAGTTTTTTCCTAAACAAGAAATTATCGATAATCTTTCCTACAAGGAAAAAGAACAACTTTTAAACCTTATTTGGGGGGACTTGATTTGTGTTCCATTGTTCCTGATTTTTACAGTTGTTCTTGTTGTTTTTGGGGTTATGGATGTTTTTGATATCACCATATCGTACCTTATTGGTTCTTCTACAGTTTTTTTTATCGTGTCTATCATACTTATCAAGACCGGGCATATCTATATAGGTTCCTACTTTGCAACCTTTGGTTTTTTGTCCATGACGACGGCCATCGTCTTTTTTGCACCGACGGCAGAGTTGCCTGATGGTTCGGGTCGATTGGAACGTTCAACTTTTGTAAGCTACAGGACAGGAGTGTTCTGTGTTTTGATGGCAATCATGAACTTTTTCCTCTCGATACGCAATTTTCAGCTTTTGGTTTTCCATATCTCATCTTTGGTAATGCTTATAATCAGTTCTTTTACTGTTTACATGGATATTTATCAGGCTCAGCCAGCCGTAATGATAAGTTCCATCGTTATTAACGGAATTGGTATTTTTGCGGCAAATTATTTGCTTCATGCTTCTTGGAAAACTAACAACAAAATTCTTTTGCAATCAGAAGATGCTAGGCATGAAGTTGAAGATTTGAATAAAACTTTGGAAGATAAAGTTGAAGAAAGAACTCGTGATCTTTCGGAAGCAAACAAAAATCTTGCTGATATCAACAGAAGAGCAGAGCGGGATATGGCTTTGGCCGTAAACGTGCAGAGAGCTTTTTATCCTCATGCGGCGCCAGAAGTTGATGGATGGGAGGTCGCATACACTTTCAATCCGATGGCTGGAGTTTCAGGAGACCTTTACGACTTTTTCACTGACGGTAAGAAATTGAAAGGCTGCTGTTTGTTTGACGTTTCTGGTCACGGAATTGCATCTGGTCTTGTAACTATGCTTTCCAAGACAATTATCGCTAGGGAATTTGAGAAAGGTTTGAAATTGCCACTTTCAAAAGTAATGCTCAATATAAATGATGCAATCGGACACGACAAGGGAGATATCGAAAACTATCTTACCGGCGTGTTACTTCGTTTTGAAGAAAATAAAGTTGAGTACGTAAATGGAGCTCATCCTGCTTTGCTTTGTCGTTCTGGTAGTACGGGAAAGGTAAGTCCTGCAAAACTCGATGGTGAGCAGGGGGGCGGAAGTCTTATTGGTATTCGAGAACTGCCTGCAAGTTTCACAGGTATCAACTTCAATATGAAAAGTGGAGACAGCCTCATGATTTACACCGACTGTCTTTATGAATCCAGAAATGACTCTGGCGAAGAATTTGGTGCCGATAGAGTAGCGGAAATTTTTGCTAATGTAGGAAATGGTTCTGCTCAAGATCAGCTTGCAAAACTGATTCGTCAGTTCCGAGATTTTACTGGCTCCGTTCCGTTGAATGACGACCTTACGGTAATCGTAATCAAAAAACTGTAATTACGATAAGTTGTCACAATAATTTAAAGTGGTCCTGGGTCGAAAAGCATCGAATGAACGGTCTTTTTCAATCCGGCGACCGGCTTTATGTATCCGTCAGATTTTCCGTCAAAAAGGCGAAATCCGCAGTGCGTACAGGAAACTGCCTTCCATGTCGGAAGATGATTTCCGTTTGGATTCGTACTTTTTATAAAGTTGCTATAATAATCAATCATCATTTTGCTAAGTTCATAGTCACTTTCTTCGAACGGTCGCCACGATTTGTCCATGTTGCCGAATGCGTACCATAAATCACCTGAATGGAAAGCCTTGTAGCTATTGCCGGGAAGAGTTCTGTCGAAAAATGCGCAGTATACAGGATTTCGTTTTTTGCGAGCATTTCGTTTTGCATAATCCAGCGCCACTTTGAACATTACAGGAGCAAGAAGATCTTGGGAGGTTACGCTGATGATAACTGGAATATCCAAATCTTTGCCTGCATTAAAGATTTTTTGGGGTAAATCTGGAATTATGTCGCCGTCAATTTCTGGCTGAACGAGATTAAGCTTGTTTTTTGCTTTGTTTAGCTGAGAATGCCATGCATACCACAGAATCTGAGGATCTGCATTTTTCAGTTCGTCAATGGAATCTGCATTTGCTTCTTTAGAAACGTTTTCCCAAAACTCTTTGGCATCTTTTCTGTGAATCGGACCTGCGATTTTTGGAATGAGACCCCCTCCTGAAAGCATGATTGCTCCTTGAACAAGGCCTTTTAGCTTTTCGCCATACATCATATACATTATGCTCATGGCTCCAGCTGACTGTCCCATAAGCGTGATTTTATTAGGATTGCCACCAAAAGATTCGATGTGTTTTTTTACCCATTCGATTGAAAAAAGCATGTCGTGAAGACCGTAATTCTGTCCGTCATAAAAGGAAAAGACATTTAATCTGTAGCCTACGCTTACGAGAATAATTCCTCTTTTTGCGTACTCAGTGCTGTTTCCATAGGGGAGCTCATCAAATTTTCCGATTTCATGCCCTCCTCCGTGAAAGAAAATTACGACCGGGCATTTTTGTGCATCTAGAGGAGTTATGACGTTCAGGCACATAGGTGTATCACCGTATTCAAATACTTTTTGAGGTGGATATTCCTTGTCAAAGAATTCGTTAGTTGGAACGTTCATGTTTGGAAAACTTGACTGTTGGTAGCAGTCTGTTCCTGATGATTTTGTCCCTGTGGCATCTAGTTCGTTTTTCCAAATAGGATATTCTTTCGGAAATTCAAACCGATTTGTTACGGCAAAGGGAATTCCTCTGAAGACTTTTGCTGAATTTTCAATCGTTCCTATTATAGGACCGCAAGAAGTTTTTAATGTGCACTTTTCCATAATTCTTTATCGGCATTTTTTTTAGGTTGACACACTACTTTTTATTTTGATACAGTGAATTATGAATGTGATAATGATTATTCTTAAACTAATCGGTAGTTTGGGAATTTTGCTTTATGGTATGCGTCTTATGAGCGACGGTATCCAGAAAAGTTCAGGTGAGCGACTCCAGCGAACTTTAAGTGTAATGGCTGGAAATCGATTTGTTGGACTTTTTACAGGTATGTTCATCACGATGATTATTCAGTCATCTGGTGCTACTTCTGTCATGGTGATTACGTTCGTAAATGCCGGCCTTATGACTTTGGCCCAGTCAGTCGGTGTTATATTCGGTGCCAACATCGGAACTACAATTACTGCTTGGATAGTTTCGCTTTTCGGATTTAGTTTTAATATTTCAGAAGTTGCCATTCCAATCGTCGGAGTAGGCTTTTTCCTTTCAACAATCAAAAAACGAAATTACAATCATATCGGTGAAGCCCTTATGGGGTTTGGTTTCTTGTTCATTGGTTTGAGCAATCTGTCTTCAGTGTTCACATTTGATTCTGGAAATTTCGGATGGCTTGCTAAGGTTCAAAATCTTGGTGTCCTATCCATCATCATAGGATATTTTATCGGTATTGTAATTACGGCTCTTCTTCATTCATCAAGTGCTTTTACGGCAATCGTAATCACGCTTAGTGTAAATGGACTTGTTACGTGGGAAATTGCTGCCGCCATGACTCTTGGTGCAGACCTTGGTTCTACGATTGATGCAATCCTTGCTTCCTTGAACAGTACCCAGGATGGAAAGCGAGTTGCTCTTGTTCACGTTTTGTTTAACCTTATCGGAAATATATTTGCCTTGATTTTCTTCAAGCCGTTCTTGAGTCTCATCGTTTTCATGACGCCTACAGCAAATATTGCCATTCGAATTGCCCTGCTGCACACTATGTTCAAGGTTTTCTCTGCGGTTTTGCTATTGCCATTTACGAAACAGATGGTCAAATTGGTTTGTTTTCTCATCAAAGACAAGAAAGTTTCTTCCACAGAGCAGTTTCAATTGCAGTTTCCGGAAGGTATTGATATTGCCAAAACAAATGCCACAACTTATATCATTCGTGCTGAAAAAGCCATTTCTGATATGTGCGAGATGTGTGTCCAGATGTTTAACGGCGCAATAGTTAATTTTTCCGAACTTGGCCAATCCTATGTTGATAAAAATATGATTGAGGCTGAACAGATTGAGACATATCTTGATGACATGCATGAAAAAATAACGCATTATCTCGTAAAGTGCGAAAGCCTTCAGGTAACAGAACATCAGTTGGCTCATATTTCCCTCATGATTCAGACTGTAGATGAACTTGAAAATCTCTCTGATAACTGCTATACGGCTGCTTTCCTTATGGCCAAGAGTATTAAACGTAAAATGGTTTTCAGTAAAGAAGCTACGGACATTCTTGTTCCTTATGTTGATATGGCGCGACAGTTCATGCAGCTTATTAGGCAGAATATCAACCATACCTTCAATGAGAGTCAGTTTAAGATTGCGTCTAATTTCGAAGAGCAGATTGATGCAAAACGAAAGGAGATTAAAAAACTTTCTAGAAAACGAATTGAAGATGGTGCGAACGTAAAGGCCGAGCTTTTGTATATTGATATGGTTCGTCAGATTGAAAAAATTGGTGATAATTGTTTTGCAATTGCAAAGGCGTCCGATAAAATTGATAAATAACCAATAAAATCGATAAATAAAATAGGATACAAAAAAGAAAGGCTGCCAGTGAAGCTCATTTTAGTTTGACGCTTTCAACTGACAGCCTTTTTTATGTCCTGCTAATATTGTTTAGCGGGCAATGGCAGCTTTTACGACTTCGTATGCTCCATTGTAAATGCCGTTTTTGTTGTTTGTCATGATGCATTCGCACATCTTTGTAAGGATGAACGGTTCTTCGATAAAGCTTTTTGCCGTGCTACAAGCAAAATCGACTGTGTCACATTCCTGTGTTCCGTCTCCCATATCAGCTGAATGAATTGCACCCCACATTTCGTGTCCACCGATTCGTTTGATGAAAAGTTTTGGAATAGGGTAGTAAGCCAATTCACTTGGTTTTGTCACGATTACGTCACTTGCTCTCATCAAAAGATTGGTAAGATAAACGGCGGCAAAAATATTTTTGTTGCAGAAGGCATGGATTCCGCTACCTGCTTCTTCGGCACTGTAGTTTGATTTTTCTCCGGCTCCTGCCATAGCAACGCTAGAAGCATCATCCCAATCGTCAACATGCTTTTTAACGATATCTGAAATGCCGGTATCTGCAACCAGTTTATCCAAAACGTTGATATAGTCTCCACAGTTAAGGTAGATGCAAGCTCTGTTCTGTTTAACATAAGGAAGAAGAGTTTTTACGATTTGTGCAAAGAATTCGCCTTGAGCTCCGGCTCCACCAACAGTAATCAGAAAACGTACAGGCTTTCCGTTCTTAACTCGATCGATTCGAGCCTTGCAGTCTTTTTCAATGTTCTTTACAAGTTCATCATCGATGTACTGTCCGGTGTACATGATGTCATTTTCGCTCATCGGATTAAGAACCTTTCCGTCTACAAAACCATTCAGAGTTCGGTATCCAAAATATGTGTTCCATGTCTGTACGGTGTGAAGTGCTCCTTCTGCAAGATGAAGGGCCATAGGCCAGTTGTCAGGAATTGCATTTACAACTTTTGTCATTCCTGCATGGAGTGCAACTTGTGCAGGCCATACGTGTGTTCCGATAAGAGGAACGTCTTTTGGAATTTGTTTATAGATGGCAACCATTGCTTCAGACACTTTCTGGTCGCTTGAGTTGTAACTGAGTTTTTTGAATCCTGTATAGTTTGTAGGTTCCCAAACAAGTTTGTTAAAAAGCTTGGATTTCTGGCTAAGTCGTGAACCTAGCGAATACAAGTCATTCTGTGCAGAGATTATTTTTGTACAGGTTGTCTCTGGAAATGAGTTCAAGTCGAACCACAGAGGCGTATATCCTAGAGAATGTGCGGCAGATGCCATAGCCATAGAAATTCGATAATGACCGAAGCCCATTCGGATGTTTCCGATGATAATCGGCTTTCCAGGAAGTTCTTTGAGCTGTTCTTCAAAAGGTTTGTCTTTTCCTTCATGGTCGATTACAATTGTCTTTACTCCGAGAGGTCCAGAAATTACAGGATTATCAACCAAAGTCAGTTTGTACTCGGTATTCCTGTCGTCTCCAAATTTTCGTAGGAATTTCTTCTGGTTCCTAATTCCCTTTTTGTAGTCCTTTGCACTTATTTCGTTTCCGAAAATTACTTTGCTTCTTTCCATTCTATATTCCTTTTTATAAGATTGATTGTTCCAGAGTATTTTCCAGAACGAGACTCTATTTTAAATATATCAATTGCTATAGGTGTAACTGAAAATTCTTCGTTTTCAAATTTCCTTGCAATTTCTGCAATTTCTTTGGCAAGAGCTACTTCCTGTTCCCCGGAAGATGTTGCCGGATCATCTGAATACATCACCTGATTTCCAAGAAGAATATCAACTGATGCAATCAGGATTTTTTCGTCATGTGTGAGCGAACAGTTGTTTTCTCTGACGAAAACTACATCTGGGTCATTGTAGTAAACGCCCTTGTTCCACAAGGCTCGTCCGATAGTATCTTTCATACTTAGATAAGCTGATGTTCGGCCGTTCCATTTAAGCATCTTTATGAGATTGTTGTCCCAATGCTCATAGGTGTCGCATCCGATTCGTGAAAGAGGGAAGTCGTTGAAAGAATGTTCGAATGGCATTCCGCAACCAAGATAGGCTACATCTTTTCCTTCATTGTTCTTTTTTCGCTTTGTAAGGACTTTAACTGCTCTGTCATACCACTGATATGCGCTACCTGCGTTTTTGTAAGCGCCATGAATCATTCCGGCGTACAAAAAGTCCAGTTTTAAATATCTGATTCCCCATTCATTAATGGCTCTGTCGATGAGTTTGTCCAAGTAATCAACTACCTGGTCGTTGCTCAAGTCAAGGCAGTAGAAGGTTCCTGATTTTCTAGGCTGAAATTCGCCTTTTTTTGCTCCCCAAAGTGGATTGTATCCTGCTGTAACAGGAATTCCTTCAGAATCACTTAAAATCCAGTCCGGATGCTCTTTTGCAACAGGAGAGCGAAGGTCCATCAAGAAAGGTGCAATCCAAAGACCTGGAATCATTCCTTTTTCTTCAACTTTATCGGAAATTGATTTTAAGCCGTCTGGAAATCGATCTGTTCTGATGTCCCAATGTCCAACCGTATATTCCCATCCGTCATCAATCTGGAAGACAACCGGTTTATTCTGATCAAGATACATCATCGAAATGATATTTTTTGTCGTGCACAGGGAGTTCAAGTCGTCCAGAATCAGGCTCTGATTGATATCTGCGTAGTGGTTATACCAAGATTCCCATCCGCCAGGAACTTTTCCAAGAAAGGCAAGATCGTCAAATCGGGCGGCGCACTTTTTGCCAGCAAACTCTGGATTTGCAAAAAGTTCGTGAATGGCATCTTTTGCTTCAAAGAATGAATCTGCAACGAACATGCAGATTTCACAGGCCTTTTCGCCTTTTGCCCATGTTTTGCCACTGTCGTAAATTTGAATTTCTATTGTACCTTTCTTTCTATTGTAAATATACTGAACTGGCGGTAAAAGTTCTTTTGTATTTCCTGTCGAAGCGATTACGAAATATGTTGAATTAACTCGGAAATAAACGATGAACTGACCGATAATTATGTTCTTCTTTTTGTAGAGTGAGTTCTTTGTGTTTGGAACTGTTAGATATTCATTCCACTGGGAAATTGCGATGTTTTTGAGCTCTGGGCGCTTTTCGTTAGGAGCAACTTCAAAACCTGGAGCCCACGATTGCCATCCACCTGGGTTAAACCAAGCGTTCTTTTCTGAAAAATCTTTCGAATCCTTGGCGATTTCTTTGAATTTTTCATCGACTGAAAAGGTTTCGACTGAATTATTTGCAGTCAGATTGGCACTGATGTCCTGATTTGCCTTGTATATTGTCTTTACTATCCTGATTTTTTTGTTATCTGATTGAACATCGAAAGATTCTTTCTCGGAAATGAACATGATAGTTAACCCCACTGTAGTTTGTAAATTCTTTAAACATTTTAAGATATAGAGGTATTTGTGTCAAATTTTTTTTTCCTTCTGAGTTGCAGTGTCTGAGTTGCAGTGCGATTTTTTCGGCGAAAAAAAAATCCACCATCCGGCAAGAAGTCGAACGGTGGATTCTTGTTGTTTTTATGGCTTTTATTTAGAAAGAGCCATGATATTTTCTTTGATTTGTTCAGTATCCTTGTGCAAACTTTCGGTCGAATTTGTAACGGTCGTCGTAAGCTCTCGGATTTTTTCTAGGGATGACAAAACTTGAGTTCCTCCACGGTTCTGTTCTTCTACTGATGACTGTACAAGAATTTCCTGGTTGTGAACTTTGTTTGAAAGTGAAACAACTGTTTCGAAATCTTTTTGTGCAGCAATGGTAACCTTGAAGGTGTTGTCGATAAGGTTTTTCACCTCTTTCAGCACGCTGGAAATCTTTTTTGCTTCTTTTCCTGAACTTTCAGCCAGTTTTCTGATTTCGTCTGCAACTACGGCAAATCCTTGTCCTGATTCCCCAGCATGAGCGGCTTCGATCGCTGCATTCATTGCAAGAAGGTTTGTCTGACTTGCAATTTGCTGGATTACAGAACTCATTTCGGTAAGACCATCTGAACTCTTTTCAATTGAAGAAACGAGTTTTACGATATTCTGAATCTGTTCCTGTCCGCTGTTTGTTGCATCATCAAGATTTTTAACTGCATCAGCATTTGTTGAAAGCAAGTTTGTAATCGAGTTGATGTTTGCGATCATCTCTTCAATTGCAGCTGATGATGTCGTTACGCATTCAGACATCGTTCGTGTAACTTCAACCAAATCCTTGATTTCATTGTCTGTTTTATCAAGGTTTTGAACGCTTTTTTGTGTAACATTCTTGATTGAGTTTACGAGTTCCTGCTGATGTGCTTCATGGGCTTTTTGTGCAACCTGACTGTTATAGTGACGGCAGTTTTCTGGGACATTTAATCCGTTGTAAATTGCTACAGCCATTTGTTCGCAAGAGTTGTATCCACACGAGCCGCAGTCCAAAATATCAGTTTTGGAATGTTTATCCATGGATTTGAAAATCTCATTTATTTCATCTTTTGTTGGATTTTTAATCTTGCTTCGGAAAATTGCACTTCGGTCAACATAAGTGCGTTTATATAAATCTGGATTCCAATATTTTTCTATATTTTTTTCCAGTTTTTTCATGGCCGCCTTTTTTGTAAAGCCCTGTTTTTCCCAATAACTTTGTTGTCGGACTTCTCGGTCGTTTACATAGCGTTCGATTTTATCGATGTGAAGTTTTTGGTTTGATGTTCCAGGTCCTACATTGCATCCTTCTGAACAGTTAAGGCAGTCTACTAATGAATAAATTGGACTGTCTCCATCTTTGATGGCGCTTGAAAGATGGGCAAAGTATTTATAAATCTTGTCGGCTCCTTCAATCTTTCTTGTAGTTGCGGCAATGCTTGGAACATATCGTGCTGCAGTGTGCATGAGTCCTCCCGGAGTTGAGTAGGTGACACCACGTTCTGCTTTTGGTCCATCGTATGGGACTTTGGGATATGTTGCAAGATTTATGTTGTTTTTTGAAATGTAATTTTCCAGGCTTCTTATTGTTACGTTATAGTCCCCTATTCCTGTTTCGTCAAATTCTCTTTGTTTTGCGTAACATGGTGATATTATGGCAATTTTATATTTTTTATATTCAGGGAAAAACTCTCGAATCATTTTCATTGTGTGAAGCATAGGAGAATCTGCAGGAGCAAGGTATTTCAAGAGTTCTGGTCTATAAATTTCAAGGAATGTTACTATTGTTGGACAAGGCTGTGAAATTACTACAGGCGGATTATTCTTTTTCATGAATTCGATGTAAGATTTTGTTGTTAATTCTGCGCCGAAACTTACATCAAAAACTGCTTTTACGCCTAATGATTTCAAAAAGGCGTTTAATTCAAGATCCATCCCTCTGAAAGAAACGATTGCGGATGGATCAACAATTGCAATGACGTTTTCTTCATCTTTCAATGCTTCAAAGAAAGCTTCTGAATCATCGATTCCGTAACGAGCACCATGATGGCAAACTTCTATACAAGAGCCACATCCGATACAAAGGTCTGGGTCCACACTGATATGATTTCCCTTAAATACGTTACAAAGTTTCGATGGACAAACTGATATACATTTTTGACAAAAAACGCATTTGTCAGCGTTAATACCAATTACATTTCTTAAAGTGTCCGGCATTATTTATCTCCTGAAATTTTCATGCGATAAGAAATTATTTAGATTATAGTATCATAAAATTAAGTTGTAAATAATTTTATTTTGACTTTCCTAAAAGACTAAAATTATTTATGTCGGTACAGAATGTAATTCCGCTTCCAGCTTTTTTAAGGCAATCCAAGTTTTGGATTGAATCAAGGATTTTTGCTGATTCAGTTTTTGGAACAAGTATTAAAAGCATGTCTTTTTCTGGAACGATTTCAACGCCAAAAAATTTCGCATCACCTTCTCGGGCAGTTCCGTGGGCTGCAAGGATTGTGCCGCCTTTTGCACCTGCGTTTCTTGCAGCTGCCATGGCATCTTCTGCATATCCTTTGTTGACGATAGCAGTAATCATTGTATATTCATTTTCATCGTTCATATTTGTTTTCTCCTTGTTTTCAGATTTGATATTCACTCCACCACGGATGAAATCCGTTACGTTGATTGAAAAAATAGCTCCGTTTTTTGCACTTACCAAGCGATTGTTTTCGACTTTTGCTTTTATAGCGTTTATAACGTCTAATTCAATTTTTTCGTCGACAATTGTATATAGAATATCTTGTTCAGAACTACCAAGTCCCAAAAATTGGATTACAGAATTTGCTGATGTGCCTGTTCCTACAATGATGGTTCCTCCTCTGGCTCCAGCTTTGTTAGCTTCTTCTGAAAGAATGTCTGCTGTATTTCTAGGAACAATACTTATTATAAGTTTGTTCATTGTCTAGCCTCCTTTTTCTCGGTATTGTTGAGAGCGATTTTTTTCTTAAAGATTATACCTAGAAGTTGAATTGCAATAACCGGCATCATTGCAACCAAAGCGATGACACCGAATGCATCATTCCCGTTACCTGTACAATTAGCAGCACCCAAAGTGAAGGACAGAATGAATGTAGATGTTAAAGGACCTGATGCAACTCCTCCAGAGTCGAAAGCGATTCCTGTAAATATATTAGGACTGAACACCATGAGGAAAAGCGCAATTGCGTATCCTGGAAATAGGATGTATTTGAGTGGAAAACCGATTACGCCTCTTACGAGTGAAAGAGCAATTGCAAGTGCTGTACCGACGGCTAAAAAGACCAACATCAGTTTGCGTTTTATCGCACCACCGCTTGCCTGTTCAACTTGGGCTGTCAAAACCCAGACGGCAGGCTCTGCACAAACGACAATTGCTCCAAGAACAAGACCTGTGCATATTAAAAGCACCATCCACCATCCACCAGTTTCGAAAGCTTTTAGTCCTAAATAATTGCCTATGGTCTGTCCAGCCTGCATGAAGCCTGCCTTTACACCGAGCAAAAAAATGATGAGTCCGATGTAGCTATATATAAGACCGATTGCAATTCGCAAGCATTGTCGTTTTGTCATTTTCAAAAGTGAAAATTGAAAAACGATAAAGAGAAGAAGGATGGGAAGAATCGATATTGAAGCTTCCTTTACAACTTCTGTAAATTCCATTCGATAGAGTGTGAAAAATCCTTCGTTTGAATATGCGTCATTGGCAATTTGTTCTGCACTTTCGTGAACTTCAGAGGAGAGAATCCCGAGTTTTGAACATATCAAGCCGTAAATCAATACTGCAAAAACAGGACCTATGGAAGTAACGCCTGTAAGACCGAAACCGTCTTTGCTTCCAGATCGAACGGAACAGACTCCAAGTCCGAGTGCCATTATGAAAGGAACCGTCATTGGACCTGTCGTTGCTCCTCCTGAATCAAAGGCTATCCCAAAAAATGATGAATCTATGAAAAAGGAGATTCCAAGCATTATGATATAGAAAATTAACATCGTTAATTTCAGGGAAATGTTCAGGATGGTTCGTAAGAGCCCAATCATGATAAATATTCCGACTCCGAGCGCTATCACCATGACAAAGCCGAGTTTATTGATGGCAGGAAAAACGCTTTTTACTTGGTCTCCGAAAACCTGAATGTCGGGTTCTGCTATGGTAACAAGAAATCCGATGACAAATGCGACTGCAACGAGTAATGGAAGATTACGTTTTTTTGTGAGCTCAGCTCCCGCTCGCTCTCCTATAGGCTGAATTCCAAGGTCGACTCCAAGCAAAAATAATGTAAGTCCTAGAATCAAAAAAATGCCACTGATACAAAATTGGACCAAAGCTATTTTTTCCATCGGGACAATCGTAATCGAAAGTAATACTACTATGAGCATGACTGGAAGTACGGAAATAGCTGTTTCTTTTAATTTAGTCAAAAGGTTCATATATTGAATTATATCATATATCATTGTTGATTTGCTAGTTTATTTGCTATATAGTCGTAATTGTAAAAAAATACTCTCGTAAGTTTCGATAAAGGAAAAAAAACTACGGGAGGGGTAGAAAAGAGTATGAAAAAAATTCTTCGAATTGCAGCAATTGCTTTGATTGCGGCATCTTTTGTTGGTTGTGCGACTACTGTATCGTACAAAGTTGATCGTCCTGCAGAATTGGATTTAAATGGAGCTAAAACCATCGCAATTTTGCCTATTCAAGCAGAAGCTACAAATTCTGGCGAAGCTTATTTCTTGAGTTGGCTGTTTGGTCGTCCATATAAAACGACTAACAAAGAACGAAACGAAATGGCAAATTTCTTTTCTGAAAATTTGACGATGTCTCTTCTTGATAGTGGCTATTTTACTGTTGTAGGCGCAAGTCAGGTTAGTGGTGCTATTTCAAATGGAAATAAGGCTCCATGTGATGTTTATTTGACAGGATATATTTCAGATTGGTCAAATAGCGTTGACAGTGAGTATCGTGAAAATTCTGAAGGAAAAATAGAACTTTATCAGAAACGAACAGCTTACGTAACTTATGTTTATCAGATAATTGATTCTTCAACAAACGGAATTATTTCTCAGAAGACAAAAAAAATAGAGAAAAATTCAGGTTGGTTGAATGCCAATACTTCTACACTTCCAGCAGCTACAGATCTTTTGAAGAACGGAACAAGGGATTTGGTAAAAGAAATCATGAAACAGCTTCAGCCATATACTGTAAATCAGTCAGTAACTTTGGTTGATGCACCAGAAAAAAATGAAGATTTCTCTGCTTGTCTTGATATGGCAAAACGACATTTTTATAATCGAGCTATCGAAGATTTCGATTCTCTCTATAAAAATGATGGAATTATCGAAGCTTGCTATAACGAAGCCCTTTTGAAGATTGTTATCGGTGAATATAATCAGGCAATCTCTCTTTTGGACGAAGTAATTGCTTCTCCTGCAGCAGGAAAACTTTATAAAAAAGCTGCTAATGCAAAAACTACTGCTATGAACGAACTTTCATATCAGAAAAAGTTGCAGAAACAGCTTGATGCAAGAAACTAATTTTTGATAAAGCTAGATTTTGTTTTAATGACAGAATCTGGTTGGAGAGGTAAAAGTTGAAAAAGAAAGTTGTGTTAGCAATGTCATTACTGATGTTGCTGATTGGGGCGAGTGCTCAGGTTCGCTCTTATGTTGGAATTGTTCGTCAGCAATATGATGAGCAGTTTGTAACAATCATGGAAGAATTTCGTGATTCGTTGAGAAATAGTGGCTATACAACGTATGCAAAATACATCGATGCTTACATAAAAGGTGGTTTTGGTTCGGGATTTATTTATGTAGCTCCTGACGGAAAAAATTATGTTGTGACAAATCGTCACGTTGTACCTCAGGCTTCTACGGTTTCGATTGAATTCGAAGATGCAGAAACGGGCGAAACTAAAAAATATGAAAATTTAAGAGTCATCGCAGAAGATGATGATATAGATATAGTTGTGTGCGCTTTTCCTGATGGTGAAAAACCATTCAAGACAGGAATGAAATTCAGTAATGCACAACTCAAAGATGGTGATGAAGTTTTTACGGCAGGTTATCCAGGACTTGGTGGAGATCCTGTATGGCAGTTTGGAAAGGGTATCGTAACCAATTCCCGAGCCAGAATCAAAGAAATGCTTGATCCTGAAATTTCGACAATTATTCAGCATTCGGCTCAGGTTGATAGCGGAAACTCTGGAGGACCTCTTTTGATCGCAGATAAGTCTGCTCCATCAGGATATGCCGTTGCCGGTATTAATACATGGAAGGCTTTCTACAGAGATTCTACAAACTATTCAATTCCGGTTTCTGTAGTTGCAGCCTTCGTTGATAAGGCAATCAAAGGTTCATCCGTAGAAACTGAAGAGCAGTTAAAGGGACGAGTAAAAACATTTGCAGATATTTTTGCAGATTCTGAAAGTGATTTCAAGAAAATCGCACGATATGTTTCTTACGACCTCGTTGCACGAGAAGGGAAGAATGCGTTCTTTGCAACTTTGAAATTTGCTCCGTCAAATGTTCGAACGATGATTGCAAATACGTTTTCAAACAATCCGATTGAAGGCTTGAAATATGCACTTGTCTATCAGATTTTCACTTCGTATCGAAGTCGCGATGTTGAAGCTGCAACTTTTACAGTTTCTGCTCCGGAAAAATCTGAAAAAGGATACAAATTCGTTCTTGAAGATTCTGCGAACAAGAAAAAGTTTGAACTTGAATGGGCTCTCGAACATGGCCTTTATAGAATCGTTGAAAATACAAACATGAACGATAAATCTTCAAAGAAAGACTCTTCGTCTGGCAAGTCAGGAAAGTCTAGTAAAAAAACTAGCAGTAAATACGAATTTATGGTTGATGGTCTTGAAATTGAATCACCTACAATATTTGACTTGAGACTTGGAACTTCAATTCCTCTGAAAACTGGAAGAATTTCTGACTTTACGGCTGCAGAAAGTCTTGAGTTTGACATGGACTTCTGGTTGGGAAATATTTGGGGACTTGAACTTGGTCTTTTCGTGGAATTCCCGGACGGTGCAAAACTAATCCTTCCGTATGTTGGAACAGGCTTTAAAGTACCATTTAATATGGATTCGCTGATTATATCACCTTTTGCAATGGCAAAAGTTGGTTACGGACTTGCTACTTATGACAGGCCAACTTCATCTTATTCTAGCAATAAGGGAATCATGGCTGTAGGTGTACTTGATGCAGGTGTTCAAGTTCAGTTCGACCTTGATTCTTGCGTACCAGGTATTTCGTTTTCTTATGACCTTGTTTTAGCAGATGGCGAAAATTATTACATCAAACATGGTCTTAAAATCTCAGCAATGATAGGCTTTTAAAAAATGGAGAATATAAAAATGAAAAAAAATTTGTTAGTTGCATCAGCAATTTTAATGATTGCTTTTGCTTTGACAGGCTGTCTTTCGACACCTGAGGTTGATGAATTTGCCGAGTGGGGAACTCCGGAAAATTCAGTTTTAGTTTATGGATGTGTTCCAGAAGCAACAGAGTTGGTTTTTACGCAGATGGATTCTGAGTATCCTGCAGACTATCAGCATGCTAATTTAGCTAGACAAAGTATGTTTAGTAATGCTGTTTTCTTTTTGAAGCCAGTTGTTCCAGGTTCAAGATACAGTCTTCTCTATATGTATTATACATATCAGGTTGGAGAAGTTATTTATCAGTATTCTGTTAACGGACCTTTAACAGGAACGATTTACGACTTTGCCGTTCCTTCAAAACCAGGTCTCTATTATTACGGAACTTATAGTGCACGAAACAGTTCAGCTAGTGGTGAAAAAACAGCTCCAGTTGCGATGTTTTCAAGTGCAGAAAAGAGTGAAATCGAAAGTAAAAAATATTGCCTTAAG
>JAQYSN010000139.1 GCA_028725265.1 Spirochaetales bacterium | reverse complement strand
CAATAGGGATTTGTAGGACTAAGGGGTGGTACTGTGCACCATGGAATCTTTTGTATATACTCTATAAAAATTAGTATTTTCTTAATTTTAACCAAGTTTCAACAGGATTTTTATATGAAATTCAATTTTCTTAAAAATTTCTCTGCTGTTGTATTTTGCTTGATTATTTTTTTCCTTCCTACATGGCTGCAGTAGTTTTAACAGTTCCCGTTCTGGTTCGTTAGTCTTTCGATTTAATGAAAATTCATCATTGTACCTTTGAGCTTTCAATAAAAGGTGATTTCAATTCGACCAGGGCACTTTCCCTTGCAGCAGGCTCTTCTGTCGTTTTTGAGCAGATTCCAGGCGGCTCTCAAATTTATGCCCATGTCATTTCCTATGATTCTGCTGATGAAAATTCGACTGCCTTATACGAAGGCAGGTCAGAAACCATCACCATCAAAAGCGGAGAAAACAGCCTGTCGGTTTCTCTCAAGAAGAACCTTTCCTTACGATTTAGGATGCGGTTGAAAAAATTATCGCTCAAGGCACTCCGGATAAAAACTGGAAAATCTTTGTTGACGGTCAGATCTCAGGCACTCCAAGCGGTTCTGGCTCTTATGGTCGATCCGTAATTTCTTTAGGATTGACGCTGTTTACTGCCGCTTCGATTTTGATATGCGGAGCCAATGGCCTTGATTCATCAGGCATGCCCCTCGATTCCATTACGCGAGGCTTGAGTCCCTATGATACAACACAAGCTTCTGAAACTGGGACTGCTCTTGTCATTGAAACATCCGTTCCCATCCTGATAGAAAATCTTAAGATTACAGGTGGAAATGCAAACTATCAAAATGGCTCTCTTATAAATAACCATGACAATGGCGGAGGACTGCAGGTTAATAGTGGTGCTGTAGTTTCTTTGGGAAATGGAACAGTCATAATCGGAAACATGGCAAAATATGGTGGAGGAGTCTATAACGAGGGAACCCTGTGTCTTTTTGGTAGTGCAGTTGTCGGAAATCCATCTGCTTCATCTGTCGCCTCTGGTTATGATTCTTCTGATGTAAGTGCAAATTATGGCTCATCTTATGGTGTCGGAATTTATAACGACGGCGTTCTCTGTCTTGCCTACAAATCCTTTACATCTTTTTTTGACAACAAGGTTTCGGAGCTTACAGGCGGAATCCTGTTTAATTACACACCACAAGGAGGCGGTATTTATAACACTGCTACAGGTCAAGTTTATATCAGCAGCGGAAACATAAAATATAATGCAGATGATGGAAGCTCATCGGGTGGCGGCGGCTTGATGAATTGTGGAATTGCTTCTATGAGCGGAGGAACCATTTATAAGAATGCTGCTAAAAGCGGAGGCGGGGTTTATTTGGCCGCGAACTCGACCTTTTCTTTAGGCGGCGGTTTCATAAAAGAAAACTCTGCTTTAAACAGTGGAGGAGCGGTGTATGTTGCATCTGATACAAGTTATTTTTCGCTTGCATCCAATGCTGATATTCCTGCGACTAATTCTGTAGTTGATAGTAACGAGCTGAACACTGTATTTCTGAATGGTTCAGCGACTCTTACCATAACAAATGCCTTGTCCGAAAGTCTTGGAAAAATCTGGATAAGAATGGCATCTTATACAAACAACAGGGAAGTACTGAAACTTGCAGAAGGTACTGATGTTGATCTTGCCTCTCAAATTGACCGGTTTGGAATTATTTGTCCAATGTGTACCTCTTACTCGCTTTCTTCAGAGGGTCAGTTGACCGCGAACTAGGAGCTTTTAAAAGTGTTTCATCTTATCCTCAAAAGTGCTATACTCATTGCATCATGATTTACAACAACATTCTTGAAGCGATGGGGCATACGCCTCTCATTCAATTACAGAAAATGGTTTCTCCAGACATGGCTCGCGTTCTTGTAAAATTTGAAGGCCTTAACGTCGGAGGATCTATCAAAACAAGAACAGCTTTCAACATGATATTAGATGCCGAAAAAAAAGGACTTATAAATAAAGACACGGTCATTGTGGAACCGACTAGCGGAAACCAGGGAATTGGACTTGCACTTATTGGAGCTGTTCGTGGTTACAAGACTGTAATCATCATGCCGGACAGCGTGAGTGAAGAAAGACGAAAACTAGTGCGCCATTATGGTGCTGAAGTAAAACTAATTCACGATAGTGGTGACATCGGAAAGTGCATTCAGGATTGTATCGATGCGGCGTTTGAAATGCAGCAGATGAATCCTAATGTGTTCATTCCGCAGCAGTTTGAAAATCCTGCAAATCCCGCAATACAAAGGGAGCAGACAGCTTTGGAAATTCTTCAGGATATCGGCGATAGTACGATAGATGGCTTCTGTTCTGGAATCGGAACTGGCGGAACCTTGACTGGAATCGGCGAGACACTAAAATCAAAAAATCCTGATATAACGATTTGGGCTGTGGAACCTGAACATGCAGCAATCTTGAGCGGCGGAAGCGTCGGAACTCACCTTCAGATGGGAATCGGCGACGGTCTTATTCCTGCGATTTTGAATAAAGAGATTTATGACGATATTTTCATCGTAACAGATAGTCAGGCAATCCGGACAAGCCGTGAACTTGCGCGCAAGGAAGGAATTATGTGCGGAATTTCAAGCGGAACGAATGTGGCAGCTGCCCTTGAACTTGCTAAGGCTTTGGGACCTGGAAAGACGGTTGTAACGGTTCTGCCTGATACGGCCGAACGTTATTTCAGTACGCCTCTTTTTGATGAGGAAGTCGAATTTTAGTTATGGGTACACAGATGGATAGATTTTCAGCATCCGATGACAAAACTAAAATTCTCTTTTTTGATTGTGAATGTGCAAATTGCAAGGGTGGAGTTGGGAAAATCTGTTCGCTTGGCTACGTACTTTGTGATGACAAATTTAATGTAATCCAAAAAGAGGATATCGTGATGAATACTGAAAGCGAATTCGACTGGTATCTTTTTTCTGGAAAAGGCGATATCTCCCTAAGCTATTCAAGAGAATATTTTAGAAGTCAGGGTGCATTTCCGGAGTTTTATGAGAAAATCAAAGCTCTTTTTACTGAGAATAATCCTATGGTTGCAGGTTTTGCCGTCGGCAATGATGTAGGCTTTGTCAATTCTGCTTGCAGCCGATACAAATTGCCTTTTATAGAATTTCAAGCGTTTGATGTTGAAAAAATCTTGTCGCAGTTTTACGGTGAAAAGCGAAAACTAAAGGACTGGTTTTCATTTTTTGCTTATGATGATGAAGGTCTACAGTTCCATAACTCTGCTGATGATGCACATGCAACGATGCTTTGCCTCAAATATTTTTGCAGGGACAACAAAAAAGAAGTTTTTGAAATTTTTGAAAGCCACAAGGATTTGTTTGTTTCGAGTCAGCAAATGGTAGAACAAGCTCGCGAACGGGATAAAAAAAAGAGGCTCAAGGAAAAAATCGAACGCTTCCATAACCGCTCAAACAAAAATCCTACTTACACGACGGTTTTGAATCAGAATTTTGAGCTTGATTCTTCAATGTGCCGAACTCCTTCTGATTTGGAAAGATCGCTAAAACTTGTTCATAAAATCTACGAAAACGGCGGAATTTTAAGACGTCATCTTAGGGCTGGTACCGAAAATGAAAAAGGCGGCTACGTCATTTTTGCAAACGAAACTTCCGAGCAAGCTAAGTCTGTCGTTGATAAGAGATTTCTTTTTGCAATCACTGAAAAAGAGCTTTTAAGCATTTTGGAGTAGTGCCGAACCTTTTTTTGAAGCACTGTATGAAGTACGATTCGTTGCAAAAGCCAAGTTGAAATGCCACTTCGTTTTTGTTACGTGCTTTTGCTTTTGGTCGGATATGTTCTTCCAAAGAACGTCATTTTAATCAACATAATTGGATTTTGGATTTTCTTCTGTCAGAGCGTTCTCAATATGCTGATTATTGTCATGCTTAACAATACAATCGAGTATTACGAAGTAAAATTTAATGAACGACATGATTCTATCATTTCGACGGTCAGAAGTTTTTCGGCAAAGCTTTCTGGTGCAATCAACCAGGGAATCGTAAACTTAACACTTATCGTTAGTGGTATTTATGCTATCAGCCAGAAAATTAGCGATCTTGAAGTTAAGGCTGGATGCGGCGAAATCATCCACGATGAAGTTTTGTCTCAGGCTGATGGATTTATTTCAACTGCGTCATCTACTCAGCTTTTCATTCTAAGGCTCGGAATTACGATAGTTCCGATTCTCGCATTTTTAATATGTCTTATCATCTTGAGAAAGAAATATAAGATTGATGAAGACATGTACGAAAAACTTTTGGAAAAAATCCAATCACGACGTGGTCAAAATATCGAGAATAGATCTTGATGTTGCAAAATTTACAAAAGAACCTTTACAGATTGGGAAATATTATTGATAATTAAGTTACTGAATTTAATTTAAAAAAGACTTTAGGCAGAGTGGGGAATTTGTGTGGGATGCCCGGAGAAAAAAAAGTAAGAAAAAAGATTTTAGTTTGGATTTCAGCTTAATTGAAAAAAAACGTAAATTTATCGTCCAGCTTTTTCTAGGACTGGGCGTATTTGTTGTATTTACGGTTTTGGTATGTTCTACAATCTGGACGACTCATTATTCAAAAAAAGGAACCGACCTTGCTTCAACCAAGGTCAGTGAATTTTACATCAAAGAAATCGCAAATCAAAACCTTCAGATTGTTAATGATGACATTGAAAGGCATTTTACCTATCTTGAGAAAACTGTAGAATTTTTGTCTTTCCGGGATCTTTCATCAATCGAATCGTTACGAGCTTATCTTAAACGCGTTCAAGATTTTTATAATCTAAGCGACCTTGTTTTTGTTGACCAGAACAATGTCGCTTATAATTCACATTCTTCATTCGATGCCATCAAAAAATACCCGTTCGTTCAAAATGAAGTTGAAGGCCGTGTTTTTGAAACAATCAGTTTGGACGACGAAGAAAAACTTGTCATTTTGGGAATTCCGTTTTCAGGAAGCTATATTAACGGCAGTGAACTAAAATTATGTTTGATTGAATTGAATATTGATAAAATGGTTAAGGCACTGACCCAAAAAAATGACAATATCGAAACTTACTGTAACTTTTTTTACGAAGACGGCGAAAGTCTTACGAATTCGACTTTTGCAGGATTGCCGGCTCATCAGAATATTCTTGAATTGCTAGAGCATGAAAGAATTTCTTCGGATTTTGAGAACGGTCAAAGCGGATATGCCCGACTTGAGTACAAAGACAGAACTGCGTCCATGTATTATATACCGGTTACGAACACAAAATGGTTCCTTGTAATTTTGGTTTTTGACAGTGTAATCAATAGCCAGATAAATTCAATCGCAACAGCGTTGCTTTTTCAGAATAGAATTCAGCTTGCACTTACCATTTGTACGATGTTGTTTTTCTTTTTGACTCTGATCTTTCTTGTTCGTGGCAATGCTAGACTTAGGCTTCAGTCTGAAAAACAGCATTCGATGGAAACTGAAAGAGTTTTGGACGAACAGTTTTTGATTGTCGAGGCTCTTAGCCGTGATTTTAAGAATGTATATCGAGTAGAGCCTGAAAAGCGGATTGCAGTCGTCATAAAGTCAGAAGGATATTCGACGGATGCCTTTTTTGAGGATAGACCAAAAGTTTATCCATATTCATTTCTTGCCGCACAGTATATCAAGGAAAGAGTGTACATTGATGATGTCGACTATATGGCCGAAGCCTTGGACTTAGATAATGTTCTTGCAAAACTCAATGAACAGTCGGAATTTGTCGGTTCCTACCGAATTATCGAGGACGGAGGTGTTCATTTTTATCAATTTACGTTCCGCCCCCTTGAGAATAAAAAAATCATCGTAGGTTTCAAGAATATTGATGCTGCTGTTCAGGATGCGAAAGAACGGGAAGCCTTAAAGGAAATGTCAGAAACCGATTTGATGACAGGAATTTTGAATCGTGTAAGTGGCGAGAAAAAAATAAGCGCTTCGATGAAACTTGGTCGAGGTGGTTTGTTCTGTTTGCTTGATATCGATAACTTTAAAAAGTTCAATGATAATTTTGGTCACGAAGTTGGCGATAAGGTTATTATTGGAGTAGCTCATTGCTTAAAACATGCATTCCGTGATGATGACATCGTTTTTCGACTTGGTGGCGATGAGTTTTCTGCTTATGCACCTCATGTCAAAAATGAAAATCAAGCTAGAAAGATAATCGAGCGTTTTTTTAGCAATATAAAAGATATTAAGATTCCTGAACTGGGCGGAACTAAGATAACGGTAAGTGTCGGTGCTACCATCATGGAAGAAGGTGAAGAAACAGTCTTTTCTGAAAAATATAAACTTGTCGACGTTGCCGTTTATGAAAGCAAAAAAATTAAAGGCATGGGATTAACTTTTAAATAAATTCTTGTTTTTGCATATGTAGTCGCAAAAAAGACAGATGTCGCTTGTTTTTCCCGGAAATTTGTAGCCTGATTTTTCCGTTGTTTTTCTGAAGTGTTCCAGTCCTTGGCCATAACAAAGTCTTGTTATTTTGTTAGATTTTGCATTTTCCATAAGGGTATTGTACTCATCATCGATTGTGCCTATGAAAAATTCTTTATTTTCATTTGCATAGCCACAACACGGCGCAATTTTTCCGTCTGTGTGAACGTAAAAAATATTTCCTGTTGTTTGGCAAAAATCCTCTTTGAACCATTTTTTATCTTTCCATGCAAATGGCGAATCTGATGCAAAGACTTGTCGGTTAAAACTTACGCGAATGAAAAAATCTGATGAATCAAATTTTCCTTCAATGTAATTATTCTTTCCACCATTTTTACTGTTAAATTTTTTTGAACCCAGTTCCCATGCCAAAAGTTGTAGGATTTTTTTCTGCTTTTTCAGCGTGTGAAGGCTGTGTTTTTGAGTGGAGTATGTGGTCTGAATTTCAATCATCGAAGAATTTTTCCAGATTTCGAATACTGCACGGCAAAACTTAGCAATGTACCGAAAGTCTCCTCCGTGAAAGCTGTCGAAGGAAATACCGATTTTGCCGTCGTACCCACTTTCGAAAAGGCGTGTTAGTTTTTCTTCCAGTTCGTTTTCGTATTTCCACCAAAGAGCATTCGTCATAATTCTGTCGAATACAATGCCTTTTTCCACACAGAATTTGCTTATTTCGCACAAAAAATCCAGATTTAAAAAAGGTTCTCCGCCTGAAAATCCAACCTTCCACTCAGTTTCGGGACATGATTTAAGGCAACTATCTATTAAATTCTTGGCTTTTTCGATGTCGAGTTTGAGTCCTTTCCGTTCTACAAAACAATGCGCACATTTTAGGTTGCATACATCGGTAACTGCAAAAATTATTTCATCTGGATTAAATTCTGTTCTTTCATTCATGTTTTTATATTAGCAAAGATAATCATGATATAAAAGGGTTTTGTGACAAGGAAATTATTGAAAAGTAGATGGAAAAGGCTTGAAAATAAAAAGATGATATTAGTTATATTTCTTCATATTGAAAGTGAATTTTAAATTCATTATACTAAGACCATGTATCAAGTAAGGTACATGCGTGAAAACGCTATTTTAATTTAAAAGAGGTCATTTATGGCACGACAGTACTATATCGCAGGAAACTGGAAAATGAACAAGAACAAGGCAGAAGCCGTTGAATTGGCTACAGGTCTTGTTTCAGCTCTCAAAGACGGAAAAAACAAATACATGATTGGTGTTCCGTTCGTTTATCTTGACGCAGTAGGTCAGGTTGTTAAGGGAAGCAATATTCTTCTTGGGGCACAGGATTGTGCAAACACAGATAACGGTGCTCACAC
>JAQYSN010000138.1 GCA_028725265.1 Spirochaetales bacterium | reverse complement strand
GGTCTCCTGTCCACATCATTGCAGAGTTTGCAATCGTACCTGTGTGTCCTGCACGAGTGAAGAAGAATATTTCATCTTCTTTTCCACATTCGGCTATCGCTTCCTTGTTCATCTTAGCCCAGATTGCAGGCCACTGGTTATGCATTTTCTGCGCATCACTTCCGTCAAACAAAACGCTATCCACAGGAAGATATTCGCCGAAGTCTGCCATCCAGCCAGAAAGACCGATTCCAATCATATTTTCCTTGATGATGTTCTTGTACCACTCGTAGGCTTTTGGATTCGTAAAGTCCACCATTGCGGCAGGGAAAGTCGTTATCGTAACAAGGTAATCTTTTCCTTCTTTGTCCTTTACGCAATAGCCTTTTTCACTTGCTTCCTGATACAGATTTTTTTCGAGCGCAATAAATGGATTGATGTATCCGAGCAATCGAACGCCTTTTTTGTTCCATTCAGCAATTTTTTCTTTCAAAGCTGGGTACTGTTCGTCATCACTTTGCCAGTTCCACATTACCTGGTAGCCAAAGCCTGTTCTTCGGCATCCGCACCAGTCCTGACTCCATACACCGACGATTTTTACTCCAGCTTTTTTTGCTTTTTCAAGTTTTTCATCGATAACCTTGTTACCCTGCTGAATTGCCATAATCGAGCCGTCATAAATCCAGTCGGGGAGTTTTCTTACATGACCGAGCCTGTCAGAAAGTTTTTTGCTGAGCTCTGTAAAACTTGAAGCATTTTCAATGACGAAAGAAGGAGTTTCCTGAAAGTACAAGGTCGTTTTTTCAGGATTTGAAAAATCAAATTCACTAAAACTATTCACATCGGCGTGAAGATAGAATTTTTTGCTTGAAACATAGGTCGGCTGAACATAGTAAGATTCATAATTGCTGAATTTTCCGATTTTGTTAGGTCTTTTTCCACGGATTTTTTCCAGAATTATTTTTTTGCCGATCCGATTTGCGTTCTGGTGCTCTGCAACCCAAATTCTGACCTTTTGTCCCTTAAGATTGAATTCAGAATAGGTTTCGCCGCATCCGTAAATTCTTTCGTTTTTATCAGCCGGGAAAGAAATCCACCAGCGATTTACATCTTTATTTTCTGGGGTTCTACATTTTACTGAAATTACGCCAGTTTCGTTTTGAGCAACATCGATTTCATATTTATCATGAGTCTTTTTGTCTTCATATGATAGCGTATATTTTTTTGTATCAACTTCGGTTTTGCCTGTAAGTTTTAGCTGTCTTTTCCATGCGAATTTTTGCTTGTAAACAAAACTTCCGCGCGACATCGTAAAATGATTTTCACCTTTACCTACAGCAAGTTCAAGGTTTTCAAATTGCGAAAGTGTCATAGAATCCCCCTTTGTTAAATTACTTAAATCTTTTAATTAATTATAGATATTACACCTATCTTTTTTATAATGCAAGCGTTTTTGCAAATTTTTTTAGTAGAACGTAAATCTGTTTTTTCCTTTTTGTTTTGATTCAATTTGAGCTTTGTCAGCACAGTCGAGAAGTTGCTCTAATGTGTTTCCGTCTTTTGGAAAAAGTGAAACACCAACAGAAGCAGTGACAGTAACAGATTTGTCATCGATAGTGTAAGTTTCCTTCATTTTATCGATGAGCCATGTCAGTTTATCTACAAGTGTTTCGTATGGGATGTTCTTTACGAAAATACAGAATTCATCCCCTCCGAATCGTGAAATGATATCGTATTGACTGAATATCAATTGTAGTTTTCTAGCAGTGTCGCAAATTGCCTTATCGCCTTCAAGATGACCGAGCACATCATTAACTTTTTTGAAGTTATCCATATCGACAAAAATCAAGGCCGCGTTTGATTCAGGTTCATGAATTGCTTTTTTGATGAATTTTTTACAGAAGTCGGCAAAAACGTCCTTTTGATAAAGGCCTGTCAGCGGATCAGTGTTTGCCTTGAATTTGATCAAATCCTGTTCTCTCTGTTCATAGTCGATGTCTTCGATTGTTCCGAAAATTTTTGAGATTTTACCATCATGCATTACTGGACTCAGGAGGATGTTTACCCACAATTCAATTCCACTAGTCTTTTTTAGTTTGACTTTGAGAGATATTGATTCTCCAGTTTCAGAAATTCTACTTAAAGCATGCTTGAATTGATTTTCATATTGAGGACTAAGATGCCACATCTTGTAGAATGGTATGTTTGTCATTTTGTGTGGGAAGGTCCAGCCCATCTTCTTGTAAAGGCTGTCATCGACGGTTATTTCGCCACTATTAAAATCAAATTCGTATTGGATTTCATTTGTTTTTTCGATAATTGAGTCAAACTTTTTCTTTGAATTCTGATATTTTTCCAATGCAAAAATCTGGCTTGAATTATCAAAGATTATCATGTAGATGTTCTGGCTGTTATTATTGGCTTGCATCAAACTTGCGTTCAGAATAACAGGAAGCGTAGAACAGTCTTTTCGCAAAAGTCTTATTTGAATTGAAAAACTATGTTTTTCAGAGTTGTCGCTTGGAATATTGAGCTTACCGACCTGCTTGATAAATGTGTCTTTTTCGTTTTCGGCAATGAAATCGATAAAACTTTTGTCTTCGATAAAGTCGCTGTTTTCGCCAACATATTGTAATAAGGTGAGAAATGCCTGATTTGCGTAAATGACTTTCATTGATTTGTTTATTTCGACGATTCCTGTGTTCAGGTTCGTAGAAAGCGTTTCAAGCTGCATTTTTTTTGTCGTAAAAAGATCTGAAAAAAGCCTGGTTTGTCCAGAAAACAAAATTACACCAAAAAAGATGATGAAAAAGACGAGTATCAGGAGGAAAAATTCCCATTTGTATTGTTGTGCATATTCAAATCGTGAAATCGCCGGAAGTTTTTTTGTTTCTTCCTGAATGAAACCTATCATTACCTGTGGATCCGTTGCAAGAATGGCCCTGTTAAGTATCGATACCAGCATTTGCCCATCGATATTTTTGCTTAGTCCTGCAATTTGAATGCAGTAATTGTCTTCGAAGATATATTCCGTTTGAATTTGAAGTTCTGAATAATCAGGCCTGTTCAAAAATGCGTTGATTGTGTATTGGTTAACCAAGGCCTTGTCGATTTTTCCCTGTAATAGATTTTGTAGGATTTCTTTTGAGTCAGGGTACTGGATTATCCTTATTTGTTCGTTCTGAAAGCATCGAGTTAATTCTAATTTTTCGTCTGAACTTACTGCCGAAACTCCGAAAATAGATACGGTGGTTATTTTTGGTTGGTTAAAGTGTTTTTTTGAAACCAGGAGTTTCGACGAGACAAGATATGGAACCGTTGTGTTGAAGGCTTCGTTTCCAAATTTAGATGAAAATCTTGCTCCGCCGATGAGATCTATCGTTTTTTTCTGATTTACGAAAGATCTGTGATTTTGCGAGATAAACTCGAATTTTATGCCTGTTATTTCGGAAATCAAATCGAAATATTGTGGAATTGCACCTGTAAAACAGTGTCCTTCATATTTTGAAAATGGAAGGTCATTGTCGGAGAGAAGAACCGTAAGAGTTGGAAGAGATTCTACGAATTTGATTTCTTCTTTAGTGAGGATTGTTTCTGCACTCTGAGAAAAAAAACTAGAAAGGAAAAATAAAAAGACAATGGCTTTTATCGAAATTTTCTTCAAAGAAATCATTTTAATATTTTAGCATATCTATAAGATTTTTACAAATTTTGCCGATAATTCTTCAGATGAAAACAACTTTTTTTAAAATTTTAGTGGCTGTCACTTTTGCTTTTTTGTTTATACCGAGTGCGTTTGCTATGCAGAATCATCCCTTTACGCTCCAATTATCATTGGGAACTTCTGCCATTTTTTATGGGGATCAGGCCGTAAAATTACAACGTGAGACAAATTTTCCATCAGAATCGACTCGATTTGTTATGCAAGGTGAAGTTGGAACATCGTTTTTTCTTGATGAATATATAGCCTTTGATTTGGGAAGTATCCTTGGTTTTGACTGGTTTAAATATGCTCCAGAAGGAACATATAAAAACAGCATGTTTTTGCTTTCTTATGACTTTTTTTTGGGATGCAGAATTTATCCTTTTTTGGAAGGTTTTTGCTTTGGAATAGACTATATTACTGGCGGATACCATAATTTTTTTATGCTTCAAGCTGTAAAATCGAATCTCATCGGGGATTGGTCAAATGGTTTTAGGATAGTTGCGGAATACAATGTTCTGAATAATAGGATAGGATGGTCTCCTGCTTTTGGAATTTATTGGCAGAACATGGCACGAAATGGTGGCTGGGATAATACTGTTTCAGTTTATGCCCGAGCCCAACTTAGATAGTCCGTTTGTAATCAGTCTTTCAGGATATCATGTATCGTTTTTAGCCCCTTCAATGTAAGGGACTTGTCAATTTTATCGAAAATATTCGTAAGTGGCTGTAGAACACTGTTGAGTCCTCCGGTTGCAATCACGAGTATATCTTCATCTTTTGAGCCATTTTCTTTTTTCATATCTTCTTTCATCTGGGTAATCATGCTTTCGACAAGACCTTTATACCCGATTATGATTCCCGCCTGAATGGAATGGATTGTATTCGTTCCGAGAGTGTTCGGCGGAGCTTTTAACGGGACTGATGGTAACTGTGCCGTGTTTGCAAAAAGTGAGTGAACTGCAGTTCGTACACCGGGCGTAATTGCGACTCCAAGGATTCTTCCATCGCTGTTGATTGCTGTAAAAGTAAGAGCGGTGCCAAAGTCTGCTACTATGCAAGACCTTTTGTATTCAGTGTATGCTTGAACTGCATTTGCAACAAGGTCTGTACCGATTTCGTTGATTGCACTTTCAGGAACTCTTACGGGAAGTGCATCGTAAATTGCAGGTCCTACGAGAATAGGTTTTTTCCCGATTATCGATGTCGTCAAGTTGATGAAAGGTCCGATTAAAAGCGGAACTACAGAACTTATAATACCTCCGGTGATTTTTTCTGTAGAAATCCCATTTTCTGCGAAAAAAAGCCTTAGCATTGAGCCGTATTCATCAGCGGTTCTAGCACTGTCGGAGTGCATCCTCCATTCTTTGACGATTGTGTCACCTTCAAAGATTGCTGTAACAATATTTGTGTTTCCGATATCGATAACTAAAAGCAATTTACTAAATCTCCTGATTTTTGTAGTATATCATATATGGAAAATATCATACAACCTAAAATTTTGAAGGGCTTCCGCGATTTTTTGCCTGAAGCAGAAATTCAGAGAGCACTTTTGCAGGAAAAATTGGTAAGTGCATTCCGTTCATACGGATTTGTTCCGATTGATACTCCTGTTTTGGAATATTCAGAAATTCTTTTGAGAAAGAGCAACGGTGAAACCGAGAAGCAGGTTTTTCGATTCGAAGATAATGGTGGCCGAGACGTTGCGCTCCGTTTTGATCTTACAGTTCCTTTTGCTCGTTTTGTAGCAGAACATAAGGAAGAACTTTATTTTCCTTTCAAACGATATCACATTGCGAAGGTTTGGCGAGGAGAAAAACCTCAAGCTGGACGTTATAGGGAATTTGTTCAGTGTGATTTTGATATGGTAGGTACGGACAGTGCAGCAAGTGACTTTGAAATCCTCAGTTTGATGAAAACTTCACTTGCTGCTATCGGTGTTGAAAACATAACGATTAAGATAAATCATCGTGGTATTTTTAATGCTTTCTTGGCTAGGTTAGGACTCAGCGAAAAAAGCGAAGATGTTTTGCGAATTGTTGATAAACTTGCAAAAATCGGTGAGGATGAGGTCATTAATCAGCTGAATGAGATTACGGAAGACAATACAAAATCTTCTGACATCATCAAATTTATTTCAGATTCCCAGGATTTTGATTCGACTCTCAGTATGATAGGCGAAATGGCAGGACCTGAAGCAGAGCCTTGTGTTAAGAGAATGCGGGAAATTCGTTCCATGATGAAGGCTGCTGGCATCGAATCGACCTATGTCTTGGATCCAAGCATTACCAGAGGACTTGATTATTACACTGGAGTAGTCTACGAAACTTTCCTGAATGATTTGCCTTCAATCGGTTCTGTATGTTCAGGCGGACGTTATGATAACCTTGCAGGCCTTTACATGAAAGATAAAATTAGTGGAGTCGGAGCTTCAATCGGGCTTGATCGTCTTATTGCCGGTCTTGAACAACTCGGCATTTCTGGCAAAAAAGGAAGCTTCGTTGACGTAGAAATTTTCTGTCAGGATTCAAGCCTTGCTTCTGAATATCAGTCGCTTGCTCAAAAACTGAGAGAAAGGGGAATTAATGTAGAAGTTTTCCCTGAAAATAAAAAAATCGGTCAGCAATACGCCGTTACCGATAAAAAAGGCATTAAGTGGGGAATTTTGATGAGTGCTCAGGAAGCTGAACAAAAGAAGTTCACGCTCAAGAATCTCGAAACTCGTCAAATGTTCTCTGATGTTGATGCTGATAAAGCTGCCGAAATCATTCGTGGATGATCTCAATCCGAAGGAATCGATCTATTCCTTCATGATTTTTTCGGCAGTGATTTTTGCCTGAAGATGGTTGGTGCAGATAGCGATGTCGTTTTCCTGTATCCAACCATTTTCGAATTTATACCATACAATTCGATTTTTACCGTCTATTTGAATCTGTTTTCCAAGAATTTTAATTATATCGCCTTTTCTTCCGTGCATGCTCGTTTCATTTTCGTCGTCAGGTTTTTCAAAGTACGTTGCGTAAGGTGATGTAATTACACCCCATTTGTTATCTGCTCTGATTTCTTCAATCTGGCTGAGGTCGACTTGTTTTACCTTTGTTCGTGTGCAGGAAAAAAAACTCAATGAGATGAAAAAAATGGCTGTTATAAAAAATAAATATCGTTTCATTTTGTTAGTATAGCCTCCGAAATTAAAGTTTGAAGAAATCCTTAAGTTGCGCAAGCAAAAGCCGGTCAGAATCGACGAAATTTAGGTTTTGAATCTGCTGTAAAGTCGCCCAATCCGTGTCGGTGTGTTCCGTAAGGATGTAGCCGTTTTCTGGTGGGGTAAAAAAAATCTGGTAGGCATAAAGCTCTCGTTCTTCATCACCATGCTTGAAAGTTGCATTTGCGATTTGCTTTCCGACTTTAATCTTTATCCCGAATTCTTCTTCAAATTCTCGTTCTAGTGAAACTTCATCAGTTTCGCCTTCTTCAGCCTTTCCTCCTGGAAATTCCCATCGATTTGCCATTTGTCCCTTGTTTATGCGTTTCCCGATAAAGAATTTTCCGTTTTCAAACGCAATTCCTGCAACTGAATGTTTTGCCATTATAGAATAACCACCTTAGGAAAGAAGAAATGAAGTAGTGCTGCAACAAGGCATGTTACACCAAAATATTTTCTGTTTAATATGAAGAATTTTTCTATTTTTGATTCTTTTTCTGAAGGTTCAATTGTTCGCCTGTCCAAATAAAAGCTGAAAAGAAGTATGAATCCTGCTGTAAGTCCTGTAAGGGATGGAATTAAGTCTCCGAGAATAATCCAAGAACCTTTGTATGTTCCGAAAAGTGTGACAAGGGAAATCAATATTGATGCGATTCCTGAGATTAACTTGAATTTTTGATTTTTAACAAATTCGAAAAATTGATATCGCTCGTCTGTCGTATCGCTGAAAATTAGGGCTAGCCCTACGATACAGTTTATCAATACCGATAAAAAATAAAATTGCATCATTTTTCATTACCAACCTTGCAAGAAAGTTCAATTGTTGAGTCCTGATTCTCAGAACTTTTAATCTCTGCTTTTATCATTATTATATCATGATTAACAAAAGTAGTCCGTAAATATAAATCTTTTACGTCATTTTTAGAAAAGTTTTTCTTTTCTATTATCTGATTGTCGTTGTCGATGGCAAAAATCTGAACGCTGAAATCTGGGAGTCTTGCATTTTGATTTGAGTTTTCACTTGTGTTTGTATCTGTGTTTTCTATAATCTTGTTAATTTTTTCCGACTTTTTGCTATCTTCGAGTTCAAGTTTAATAGAAACGTAAACGTTATCTTCAAAACTGAATGCTGAAAGTTTGTAATGAACTCCGTCCAAAGTATCTTCGTAGCTTTTTGCTCCGAAAAAATAGAACCCTACGAAAAATGCAAGTACCAGAATAAGTGCAAAAAGAGAGTAGCGTGCAGATTTTGTATGTACCAGAGCCTCGAAAATACCTTTCGGAGGGGTTGGACCAGTCCCATTGTAATAGTCCTTTACGGTGCGAGATGCATCTTCAAGCCGTTCTTCTCGTTTGTAGTGAAAAATCAATTCGCTCTGATCGTTTTTGTCGCTCATTTTTTTTCCTTCAGATGTTTAGCGCTTTACAAGTGTCTAGCGGTCTACAAGGCTATCTGTGCGCCACCACACGATTTGAGTACTTTCGGCTCCGGCAATCAGTCCTGAAATGATGCCTTCCTGTGAAACTGAAAAATCTGTGTGGACCGAAGAAATCGTATCGTATTTTATGTGTCTTTTGATTGCCCTCTGTCCATTGCTCATCATTATCTGGATTACAAGACCCGTTTCATCCGGCATCAAAAAGAAAAAGTTGCCTGACGCATTTACTCCAAGAAAATTGTAAGGAATTTTGTATATTAATTTTGAAAACCTATCTGTAATTACGTCTTCGTATGGTGGAATTTCAAAAGGCTGTTCGAAATCGCTTTTTTCGATGTTAAACTGATGCATAAGCGAAAGCTGATAGTCAATTCCGGACTGAACGTTGAGTTCTTCATCAATTGAAACTTTGTAATAGTCGGCTTTGATGTAAAGTATGGGTGATGAATAATCTGGTATGATTTTTTCAATCGATACGAAGGAATTTTCCGTTTCGCTCTGTGGTAAGAAACTGTTTTTTACGGGAATTTTCCACTTTAGAGAACCATTCTGGTTGAACCAATAAACGATGAAGTTTTCTTTTCGTGGTATGCAGACTACGACAAGCTCATCATTGTTTGTGATAAAAATATTTGTGATGGTCGGAAAGGGCGTTCCTCCAAGACCTTCTTGTCCGTAATAACCTTTGAAAACACCGTCGCGTGAAAAATTCAGTACGATTTCTCGTAAAAGGATGTTTTCCTCGGTGTCGATTTCCTGTCTTTCTGATGAAATCTGGTCGACTACAAAAATGTTTTTATGAGAATCAACTGTAACATCTTGTATCGCATTGAAATCATAAGTTTGTGCGCTCTGGGTTGCACTCTTGATTCCGTTTTCATTGATTTCACCTTTTCCGATTTTGTGGATGAACGATGGTTCAGGGTTTGTGTCCTGTCTGTATATGATACTGGTCAGGTCGCCATAGGATGTAAATTGCATGATTTTTTTAGCATAGTCATCAGTTACATAGAAAAAACCGTCTTTCATCACGATTCTGGAATTAATCGGACTAAACTGACCGTTTCCTTCAAGGCGGAGTTCGTCTTCATAATTGCCGTAGTTCAGAGTAAAAAGTTGGATTTGATCGACAGTTCTTAGCGTTTTTTTGTGTCCGCATGAAGTAAGGAATATGGATATTACGGAAAGAAAAATCAGTCCATAAATGAATTTTTGGTTAGTTTTTTTCATATATAAAAGATAAAATAGTCATTCTTTGATGTCAAGAAGTCTGGCTCTCTTTTGCCTTTAACAATTGTTGCCAAAAGAGATTTTTCTCTATATATTTAAATAATGTTAGATAAAATTTTAAGTGCGATCTTCGGTTCTAAACGAGAGCGCGATGTAAAACAACTTCTACCGATTGTAGAAAAAATAAACGATAAAGAAGAATGGGCTAAAAGCCTTAATGCAGAAGATTTTCCAAAGCAGACTGAGCGTTTCAAGGAAATGCTCAAAAACGGCACGAAACTTGATGACCTTATACCAGAGGCCTTTGCGCTTGCTCGCGAAGCTGCCAGCAGAGTTCTTGGAGAACGAGCTTATGATGTCCAGCTCATGGGTTCTCTTGTCTTGAATTCAGGACGAATTACTGAAATGAAGACTGGTGAAGGTAAGACATTGATGTGTGTTGCCGCTGCCTATCTTAATAGCCTTACTGGAGAAGGCGTTCATATTGTAACTGTAAACGATTATCTTGCAGAGCGTGACGCAGACTGGATGAGCAAGGTCTATAATTACCTCGGTGTTTCAGTTGGAAAAATTCTTTCGAACATGGATAACGAAGCTCGAAAAGCTGCCTATCGATGCGATATCACTTATGGTACGAACAATGAATTTGGATTCGATTACCTTCGTGACAATATGTGCATTGATGCCCGTGACAAAGTTCAGCGAGGATTTGCTTTCTGTATCGTCGATGAAATCGACTCGATTTTGATAGATGAAGCTAGAACTCCACTTATCATTTCTGGTCAGGGAGAAGATGATACTTCTAAATTTCAGCAGGTTGATAAGTACGTCGGTCAGCTTGTTGAAGTTGAAAAAGATCCGAAAACTGGTGATTATCCAGATGAAGCTCAGGGACAAGAAGTTATCGGAGACTATAAAATTGACGAAAAATCAAAGCGAGTTTCTTTTACTGATGCAGGTATGCTTAAAATAGAAGAAATTCTTCAGAAAAATCATGTTATTGAAGGTTCGCTTTTTGAAGAAAATAATTTTGAGTTTATTCATTACTTTACCCAGGCCGTAAGGGCGCATATCCTCTACCATATTGATATTGATTATGTAGTTCAGGATGGACAGGTTCAGATTGTTGATGAATTTACTGGCCGTATACTTGAAGGACGCCGTTATGGTGATGGCTTGCATCAGGCTAT
>JAQYSN010000137.1 GCA_028725265.1 Spirochaetales bacterium | reverse complement strand
GCTTCCATTTTTGGGTTGATGATAATGCAGTTTTGAGGAAGCGTTTCCTGTGGATTGTGGTGGTCGGTTACTATGACGCTTATGCTTTTTTCATTTGCGTAGGCAACTTCTTCTACGTTTGCAATTCCACAGTCTACTGTGATTATCAGTGTTCCGTCATTTTTTTCAAATTCATCTATGGTTTCTTTTGAAAGTCCGTAACTTTCATCATTTGTAGGGACTTTAAAAGTAACGTCAAGTCCGAGTTCTTTAAGTTTTTCATAAAGAATTATCGTGCTTGTTATTCCGTCAACGTCGCGGTCTCCAAAAATAAGGATTTTTTCACCTTCATCGACTGCATCCATTATCCTGTCTACGGCATCTTCCATACTGTCAAACAAGAATGGATTGTGCATAAAGCGCTGATCGTTTTCAAGGTAAAATAGAATGTCAGAACCTTCAGTGATACCCCTCCTTGCCAGAATACTTGACGTTATTAAGTCACAGGAAAAAGATTTGCTTATTTCTTTTACCAGCTCGTTTGAGACATTTTTTTTCTTCCAGATTGCCATTTATATATAATCCTTTTAATTGTTTTTTTTTGATGTGTTTAAAGAATTTCCTTGAGTATAAGGTCTTTTCTTGCTATTTCTTTTTCAGAATAGGTTATTGAATCTGAAAGTATAGGCATTGCCGAATCAAAACATTGTTCGTCTTTACCGAATACCTCCATGATGACATCACCTTTCTTTACGAAATCTCCTTCAATTTTGTGTTGGATGAATCCGCTGTCGGCAAAAACTTTTTCGTCAGTTTTGTTTCGTCCTACTCCAAGATGTATTCCTGCCAAACCACATTTATATGCATCGATTTTGATAAAACCATCTTTTTCAGCCTTTAATTCACGGACATGGCTGCTTCTTCTGACGTTTCGCTCTGAAAGAAGTTTTTTGCTGTTTCCGCCTTGCATATCAACATTTTTTAGGAATAGTTCCATCGCTTTTCCGCTTTGCACCGCTGTTTTGCAAAGTTCTATTCCCTCTTCTTTGGACGAAGCTTTGCCACCGTTTATCAGCATTAAACTTCCGAGCTCGTATGTGAGTTCCGTTACGTCCTTAGGGCCTTTGTCCTCAAGAACATCCAATGTTTCTTCGATTTCAAGGAAATTTCCTGTCTTAAATCCAAGCGGTGTGTTCATGTTAGTGATAAGAGCGCTTGCTTTTCTGCCCATGGTCTGAGTTGTTTTTACGAGACTGTCCGCAAGTTTTATTGCTTCTTGCTCGTTTTTCATGAAAGCTCCGCTTCCGTACTTTACGTCGAAGACCAGGGCTTCAGAACCTTCGGCAATCTTTTTTGAAAGAATACTTGCAGTTATAAGCGGAATCGATTCTACGGTCCCCGTTACATCCCGCAGTGCATACAAAAGTCTGTCAGCAGGAACTACTTTTTTTGTCTGGCCTGTCATCGCAAATCCGCATTCAGAGATGTATTTTTTGAAAACGGTGCTTTCAAGTTGAACGTTGTATCCTTCAATTGATTCAAGTTTATCGAGGGTTCCTCCTGTATGACCAAGAGCTCTGCCGCTCATCATCGGAACTTTTACTCCACAACTCGCAACGATTGGTGCTAGTGGCAGTGAAATTTTATCTCCGACTCCGCCTGTTGAATGTTTATCCACAAAAGGTCCTGTCATGTCAGAAAAATCTATAACGTCTCCTGAATGAAGCATGATGTCGGTTAAGTCTGCCGTTTCTTCAAAGGTCATTCCATTGAAATAAACAGCCATCAGCCAGGCCGAAACCTGGTAGTCAGGGATGCTGCCTTTTACATAATTTTCAATTAAAAATGCTATTTCTTCTCGACTAAGTTTTTCACCTTTTGGATTCAGAACGGATCCACGTTTTTTCATAATGACGTCAGTTGCTCTCATAAACATCCCCCTCGTGTAAGACAATTGTAAAGCAAAAAATGTGAAAAATCTATTAAAACACTTACTTTTTTCTAGTTTCTACAATATTAATTATATAGTCCTTTCTAAAAAAATTGCTAAAAATATTCATTTTTTATGGTTATAAAAAAAAATTTCCATTATAATCTGTTTGAGGAAGAAAGAAATGAAAAAAAATATCGCTCTTATTCCAGGTGATGGCATAGGTCCTGAAATTATGGCCGAAGCAAAAAAAGTTTTGGATGCCGTTGCAGAACGTTTTTCTCATGAATTTTCATACACTCAGATTGTCGCAGGAGGATGCGCAATCGATCAGTTTCAAAATCCTCTTCCCCAAAAAAGCCTTGACGATTGTCTTTCGTCAGATGCTGTTCTTTTGGCAAGTGTTGGCGGCCCAAAATGGGATAACGTAGATGCATCTATTCGTCCCGAGAAGGCTCTTCTGGGGCTTCGCTCCGGGCTTGGTACCTATGCAAACTTACGGCCTGCAAAGATTTTTCCTCAACTTGCAAGTTCATGTCCTCTAAAAAACGAAATTGTCAAAGATTCCATCGACATACTGATTGTTCGTGAATTGACAGGCGGAATCTATTTTGGAAAGAGTGGTCGAAGTCCGGATGGAAAGGAAGCTTTTGATACTGAAATCTATTCAGATTGGGAAATAGAGCGAATTTTGAAAGTTGGTTTTGAATCAAGCTTAAAAAGACGCAAAAAATTATGTCTTGTTGATAAAGCAAATATCCTTGAATCAAGCAGACTTTGGAGGGAAATCGCAAAAAAAATGAGCGTTGATTATCCTCAGATCGAACTTTCATTCATGTATGTTGATAATGCAGCGATGCAGCTTGTTAGAAATCCGTCCCAGTTTGATGTAATCGTTACAAGTAATATGTTCGGTGATATTCTTTCGGATGAGGCTAGTCAGATAACTGGTTCTATCGGAATGCTTCCTTCAGCTTCGCTTGGAGAGTCGGGACCTGCTCTTTTTGAGCCTATCCATGGAAGTGCCCCAGATATTGCAGGGAAGGGATGCGCAAATCCTCTTGCAATGATACTTTCTTGTGCCATGCTTTTGCGCTATGGTTTCAATATGGATAGGGAAGCGGATTTAATTGAAGAGTCGGTTGAAAAAGTTTTGGATGAAGGATACAGGACTTTTGATATTGCAGGTTCTGAAAAAGACGTCCTGATTCAAGAAAATAAGTTAATTGGTACTGTAAAGATGGGAGATCTTGTGGTTTCTCAGATATTACATAAATAATTGCAAAAAAATAATCAAAATAAAAGGAAAAAAAAAGATGATAAAAAGAAATGCAAGTTTTTCTAAATTGGCTGGCGGATATCTTTTTCCAGAAGTTGCCAAGCGACGACGGGAATTTCAGCAAAAGCATCCTGATGCAAAGGTAATCAGTCTTGGTATCGGAAATACAACAGAGCCAATTCCTCCTCATATTACAAAGGCGATGGTAGATTATGCAGCGGGTCTTGGAACTAAAGAAGGTTATTCAGGTTATGGCGATGAACAGGGACTTACGGAACTTCGCGAAAAAATTGCCAAGGTTATTTATGGCGATAAGGTAAGTGCCGATGAAGTTTTTGTTTCGGATGGTGCAAAATGTGATATTGGTAGAATTCAGACCCTTTTTGGAAGAAAAGCTCGTGTTGCTGTACAGAATCCTGCTTATCCTGTTTATGTTGATGGAAGTGTTATCAGTGGAGCTGCTAAACGTCGTGGTGATGATGGTTATAACGATATTACTTATTTGCCTTGTACTGCTGAAAACGATTTTTTCCCAGATTTAACAGCAATCAGGAAAAATTCTATAATCTATTTCTGTAGTCCAAATAACCCTACAGGAAAAGCATCTACGAGGGAACAACTTCAATCTCTTGTAAATTACGCTATCGAAAAAGAATGTTTTATTATTTACGATAATGCTTACTTTGCTTTTATCCGTGATGAAAAACTTCCAAAGACTATTTATGATATTGATGGTGCAAAAAAGTGTGCAATAGAAATAAATTCCTTTTCAAAACTTGCAGGTTTTACAGGTGTTCGTCTCGGATGGTCGGTAGTTCCTTCTGAACTAAAATTCCACTGTGGTTCTTCTGTAAAACAGGATTGGAATCGAATCATGACGACTTTGTTTAACGGAGCTTCAAACATTGCTCAAGCTGGTGGACTTGCCTGTCTTGATGAGGAAGGTATCAAAGAAACAAAG
>JAQYSN010000136.1 GCA_028725265.1 Spirochaetales bacterium | reverse complement strand
ATTTTCTTGAATGGCTGTGTTTTAGGTTATACAGAAAAATTCATTAGAGAAAAATTTGATGAAATCGTCGATTTTGCAGAAGTTCGTGACTTTTTGGATGTACCACTCAAAAACTTTTCTTCTGGTATGGCTGCTCGTCTTGGTTTTGCAATCGCTACTACTGTAAAACCTGATATACTTATTTGTGACGAAGTGCTTGCAGTTGGAGACTTTAAGTTTCAGGAAAAATGCGAAAAGAGGATGAACGAGCTTTTGAGTGGTGGAACAACTTTGCTTTTTGTTTCCCATGATATAAATCAAGTAAGACGAATGTGTAAAAAGGCAATTTGGATTGACCATGGAAATATTAAAATGATTGGTGATTCAAAAGAAGTTTGTGACGCTTATTCATCTATTTAATTGTGGGTATAGTTTATGGGCAATTCTATTTCTGCTGTTATTGTTACTTTTAATCGCCAAAATGATTTTTTACGATGCATAGATGCTGTTTTTATGCAGTCTATAAACTTAGACAATGTTATTATTGTAAATAATGCATCTACTGATAATACATTGAAAATCCTAAATGAAAAATTTTCATTTTCCCAATATACCGAAAAATTACCTATCGAAACAGATGATGTAGTTTATGAAGCCTCCGTTTCAAAATTTAATGAATCAGTTATTTATCTTTTGAATCTTCAAAAAAATACAGGAGGGGCCGGAGGCTTTTACACTGGATTAAAATTTGCACATCAAAACCTAAAGACTGATTACTACTGGCTTATGGATGATGACGGTTATCCAAGTGACAACTGCCTTGAAATGCTTGTTTCAAAAAGTCTTTCGGATAAACTTGATTACGTAATGCCTGTTTCTCTTGATATAAATCATCATGAAAAATTAAGTTGGTTTGTACATAAACCAAATAAAGAGAAAACCGATGCCTATCAAGAATTAAGAGATTCGTGGGGACCTATAATGGATTTTGTTGTTCCTTTCAATGGTGTCCTGCTTACAAAAAACATTGTAGAAAATGTCGGTTACATAAATAAGGACTTTTTCATTTGGGGAGATGACTACGAGCATTTTTTCAGATGTAAAAAAGCAGGTTTTAATCCTGTAACATATCTTGATGCAAAATTCTATCATCCAAGTCAGACTGTAAGTTCATGCAAGATGTGCTTTGGCCTTTTCAGAATTTCATACACTGAATCTAAGCTTCGTTTTTATTGTATGATAAGAAATTGGACATATATTTATCTTCGTTACAATCAAAAAATTAAAGTTCCAATTAAATATCTTATGTATTTGTGGTTTTTTATGTTCACTCGGCATTTCGATATTGCAGGTTGGAAACTTTATAAAAAAGCTGTTAAGGCCGGTAAAACAAATGATTTTACCGGACATTTTGAATATCTTATAAAAAAAAGTTAAAGGAGCTTTTATGAATTACGATTTATTATTAGTTGGTGCAGGTCTTTTTAGTGCTACAATTGCTCACGAAGCCGTAAAAAAGGGAAAAAAAGTTCTCGTTATTGAAAAAAGAGATCACATAGCAGGTAATATTTATACGGAAAATGTAAAGGGTATTAACTTTCATAAATATGGGGCTCATATTTTCCATACGGATAATAAGGAAGTTTGGGATTATGTAAATTCCTTTGCTGAGTTTAACCGTTATACTAACTGTCCTGTAGCAAACTTTAAGGGGATTCTCTATAATTTACCTTTTAATATGAATACTTTTACAAAAATTTGGGATGATGTCATTACACCACAGGATGCAAAAAAGCGAATTTCAGAGCAGGCTAGTGAAATGGCAGGAATTACACCAAAAAATCTCGAAGAACAAGCTATTAGTCTTGTAGGACGCGATATTTACGAGCGACTTATCAAAGGATATACAGAAAAACAATGGGGAAGAAGTTGTACCGAACTTCCTGCATCCATCATTAAAAGACTTCCAGTACGACTCACTTTCGACAATAACTACTTCAACGACCGCTATCAGGGAATTCCAATCGGTGGTTACACACAGATTATCGAAAAGATGTTTGAAGGCTGCGATGTTCAGCTAAACACTGATTTCTTCGATGATAAAGAAAAATGGCTCAATATGGCAGATAAAGTGGTCTACACAGGAACTATAGACAAGTTTTTTGACTATTCAGAAGGTGAACTCGAATATCGAAGTCTTCGTTTTGAAACTGAAAATCTTGATGTTGAGAACTTCCAGGGAAATGCGGTTATAAATTACACCGAACGTGAAATTCCATATACTCGTATTATTGAACACAAGCATTTCGAACCTGAATCTTCAGCGATTTCAAAGCCGTTTACGATTATCACAAAAGAATATCCTGCAACTTGGAAACAGGGAGACGAACCTTATTATGCTGTGAATGATGAGAAAAACTCTGCTCTTTATGCTAAATATAAGGCTCTTGCTGATAAGCAGGACAAGGTAATTTTTGGTGGTCGACTTGGTATGTATAAATATTTCGATATGGATGACACCATTATTGCTGCTTGGGATTTGGCAAAATCTATTATATGAGAGAAGAAGTAAAAGTTATAGAAACTGAAAAGAAGAATTTTCGCTATATTTCGGTTTTAAGAATTATAGCGATGTTCTCTGTAATTATGATTCATTCAGTTTGTACTCCTGTCACATATTATTCAGAATCGTATTCTCATCTTGAATTACAGATTTCCTGCATTTTAAGATCTGTTTTTATATCGTTTGCAGTTCCGATTTTTTTGATGATTTCAGGTGCTCTTTTTCTGAATCCTTCTAAAGATATCAGTACAAATAAAATACTTACAAAATATGTGAAGAGAATTTTTCTCGATATTCTTATCTTTGGATCTATTTTTGCATTGATGGAAATAGTTTTTACGAACAAACATTTCTCTCCCATAGATATTTTAACTGCTCTAAAAAATGCCTTGACTGGCAATACTTGGGGACATTTATGGTATTTATATCTTATAATTTCTCTATATCTTGTTACACCTGTTTTCAGGGCCTTTGCAAAAAATTCTGAAAAAAAAGATTTTCTTATAGTTTTGGGAATAATTTATTTTTTTACAATGGTTTTACCTTTAATTAGTTCAATTTTGAATATCAAGACAGGTTTTTATGTACCTTTTACAACAGCAAGCTTTTTTTACCTTGCAGGTCATGCAGTGCACACTGACATGATTAAATTGAAGAACTGGCACTGCCTTTTGCTTATAATACTTTCCTTTGTTTATATAATTGGAATGTCATTTGTCAAGAATTCCTTGATAATTTATGGTGCTCAAATAAAAAATGTTTCATGGCTTGGAATAATGACTGTCCCCCTTTATTGTCTTGTTAAAAATCTTGTAACAAACAATAACGAACGTAAAATTGAAACTTTTTTAGCTTCAATGTCATTCGGAGTGTATATTTTTCACGCTGTTTTCCTGAATTTTATATATAAAGCAACTCCTTTTACGCCTGTAAATTATCCTCTAGTTTTAGTAGTTTCAATTGCTTTTGTAATTACTTCAATTTTTTCAATATTTGTAACTTGGATTTTTAAGAAAATTCCATATCTAAATAAACTTGTATGATTGATTAGGAGAAAGCTAGATAATATGAAAACGCCTTTAATTTCCATAATTACACCTATGTATAAAGGTGCTTCACTTGTTGCTGCAACAATTGAATCTGTTTTAGCTCAGACTTTTCAAGATTGGGAAATGATTGTCGTCGATGATGCTTCACCTGATGAAGGGGCAGGGGCTTCCGTTGTTCAGTCATATGCTGATAAAGATGCTAGAATAAGACTGATTCGAGCTACAGTAAATCGTGGTTCTTCTGGTGCAAGAAATCAGGCTATGGAAATCGCTAAAGGTCGTTATTTTGCATTTCTTGATAGCGATGACATCTGGCATACTGATTATCTTTCTGTAATGATGAAACATATTGAAGATTGTTCGGATGAACGGACTGCAATTTTCTTTTCTGGATATCGTCGTATGAACAGTTCGTGTGATACAGAAATACTTCCTCCTTATATTTTTGCCGAAAAACGCGATTATAAGCAACTTTTGCGACATTGTCCGATTTTTCCGTCTGCTGCAATCGTTGATACCTCAAAATTACCTAGAAAGATAAGTTTTAACGAAGAACTTAAGGCACTTCGTGATGATTATGCTTATTGGTTGGAAATCATGAAAAATGGTCTTTGTGCACAAGGATATGATGATGTTTTGGTTGATTATCGCATGCGTGATGACAGCATGACAGCAAGCAAAACAAAAATGATAAAACCTCAGTGGAATATTTATCGTAAAGTCCTAAAAATGAACTTTTTTTCAAGTGCATATTATCTTTTTTGCTGGGCTCTGAATGGTCTTAAAAAATATTACGGAAAAAGCTGATTCTTTACCCCGGCACGACGTAAGATTTTTTTTCCTGATTGCTTACACGTATTTTTCTTGATAAGCAGTACATTCGCCTATGTCGATAAATATCCTAAAATTCCCATATAACCCGCTATATCTTCCGCACCGCTCATTCCGATTCAAGTCCTGTCATTTCTAGTATGTGGCTTTAAAATAAAAAAGCCTTCTCGTAAAGAGAAGGTTTTTTAGTCGGGCAGACAGGACTTGCCTTGCAGTCGCAAACTTCCTGTTTGCTCCTTTAAGGCCGTCTGCATTCGCTAGAGGCGCATCCGTGCGCCCCTTGCTAAATCTCTCGCACTTGCTCGAGATTCTTCCGCACCGCTCATTCCGATTCAAGTCCTGCCTAATTGATTCAGACAAAAAAAAGAGAATTTCGCTTGAAATTCTCTTAAAACAAGTCGGGCAGACAGGACTTGAACCTGCGACATTCTGGTCCCAAACCAGACGCGCTACCAACTGCGCTACTGCCCGATGACTTTTACACTATATGATTTTTAGAGATTTTTGTCAAGCATCTTCAAGCGGAAATAAAAACAAATCTGGAATATGAAGTGAGTAAGTTGAGTTAACTGAATCCTGAATATAGTTCTCTTTATTTACCGTAACGGTAAAATTATGAGTTACAGTTTCGTAGCCTTCTGCGCTCACTTCAATCGTAAAGTTGTAAGATTTAGAATCATCTTCGGCCTTTTCGCTTGCAACCAAAAATGTATAGCTGCCGTTAGTATTGAGCCGTGTCATACAAGGATTTTGCCATGTAAAGTCTATCATGTCGCATTTTTTACCATCAGCCATGAGAGTGACATTCGCACATTCAAGAGGTTCAAACGTGATTCCATCGTAAACGGCCCCTATAAATGTCGGGAAATTATATACTTCACCTTCGATTTTTGTATCATTGTTCTTTACAGTTCCGTTGTGATAAGGTCTGGAAACAGAATTTACAATCTTCATCCCTTCTACGACGATTGTTTCCATATCCACTGTGGACTGCACGTTTTTAGAAGAAAGTACATGGTTCACACCTCGACCAGAAACGATGTATTTTGGAGTTACGCGGTTCAAAACATAACAGATTGTATCCAGCCTGCATTGAGGACAGTCACATTTCAGCCATGGAAGCTTCATTTTTTTAACTTGTTCATAGAGATTGTTTACACTCTTAACAACTTCATCTTCTGTAATGTTATGAATCTTCATAATCTGCTCCCGTTCCGTTTTTTTCATATTGCAGCACCTCGGAAATGAACTTTTTCATGTCTTGTAAATCTTTTTCGGATTTTCTCTCAAAAACCGAACCGTCAATAGCGATCCTAATTTTCCTTAATTTCTCTGTAAATGATTTTACAGTATATTCGCTAAAAACGGTAGGACTTTTTGAAAATTCACAGTTTTCATCATTTATCCATATGTTGCTTTCAAACGAAATTTTTTCAGGGATATCAATCAAAAGAGAGCAATTGTTCA
>JAQYSN010000135.1 GCA_028725265.1 Spirochaetales bacterium | reverse complement strand
GATAGGTGGAACGACAAGTCCCAATTCATTTCCAAGCTCGCTTCGAATATTTTTAATTCGCTCTTTGAGATCTCCACCCTTTTCAGGGTCGATAAGACTGATAAGACTATAGCCAAGTTCAAGAGAAAGAGGATCAAGCGGAACTATAGGACTAACATTGGTTGGAGAAGAAGATTTTTCGACCTTGTTTTTTTCGTCAGCCTGAACCTTAGCAGCCTTCTCCTTTTTCTGAGAATTACTAAGCCGGTAACCAAGGAAGATAACAACAGCGGCCATCGGTATAAGGATGTACCAAGGAAAACCAGGAAGAATACCAAAAACAGCCAAAGCTCCACCTGCGATATAATACATCAAAGCATTCTTCGTAAATTCTGATTTTACCTGATCACCAAGAGGTCTCTTATCATCAGAAGCCGTATGAGTTACGACAAGACCTGTTGCTACAGAAACTAAAAGAGAAGGAATTTGTGAAAGAAGTCCATCTCCAATAGTAAATCGAGTATAAGTCGTAAACACATCAGATTCATGACGAAAACCCATTCCAATCGCAATACCTGCAACAAGATTCAATATCGTAACGGCAATACCAAGCTTTGCAGAACCTGAAATAAATTTACTTGCACCGTCCATGGCTGAATAAAAATCAACTTCGCGCTGCAAATCCATTTTTCGTTTTCTAGCTTCAGTTTCATCAATAGAGCCAGAGTTAAATTCGGCATCAATTGCCATCATCTTATTAGGCATGGCATCCAAGGTAAATCGAGCCTGAACCTCTGTAATTCGGGTTGCACCCTTTGTGATTACCATCATCTGAACAAGAATCAAGATAAAAAAGATTACAAGACCGATTACAAGACCTGCAACAGTTTCATCACCACCGACAACAAAACTGCCGAAAGCAGTAACCATTTTACCATCAAAAGAAGCACCCTTGGACAAAATCAATCTTGTAGATGAAACGTTTATTCCCAGACCAAATACGGTCGACACAAGAAGTATCGTAGGAAAAGTTGAAAAATCAACAGCCTTTGTTATAAACACAGACATCAGTATAATCAAAACTGAAAAAAGAAGGTTACAGGCCATAAAAAAATCAAGTAGCGGTGTCGGAAGCGGTATAATCAGCATCAAAACAATAACGATTACGGCACTACCCATCGCCAGACTTGTTGAGTTTTTAAAATCTAACTTTCCTAAATTTATGCGTCTTTTTGAATTTTCAGCCACGAGTCCCCACCCATTATGACTTTCTTTGCAAAAGCCCTATCAAGACAACTACTTATTCCGCATGGCAAAAACCCTAGCAAGAATAATTGTCATTGTTTGATAAAACTCTTCTGGTATTATATCACCAATTTTAACTTTAGCATAGAGTTCTCTTGCAATAAGTTTGTTTTCTACTATTTCGATTCCATTTTCACGAGCAAGTCGCTTGATTCTCTGAGCAAGCTCATCCTCTCCCTTAGCCGTAACAACAGGAGCCGCATGAACTCGTTCGTCGTATTTGATTACAACTGCATAATGCGTTGGGTTGGTGATAACGACATCTGCTTCGGAAACAATTTTAGGCAAATTCTGATAAAGCATCTGTTGCATCTGTTGACGAAGCCTGCTTTTCACAAGAGGATCTCCTTCCAACTGCTTATACTCTTCCTTAACTTCCTGTTTCGTCATTTTCATCGATTCCATAAAATCCCTTCTCTGGATTACATAATCAGGAATCGAGATAACAAGAAAAATCACTGACGAAAACAAAAGAATTCTTGCGGCCATTTTAGCTACATAATGAAAGGCTGACCACAAATTCACCTTCATCAAAAGAAGAAGATTTGACATATCATTTTTTATAACAAGATACGAAAGCAAAAAAATTACGGCAACCTTGAGCACGCTCTTGATAAAATTAAATGCACCAGTTCTAGATGCAATGGTTTTCTTAAAATAACGGGCAAAATTAGGAACTATATTTGAAATTTTAGGTTCTATAGGTTTTGTCGAAAACAAAAAGCCTCTCGTCTGAAAAACATTTCCCACGATTGCTGCAACTATCGTAACAGCCGCAATCGGAATAAAAAATTTCAGATAATATTTGTAGAAAGCTGCTACAAGGGCAGGATCTTCAAGATTTACTTCAGAAACTCTTTCAAAATAAAAGCGATAAATTCCGACACAATTTTTGAAAAACCATGGTGCAAGAAAAATCAACGCTATCACCGGAAGTAACAGGACTAAAGCACCTGGTATTTCCTGACTTTTTGCAACACGACCTTCTTTTCGAGCTTCACTTAACTTATGCTCGGTAGGCTCCTCAGTCTTTCCTTCATCTTCTGCAGCAAACCACTGCAAATCCAAGTGCTTGGCGCTCATTTTGCTACCGCCTTGGAGACTTTGCTAAACAAAAGCGAAATATTTTCATAAGCCTGATCAAAGGACAAACTGAAAAAATCAATCATCACTGGTAAAAGAACCAAAAGAATCAAGAAGGAAACTGTTATCGTTATCGGAAGACCTTCGCTCAAAAGATTCATCTGAGGAGCGGCCTTAGACAAAAGTCCCATCGTCAAAGAAATTAAGAAAAGCGTTCCGACCAAAGGAAAAGCTATCATCATTCCGTCAAGGAACAAATCGCTCAATCCTCTGAGCAAAAATCTAATAAAATTTTCCTTACAAAAAACAAGAGAGTATGCATTGATTGATTCAAAACTATGCATCAAACCGTTCAAAAAAATCTTTTGGAATCCATTAGTCTGAAGAAAAACAAGCATTGCGACTAGATTCAAATACTGACCCATCAAAGGATTTTCAATTTGCGAAAGTGCATCGTAGGCTTCCGCTGCAGAAAATCCCATCTGAAAGGAAAAAAACTGACCGGCACTACTGAAAGCCGCAAAAATCAACGATACATAAAAACCGATTATTATGCCGATTAAACCTTCTCCAAGCAAAAGCATGATGTACTGTGCAGAAAACGCACCCGAAGCGATATCTTTTGCCGCAATGTAGTCGTTGAATTGCCATCCATTGTTATAAACAGATGGCAAAATCATAAAAGCCATATATCCGGCCAAAGCTATTTTTGCAACTCTAGGAATGCCGCGCATTGAAAACAAAGGAAGCGTCATCAATAGTGCAAAGCATCGAACTGCAATCAAGAGGAAAAATGGTGCATTTTGAACTATCGTATTTAGCAATTATTTGCATTCTCCCTTTACATCTGGCCAATCATTTTAAACAATTGAATCGTATAATCCTTCATTGAAGAAAAAATAAACGAACCTAGAAGCGCAAGGACAGCAAGAATCGCAAGGATTTTTGGAACAAAGGTCAAAGTCTGCTCCTGAATTGAAGTCACAGCTTGCAAAATTGCAATTATCAAACCTACGACCAAAGCTACCAGCAATACCGGAAGCGCGCATTTGAGAACTTGAATGATTCCACCTTGCAAAATAGAAACGATAAGACCGATTGTCATAAACTACTTCCTTTCACCGTAAAACAGAAACAAAAAGCTGTTGGGTCAAAAGATTCCATCCGTCTACCAAAATAAACACCATCAACTTAAACGGCATAGAAATTTGAACAGGAGGAAGCATGATCATACCCATAGACATAAGGATGCTAGCAACGACCATATCAATTACAATGAACGGTATGTATAGCAAAACACCTATTTTAAAGGCAATCGTAAGTTCATGAAGAATATAAGATGGAATCAGAATGTAAGTAGGAACATCCGAAGGATTTCTTGGCTGAGGAAGTTTTGCCATCCCCATGAAAGTTTCAATCGTGCTTTCATCATCACCAAGCTGTTGAAACATAAAAAGACGAAGTGGAGCTTCAGCTTGCACAAAAGCCTCGTCTAGTCCGATTTTTCCATCACTCATCGGCTTAAAAGAATTTGTATATATCTGATTGAAAGTAGGCCACATGACAAAAAGAGTCATAAAAAAGGCAATTCCGTTCAAGACTGTCGTTG
>JAQYSN010000134.1 GCA_028725265.1 Spirochaetales bacterium | reverse complement strand
GTGATTGTTGCACATTTTACGCCAACCCCGAGCCTTTTTATTGCAGCAGCGGCTTCGTATGTGATTTTATCGTCGCTATCATCCCTGTTTTTCAAACCTAAGTCGTAGTATTCTGTCTTAAGGTCGATATATGGACAAAGCAACTTTTCTTTGATAACTGCCCATAGAACTCGGGTCATTTCATCGCCATCGAGTTCTGCAATGGCATTTTTCATCTGAATTTTAGACATTATAATATCCTTGTAGTTTAGTTTTTCTATATGAGTATTTTATCAGAAAAATTCATAGTTTTAAAGTGTCAGCTTTTTAGTTGAAAAATTATACATCTTCTTCCAGATAGTCTAATTCTTCAATCTCTTCAAGGTCCTCGTCGTTGACTGAATCCAAATCCGTGTAAAGTTCAGGATGTTTTTCTCTTTCGCTTTTAACGAGGGCCATGAATTCTTCTGTCGGGACAGGTTTAGAAAAGAAATCACCCTGAAGGTAGTCGTAGCCCATATCGATGAGGCACTGCATCTGCTCTTCAGTTTCAACGCCTTCTGCAAGAATATGGAGGTTCATGTCTTTTATCATTTTTGTCGTTGATTTGAGTGCAACCATAGCCTTTTCTCTCTTGCAGGCCATCCATACGATTTCCTTATCGATTTTGATTTTAGAAAACGGAAGCTGAAGAATGTAGTTAAGGTTTGCAAGCCCTGAACCATAATCGTCAAGAGAAAGTTCGATACCTTGGTTCACGAAACCTTCTACGTTGTTTTTGAGTGTCTCAAAATAGTTTGAATAGGCAGTTTCTGTAATTTCAAAATTGAACATTGTATGTGGAATACCATAGCGATCTGCAATATCAACGAGTTGTCTGTTTAAATCTTCGCTCATGCACTGAACTACTGAAAGGTTTACGTTGATTTTTTCAATTCCGTAATTTTCTGGCTTGTAATGTCTGATCATCTGGCATACTTTTTCGAAAACTCGTTCTCCGATGGAAGAAATCGTTCCGTTTTTTTCTGAAATCGGGATAAAAATTTCTGGGTTCATGTATTTTCCATTTTTATCCTTCATTCGAACGAGAGCTTCTGCTCCACATATCCTTCGTTTTTTGCATGAGAAAATCGGCTGATAGTAAACTTCGATTTCATCAGTTTGGAGATTTTCCCTGATGATTTCTGTCGTAAAGATAAAATCTTTTTTCTTGGAATTATTGATATTTTTTGCATCGATTACAGGCGATTTTTTGAAATTTGCTCGTGTAGTCAAATCATTTTCGACAGTATCAAGCGTATCCATAACATTGTCCGATGTTATGACGTCTTCTGGCATAAAATTGATGAGCCTGAAAAATAGCGAGATATCAGTCTGATCCCATTTTTGTTTTTGAAGGGATTTGTTTAGTCCTTCTGTGAACTTGGTCAGATTTTCATTTAGTTCTTCCTGTGACATATCATCGATTTCATAAACCAGACAGAACTGTTCCTGCTTTACGTGGTAAACCTTGACGCATTTAAAAATATCTTGATTGCGAATATACGTATAGATTGCTTTCGGAACCTGATTTAAAATCTTGTAAATCGTATCAAAGGTGAATGTCGAGCACAAAAAATAGAAATCTTCGATGAGGATTCCGACGCAAACGGCCTTTTTTTTCTTGAAAAGCCTTGAACCTGTAATCCTAAATGCCGTCTGGTTCAAACATCCTGTATGTTCATTCAAGAAAGAATCCGGCTTTTGTATGATGGAATAGATGATTATGCATGAGATTGCAAATGAAATGTTATAGAGTTCAAAGTGATGTTCAGGATAGAAAACCAGTTTGTTTACATAAATTTGAAGAATCTGCGTGAGCGTAATCAAAACGAAGAAAGAAAAAATCGTTATGATAGATTTTACAGGAATCCTATTGTGCGAAAGCCTGATTCTGACTGCAGAAAGAATAAAAAGCATCAATGAAAAAATATAGGTCGAGTAAAATATTGCATTGGCTCTGATTATTGCCAGATCCTCGGCCGTTTTTTCAGCCTTTGTCATGATTGTAAACGGATTGGTTTCGATTACGTTGCCAGCTTCCGTTATTTGATACTGTGAATTTCCTGTAGAAAAGCAGATTATAAGGCAGAGTGCTTGTACAAAAAAGACTATGTTTGCCCAGATCGTTTTTTTCGGAAAAGCTTCATTTTCTTTGAAGGAAAAGGATTCTACAAAATAGAAATATCCCAAAGGTATGCTTGCCAATAGTAATTTGTAGAAAAATAGTATCGTCATTGTAAGAATTGGGTTGGCATTTGGATTGGCAAGTAAATATGAAGATGCAAGGCTAAAAATCGCACTGAAGAATAATCCTAAAAGGAATAGCATGAAAACTGTATTTTGACGGCTATTTACAATTTTGTGTGAGAGAAAAAGGATAATCAGCGTGATGTAAATTAACAATGCACTGATGTCAAAACAAAAGTCATAAAGCATAGAATAATGATAAGTTGATTATATCAAAAATTCAAGAGAATCGTTATAGAAAAGAGTTGTCGGTTTCGGATTGTTGTAAAAAGGAATTATATAAGATATACTTATAAAAAGAGGTTTTAAATGATTACGTTGAAATTTGGCGGAACCTCAATGGCCGACGCATGTAGAATGCAGGATTCCGCTGACATCATTATTAGCAGGGCAAAAAGTGAAAAAATAAGCGTTGTTGTTTCGGCAGCAGCAGGAATTTCGAATAAACTTCAGGAAAGTATAGATAGATGCTGTACAGGAGAATTTTCATCTGAATATATAAAATATTTCCGGGATTTTCATCAGAAGATATGCGATGATTTGGAAAAGTCGCTAAAAAAATTTGATTCCAAGAAAACTATGGCGAAACTAGAGCCTGTGTTTTCGGAAATGGATAAACTTCTTCAAGCTATAGAAGCTTTTGGTGAATGTCCGAATTCAATTTACTGCAGGCTTATGGGAGTAGGCGAACTTCTGAGCAGTCCTATCATGCAGTCAATTCTCGAAGCAAAAGGCTATAAGGTTGAACTGATTGATTCTCGAAGCGTTATAATCACTTCCGGAAAACAGGAAGAAGGAGAACCTGATTATTATCTTACAGATGAAGCCCTTCGTCCTTATCGTGAAGGAAAAATCGCTTCTGAAGCACAGATTCTTCTTTTTCCAGGTTTTGTTTGTGGCTGGAAATCTGCAAAGGAAAACGCGCCTGTTATGGGGCTTCTTGGTCGTAACGGTTCTGATTTTTCTGCGGCGATTATCGGAGCTTCTTTGCGCTCATCAAAAGTTGAATTTTGGACGGATGTGGACGGAATTTATACTGCCGATCCAAGAATCATTCCTGATGCTATTTTGGTCGATGATATGACCTACGAAGAGGCAATGGAACTTTCTTTCTTCGGCTCGAAAGTTTTGCATCCAAAGACTCTTGCTCCTCTTGCAGCTCGTGGAATAGAAGCCTGGAGTTTGAACAGCCACAATCCTTCTAGTCGCGGAACACGAATAGGAACAGGGCCTTATGAAAATGTAAAGGTTGGCCCGGTACGAGGAATTTCATGCCTGAAAAATACGGCGATGATAAGTGTTAGCGGAGCCGGAATGAAGGGAAAAAGTGGAATTGCATCCAGAATTTTTGGCGTTGTTTCAAAAGCCGGCATCTCAATGCTTTTGATTACACAGTCAAGTTCAGAATATACAATCAGTTTCTGTGTAAGGCAGAGTGATGCAAGGCAGGTTTATGATCTTCTTTGTGCAGAATTTAACCTTGAAATCCAGGGAAAATTGATTGAATTGATCGAAGTTCATGAAAATTGTGCCATCGTTTCAATTGTCGGTGACGGAATGAAGAAAACCCGCGGTGTTGCAGGTACGTTCTTTGATGCCCTGGCCAGTCGTGATATCAATATTCTTGCAATTGCACAGGGCTCTTCAGAACGCTCTATTTCGGCCGTAATTTCAGCTGATGACGGTGATACGGCTGTTAAGATTTCGCATCAGTTCTTCTTTAACACGGTTCAGGTTGTTGAAGTTTTTGCTTTTGGTGTCGGTTCAATCGGAGGTTGTTTGCTCGAACAGATTAGAAAGCAGCAATCAGAACTTCTTGAACAGAAAATCAATATCAAGGTTATGGCTGTCGCAAATTCTCGCAAGATGATTTTGGACGAAAACGGCGTTGATTTGAACAACTGGAAAGATAATCTTGAAAAATCAGAAACGGTTTCTTCTATAGATTCAATCATAAAATTCGTAAAAGATACCAAGCCTCTCAATCCGATTTTCGTGGACTGTACGGCGAACTACGACCTTCCGAAACGATATATCGAAATTTTGGAAGCTGGAATGAATATTGCAGTTGCAAACAAGCGTGCAAACTCAATGAATCAGGATTTCTACCACAAACTGCGTGAAACGGCAACAAAGATGCACTGCAGTTTCCTTTACGAAACGAATGTAGGAGCGGGATTGCCGATTATCGATACTTTGCAGAACTTGTTCAAGTCGGGCGACAAGTTGATTGGCTTTTACGGAATTATGTCAGGTTCCCTTTCGTATATCTTTGGACGTTTGGACGAAGGTGTTAAGTTCAGTCAGGCGGTTATTGAGGCACGCGAAAAGCTTTATACGGAGCCAGACCCTCGCGACGACCTTGGTGGATTGGATGTTGCAAGAAAAGCTCTGATTATTGCGCGCGAGAGCGGAATGGAGCTTGAACTTGAAGATATCAAGATGAGGAATGTTTTCCCGGATTGGTTCGATTCTACAGGAAATGTAGAGGAATTTATGGCGCGTCTTCCTCAGGTGGATGATTATTTTGCTGAAAAAATGGCAGCTCTCAAGGCTGAAAACAAGGTTTTGCGAATGGCGGCTTCTATCGAAAACGGAGAAGTGAGTGTCGGAATGCTTGAAGTTGATAGCGAAAATCCGCTTTACGGCGTAAAAGGCTGTGAAAATGCGTTTGTGTTCAGAACCAAGCGCTATAACCCGATTCCGATGACGATTCGGGGCTATGGTGCAGGTGCCGGAGTAACTGCTGCCGGTGTATT
>JAQYSN010000133.1 GCA_028725265.1 Spirochaetales bacterium | reverse complement strand
CATCCGTAAGGACTCTAGTACCTGAAACTAGCGTGTCTACCAATTCCACCAACCGGGCTTGTTTTAGTAATTCTATACATTTTTATTTTGAAGGTCAACTGCTAAAAATTTGATTGCTAAAATTTTAGCTTAAACTGAAATTTTCCGTTGTAGTCGGCTTTTTCCAAAACGGCATCGACTGAACATATTTTTTGCGGAGTTTTGAGAGTACAGTTTTTGAATACTGTCCCCGGCATGAGGTTTTTACTTTCATTTTCATCGAACATATAAAAAATCAGTTTGTCGTCGTTAATGGATATGACCTTTCCATTTATGATTTTTCCGCTTTGAACATCGTTGAAAAGAAAATTGCAGTTTTCAAAGTCATTTTCTTGGATATACGGATCATAAATATCTTTGTCATCTTTTTTTTCTGCTTCTGTTTGTTCGTTGCTGTTGCTGAGTATTAAAAAGTCTGACAGACCAGAAAGCATTTCTTCATCAATCTTGTTGATTACGTAACCAACGCCGAGAAATTTTGCCTTATCTTGTTCGTCTTGATTCAAAGGTTTTTCAGAGTAAAGTATTATTTTCGCTTGCAAACTGATTCCTTTCGCGTATTGAAGAAATGTTTTCCAATGGCGCGGATAATCTTGTGCACTCAAAAATATGGCTTTCGGTGCGATTTCTTCAAGATTATCCAGGGCTTTCATCAGAATGCGATATTTAATGCAGTCAAATCCTTGTTGTTCGAGGAATGCTGAGACTTGGCTGTTAATTTTTTCGTCTTCTGTTACTATCAGAACTTTCATGTGGATTTATCTGTCTTACTCTGTTCCAAGATTTTCTACGGTATAATCGTAGATTCTCCAAATATCATCGCGTTTTTGTATTTGATATGTATAGCGCTTTTTCTCTTTGAAAGTATCATATTTGAAGTATTCGATTACTGTAACGGCGCCTTCTGTTTGTGTATATACGGTCTTTTCGATATAAAAACTTTCCGGAATCGTTACGATTGCGTTATCAATTCTTTCCTGCATCAAATCAAGCTTGTAATCTTGAATCATTCGGTTTCTTTCGATATCTGAAATCGTCGTGTATTTTCGTTTTCTGGCCTGATCCCTGAGTAGCATCTGCTCTATATCCATATACAAGAAGAACTGATCCCAAAGGTTTTTCTGTCGGGCAACGATAGTTTGCTCTACAACTTTATCAGGAGCGATGGATTCTGGTTTCAAAATCGTTACTTTTTCGTTTGCAATGGCAACTTTTGAAACGCTCATTGCGCTTGGAGAAGGCTTTACGTCAAGTCTGAGCCTGTTTGAAACGTTTTTAATTGATTTTGTTTTGTATAATTCTGGATAGAAAGTCATTTCAAAATAATAGATTCCAGGATCGCTGATATGGATATAATCACGAAGATTTTCGACAAAAGAATATTCTTCGCCACATTCAAGAGAGATTTCCCTGAAATATACCGTTTCATATCTTGTTCTTTTTTCCTGAACTCTGTCCAAGTATGGGAGTTTTGTGTTTTTTGAATTGAAAACGGCGAAATCAAAACTGAACATCCTGTCATCCGCAAGTTTGAACCTTAAGGTTTCTGTTCCCTTATTGGCAATCGTGATGTGCACCATAATCGGATTGTCGATTGCATCTCCAGTGTAATAAAAACCTTTATTGGCTAAATTGATTGTTACCTGAGCTTTTCCCTTGTCTTGTGCGAAAGCAACTTGAGTAAAAATCATCAAAATTGATATAATTCCTATTAGAAACCTTTTCATGGACTTTCTCCTGTAAACTATTTTACTATAAGGTCTCTTTATTTTCGGTAATTTTTTATGAATACTTTATCACTTCAAAAAATAATTCGGCACTGGCCATCTTTACAGACTCTAGTTGGAACTCTTTCAGACTCTAAAATTGATGATGTTTTTCCCGCAAAGATTGAAGGCGTCTCTTCTTCGTTTTCTCCTGTTTTTGCACTTTCATATCTGGAACAACTTAAAAATATTGCAGACCGAAAAGTTCGTTATGACAATAACATTCCGAAAAAATGTGAACTCGATTGTGTATTTGTTGTTCCTTCTGAAAAAGAAGGTAGTGAATTAGAACTTGATTTAACCTCTTTTTTAACGGACGAAAAAGGACAATGTGCGGCCGAAATCCTAAATTTCAGTTGGTGGGGTACCGTTCCTTACAGATTTTCATCATCTTCTTCAGCTGTCTTTGGAGAACGCTCGTATTTTCTTGCAAAGCTTGCAGATTCAAGACGCCGCATGGATTTTAGCTACAAGGACCGCTATTTAGGTGATAAGCCTCGATATTACATCATAAATCAGCGTTCTCTTTTGACTCCTGTTCCTTCACGAGATTACATAGATTCTCTTTCGTTTTCAGTTCGCAAAGGTGAATCATTCGATCCGATAAAGATTTCTGAAAAACTTACTTCTCTTGGATATATGCGTGTTCCTCGTGTCACGATGCGAGGCGAGTATACTCTTAGGGGTGAGGTCCTCGATATTTATATGAGTGGGCAAAACATTGCTTACAGAATCGTGTTTGATTTTGATAAGATTGAAAAAATCCGCTCTTTTGATACCGAAACACAAAGTACAATTGAAGAGTTTGATTCTCTTTTGATTTTTCCTATGAAAGAAGTCTTGTGGACTGATGAATTGATTCAAAAGTTGAAATCAAATATAGAAAAGGAAAGTTCTCTCAAGGAATTTGATTTTACACCTTATTATGATGATCTTTCGGCTTTTGGCAAGGTTGATGGAGAGGAATTTTTATATCCGATTCTTTTCGAAAAAAACTGTGTTCTCGATTATGTTGATGAAAATACATACGTATTTTTCTGCGATTATGACAGACTGAAAAATGCACAGGAAAATTTTGAACGCGAATATCTGGGACTTTACCGAAAAATTCAATCGGATATAAAAAATGGTGAGAGCAGACCTGTTCTTCCGCCATCTTATATACTTTTAAACTTTGATGAAGTGCAAAAAATCCATCACAAAAGCATATTTTTGACCTCTCTTCACGAAGAACTTTCGGAAGAAAGCGAATCTTTTTTTCTTAACGTGGAAAATGGTCGTAGCTTTTTTGGAAATATCAATTATTTGAAAGAAACGATTCAGGATTTACATTCAAACGGTTGGCAGATTTTTATCTTTGCAGAAAGTGACAATCAGGCTTTGCGCGTAAAGGAAATTTTGCAGGAAGCTCCTGTTGAAATTTTACCTTTGCCGATTTCATGTGGATTTGGAATACCTGATGAAAAAATCATGGTTATCTCTGAAAACGAAATTTTCGGAAGGAGAAAGCGTGCTCCGAAATCTGTGAAGCATGCAAAAAGTTCTGTTATCGATACCTTTATTGAATTGAATCCCGGTGATTTCGTTGTTCACGTAAATTATGGAATCGGTAAGTTTAAAGGAATCGATCGCATTAAGGCTATGGGGCATGAGCGTGATTATATCAAACTTGAATACGCTAATGAAGAAACTGTTTTTATCCCTATTGAGCAGGTGAATCTTGTACAGCGTTATATTGGAAATGAAGGCGATAATCCACGACTGGATACTCTTGGTTCTAAGTCGTGGGAAAACCGCAAAAATCGCGTACGACAATCAGTCGAAGATCTTGCCCAAAAACTCATTGGCATTTATTCAAAACGAAAAATTGCCGTCGGTTTTGCCTTTCCAAAGGATAATGAATTGCAGCTTGCATTTGAAGCCGCTTTCCCGTATACGGAAACTCCAGATCAGATTACCGTAAACGATGAGATTAAGGCGGATATGGAAAAGCCTGTTCCTATGGATCGTCTTTTGTGTGGGGATGTCGGATATGGTAAAACGGAACTTGCAATGAGGGCTGCATTCAAGGCAGTTATGGGCGGAAAACAGGTTGCTTTTCTTGCTCCAACAACAATTCTTGCAGAACAGCATTATGAAAGTTGCAAAGAAAGATTTGAAAATTTTCCCGTTCACATTGCGCATATGTCAAGGTTTGTAAGCAAAACTGAGCAGAATAAGATTCTTGAAGATTTGAAGAGCGGAAAAATTGATATCCTGGTTGGAACCCATCGAATTATCCAGAAAGACGTTATTTTCAAGGATTTGGGGCTTGTTATTATCGATGAGGAACAGCGTTTTGGCGTAAAGGATAAAGATCGCCTCAAGGATTTGCGAGCAAGCGTCGACTACCTTGCGATGAGTGCAACTCCGATTCCGCGTACTCTTCACATGAGCATGCTCAAAATCCGTGATATGAGCCTTTTGACGACTCCGCCACAAAGCAGAAAGCCGATAGAGACTGTCGTTGACGAATACAGCGATGAAAAAATCGTGAGGGCCATCCGTAGGGAAATCGAAAGAGGCGGGCAGGTCTTTTTCCTTCATAATAGGGTTGAGTCTCTCGATGAAGTCAGGTTGAAACTTGAGCATCTCATGCCTGAACTTACGATTGATATTGCTCACGGACAGATGAGTGCAACTGAACTTGACGATATTTTCCGTCGCTTCAAGATGGGGGGCTTTCATGTACTTGTTTCAACGACTATTATAGAAAACGGAATTGATATTCCAAATGTAAACACTATCATCATTGACAAGGCAAACATGTACGGAGTTTCCCAACTTTATCAGCTTCGCGGAAGGGTCGGAAGAAGCGACAGAAAAGCTTATGCCTATCTTTTTTATCCTGAAAAGTGTGCTCTTTCTGAAATTGCGATGAAACGTCTGCAGGCCATATCTGATTTTACAGAACTTGGATCGGGATTTAAGATTGCCATGAAGGATATGGAAATTCGTGGCGCCGGAAATCTTCTTGGAAAAGACCAGTCTGGTGACGTTTACTCTGTCGGTTTTGATATGTATCTTAGGCTCTTGGAAGAAGCTGTCCAGCGTCTTTCTGATGAAAAGCATACTGAACAGTCAGAAGTTCTTCTTGAACTTGAATATACAGGATTCATTCCTGATTCATATATCAAAAATCTCCAAACCAAGATGGAAATCTACAAGAAAATTGCATCTATTTCTACAAAGGATGAATATGACAGCGTTTATCTTGAGCTTGAAGATAGGTTTGGTCCGATTCCAGACGAGGTATATAGTCTTCTTTCTCTTGCTGAAATTCGGTTTGTATGCAAAAAACTAAACGTGCTTTCTCTTAAGGAGAAGATGGGGCTTGTTCAGATTGAATTCTCTCAAAGTTCCAACGTTTCAATCGAAAAAATCCTTCGTCTCGTCAAGGAAAGTGGCGGAAAAGTCAGGCTGAATCCTCAACGGCCTAATGTTCTTCTTTTACAGACTGGAAACATCGGATTGAAAGAAAAGAGTCTTTTTATCAATGAAAAACTTGAGAGTTTAACTTGAGCGTGGTAAAATATGCACATGAAGTATTTTGTACCAGATGATAAAAAAGTTAGGGTAGCGATATCGGGAAAAAGCGGTTGTGGAAATACGACTGTTAGTACGCTCCTTGCTGCAGCTCTTTCAGTTAATATGATAAATTTTACCTTCAGGACGTTGGCTCAAGAAACAGGCATGTCGCTTGCACAGATAATTGAAAATGCAAAGACCGATGACAGTTACGACGTTACAGTTGACACAAGACAGGTGGAGCTTGCTCGTAAAGATTCTTGCGTTCTTGGAAGCCGTCTTGCCATCTGGATGCTTAAGGAAGCTGATTTTAAGGTTTATCTTTATGCTTCGGATGAGGTTAGGGCAAAACGTATTTTGAATCGTGAAGGCGGAGATTTGCAAGAAATTATGGATTTTACATCCATGCGCGACAGTGAAGATTCAAAACGCTATATGAAATTGTACAAGATTGACAACAACGATTATCAGTTTGCGGATTTGATTATCGATACATCCCTTTATAATCCAGAACAGATTGTTGATTTGATTTTGGAAAAACTTTTCGAACGCAATTTGATTGCGCGTTCTGAATAAAGGTTTTTTATGGGTAAAACTCTCGTTCAAAAAATTTTTGATTCTCACCTTGTTGATGAACCATTCGAAAACACCTTCGTTTTGAAATTGGACAGGGTTTTTTGCCATGAAATTACGACACCTTTTGCAATTCTAGATTTGAAGGAACGGAATTTAGATTCCGTATTTGATAATACCAAAATCAAAGCCGTAATAGATCACGTGACTCCTGCTAAGGATAGTAAAACAGCAAATCAGGGAAAAACTTTACGTGATTGGTCCCGAGAAAAAGGAATAGAATTTTTTGATATCGGAAGAAACGGTGTTTGCCATGCGATTTTTCCGGAAAAAGGATTTGTTCGTCCAGGTTTTACCGTCATAATGGGCGATAGCCACACTTGTACTTATGGTGCTTTCGGAGCTTTTGCTTGCGGTGTTGGAACGACAGACCTTGAAGTTGGTATTCACAAGGGAATATGTGCATTCAAAAAGCCTCAAACCATAAAAATCGAGCTTAACGGAAAGTTAAAAAATGGCGTTTTTGCAAAAGACGTAATCCTTTACGTTATTTCTAAATTGGGGGTAAATGGTGCCACAAACTGTGTGATTGAGTTTTGTGGATCTATAGTTGATTCGTTTTCAATGGAAAGTCGACTTACGATTTGTAACATGGCAGTTGAAGCCGGTGCGACTTGCGGAATATGCCAGTGTGATATGACCACCGTAGAATACTTGTGGCCTTTTATTAAGGAAGAATATTCTTCAAAAGAAGATGCCCTCAAAGATTATTCTAAATGGAACAGTGATCAAGACTGTGAATATGAAAAGGTTTTTAATTTTGACTTGTCAAATCTTTCTCCGATGGTTACCTTTAATTATAAGCCGGATTGCGTAAAAACAGTTTCCGAGTTGGAAGGCACGAAAATTGATCAGGTTTATATCGGCTCATGCACAAACGGCCGAATCGAAGATCTTCGTGTCGCGGCAAAAGTTGTAAAGGGTAGAAAGATTTCACCTGATGTGCGAGCAATTCTTTCTCCTGCAACTTTTAAGGTTTACTCTGATGCACTTGAGGAAGGTCTGATTCAGATTTTTATCGATGCTGGTTTTTGCGTAACGAATCCTACTTGTGGCGCATGTCTTGGAATGAGTAACGGAGTTTTGGCAGAAAATGAAGTTTGTGCTTCTACCACAAATCGGAATTTTAATGGTAGAATGGGTAAAGGCGGTATGGTTCATCTTATGAGCCCTGCAACAGCTGCTGCATCTGCAATAGCTGGATATATAACAAATTCATCACTTTTTTTGGATGAAGGGGAATTTTAAAATGAAGAATTTTGGCGGAAAAGTACTTTTTTTAGATCGTTCTGATATTAACACGGACGAAATTATCAGTGCCAAGTATTTGACAGAGGATTCAAAAGCTGCACTCAAGCCTTATTTGCTTGAAGATTTGAAGCTAGATGGTTTTAACCCAAAGACAGATATTCCTGGAAAAGGTGTCATCATCACTAGGGAAAATTTTGGATGTGGTTCATCCAG
>JAQYSN010000132.1 GCA_028725265.1 Spirochaetales bacterium | reverse complement strand
TCCGACTTGTCCAGCAGGACATGATATTTGTAGATGGATTATTAGCGGCTTAGCAAATGTTCAATTTTTCATCCACAACATTTGACAATTTCTCCGAAAGTTTGTCGAAATATGTATTTTCATTACAAAACTCTTCTGGATAAAGATTGATAATTTCATCATAGAATTGAACTTCATATTCTGGATTACTTCGCACAAGAGATGTTTTCTCTTCACGGTTCAATATTGATTGACCCCTAAAAAACATACAATCTCTTTCGATTTTAAGTTCTTTGACTATTTTTGAAAATTGAGCCATTGAAGATATGAATTTTACATCTACTTTAGAAGAATCATAGATAACAGTTTTTTCAATCCTCACAAATTTAGAAGACTTACTTTTCAACCAACTATAAATCAAATCTCGGACTCTAGAACATGAACCACTATGTATACCTTTTTGAGCAAAAAAGTCTTTTACTTTCACAAATTCACGCACTTCATCAAAATCTTTACAAGCAAAATCATTTTCCAATTTTTTATAGAAGGCTTTTTTATCAGATAATGATAGCCTCTGATTTTTGGAACGCCTCGCATTCGCTACATCTATTTTTTTTTGCAATATATTTGTAAAATGCACATCGTCATTGCTGATATACAAGATACCATGTTTATTTAATTTACCAAGAAATCCATTAAAAAACGCAGTTTTTTCCAAATCTTCGGGTATTATTTCCATAAAACATCAAAAATCAAAACTATACTTTTCCAAATAAGGTTGTTGAAACATTCTTTAATTAAGAAACACGCAAGTGTTTCTTAATTCTATGCTAGCATAGAGTTCGCCAACGTATTCCTCTCCCGACTTATCAAAAATTTCAGTACAATCAAAACTTTAGATTTTTACCATACTTGACTTTAGATTTTTACCACTATATACTTTAGATATTAACTACGCAAAACTTTAGATTTTTTCTTCCGCAACTGAAAATTCATTTTGCAAAAGAGGTGAACTATGAAAATACAACGAACCGCAAAAGACGCCCTATTCCGACTAGCAAGTCAGTTTCCAATAATCGGCATTACAGGTCCAAGACAAAGTGGTAAAACAACTCTTGCAAAAATGACTTATCCCGACATGCAGTACATCACTTTCGATGACAAAAACACTCGCGAACTTGCCATTTCAAATCCGAAAGATTTCATTTCAGCCTTTCCGAACGGCGTTATAATTGATGAAGCACAAAAAGTTCCTGAAATTTTCGATGCCGTGAAATTTCATGTAGATAACAAAGATAGCAAACCTGGTAAATTTATTCTTACAGGTTCAAGCCAGTTCAGGCTAAAAGAAAATATGACAGATTCCTTGGCAGGACGGATTGCATTTTTACACCTCTTGCCTTTTTCCGTTTCGGAACTCAAAAATGAGAATATTCTAAATCAAAATGTGTATGAAACGATAGTAAAAGGATTTTATCCCCCTTTGAATGACAAGGACAAGAATTTCATCCCTGATGACTGGTTTGAAAACTACATAGAGACCTGTTTGGATTTGGATATAAAGGAACATATAAACCCATCGAATTTGCGCACTTTCAAAAAATTCATCCAAATTTGTGCGACATATTCAGGACAAATGCTTTCCATGGACAGTATTTCAAAAAATCTTGGAATTTCCGCCCCAACAGTCAAGCAGTGGCTTTCCATTTTGGAATCGTCCTATATCATTCATTTTTTGGAGCCTGACACGAACAATATCGGAAAATCCGTGGTAAAAACGCCTAAACTCTATTTCGTTGATACAGGACTTTTATGTCATCTGCTAAGAATCGAAAATGCGAATCAACTGATTCTAAACAATCAAAAAGATGCAATAATCGAAACTTTTGCCGTTTCAGAACTTCTAAAATCACGGCTTAACCTCGGGAAAAAAGCGAATCTGACATATTTCCGTGACCTAAAGGGCTTTGAAGTTGATGTTATTGCAGATTGGTCTCATTCATTTGCAATCGAAATAAAATCTGCAAGCGATACTGAACAAAAGCTTTCAGAAAATGTTCGTAAATATGTCAAACTTCGTGCTGAGAAAGATTGTCAAGGCAAAGTATTTTATCTCGGCGACCTAACTTGCACGATAAACGACATTCAATATGTAAATTGGAAAAATTGGGGCGAAATTTAAGCCCAACAACTATTCTTTCCAATGCCAAACTGGTTTTGAAAGCTTATTCGAAAACGGCTGGAAATTGTTAAAATCCGGAAGCCAATCGGTGTCTTCGCTCAATTCCTGGTAAAAAAGATATTCAAAATCATAGTCTGCAAGCAAATCCTGAACCCGATCAAATTCTTCATTATTCATCAAACGATGCCGAAAACACTCCAGGGCATTTTTCCGCTTTTCGAACTCCTTCGAATCAAAAGGAACCGGCGTATACTGGCTCATAACAGAAATACAAGCCTTTCCGTCAGCATGTTTTTTGAGCCAATCCAAAACCAAAATCGTATCGTCAAGACGCCCTGGGAGCACCAAATGTCGGATTATAACACCGCTCATCATTTTCTCGATTGTATCCCCGCCAAATCTTTTTTCACTAGCCTTGTCACCTCGTGCAATATTCGCGACAGTTTCCAATTTCAACGGAGCATGATTTATCATCCATCTTATTGCTTTTTTATTGACCGAAGGATAATCGGGAGCCTTAAAAACAGAATCAGAAATCATCGGATTCAGCGTCTTCATATCCGGTAGCCAGATATCTACAAGACCGTCTAGCATTTCAAGAGCTTCAACTGTTTCGTATGCCGATGAATTCCAACAAACAGGAATCGTCAAACCTCGCTTTTTTGCTTGAGCAAGACCAAGTGCAATCGACGGAATTACATGACTTCCCGTAACTATATTGATATTTTCAGCCTTTTCATCCTGAAGTTTGAGACAAATATCGGCAAATTCTTCTATTGAAACAGTTCGCCCCATTCCATTCTGACTAATCTGATAATTCTGGCAAAATGCACAACGCAAATTACATCCCGTAATAAAAACCGTTCCAGAACCACCCAAAACAGTAATCGGCGGCTCTTCACCAAAATGCAAACCCGCACTCGCCACACGAAGTTCTGCAGTTTCCCCGCAAAATCCGCGACCTCCGCCAAGTCGGTTTACGCCGCAATTCCTGGGACAAAGAGTGCAATTATTATAACTCTTGATTAATTCTGCGTTGCAAATTTCAGACATACCAAAGCCTCATGCAAAACCCTATTTAATAAGTTTTGTAAGAATCACGTCTTTTTGACGCCAGTTTTTGTTTACTTTTACCTGAAGATCCAAGTCAACACGATAATCAAAAATCTTTCTGCATTCCTTAATTGATTCTACCCTGATGGTTTTAATCATAGAAGCGCCTTTTCCGATTACCATTCCTTTCTGACTTTCGCGTTCTACAACGATAAATGCACGAACCCAAAGTTCCTTTCCATCCTTACGCATCTCCATATCGGCGATTTCGACATAAAGCGCGTGCGGTATTTCATCGTAAAGTCTGTTAATAGCCTGTTCGCGAATTATTTCCTCAATCCTAAAATCAACATCTTGATCCGTGTAAAATTCAGTTGGATAAAGATGCTCTGCTACAGGAGCAAAATCAAACAAGCCTCGTAACACATCATTTATCCCAATATCGTTTTGGGCAGAAATGTCAAAAACCCTAGACGAAGGAATTTCAGGCAAGTTTTGGCTGATAAACAAACGAGCTTTCGAAGTCGAAGTATTTGGCAAATCAATTTTATTGATTCCGACAACAGTCTTTCCTGCAAAAGGTTTTATCAATTCCGCTGTCATCAATTCTTCTTCCTGTGGATTTCGCGTTGCATCCAAAAGATAAAGAATCGCATCTGCAGTTTCAAGCTGGTCCTGAGTTACACCCTTCAATTTAAGGTTCAATTTCTTCTCTGAATTGTGATATCCCGGAGTGTCAATAAATACCAATTGTCCCAAAGATGTATTAACGATGCCCTTTACTGCATTTCGTGTTGTCTGTGGAATTGATGATACTATTGATATTTTCTCACCACTAGCTGTATTCAAAAATGAGGATTTTCCGACTGAAGGACGTCCAATTATTGCGACAACCCCTGTTTTATTTCCAACTTCAATTTCTTCTGTTTGTTCCATATCAACATTATAATTGGCAAAGCAAAAAAAACTACCTCCTAGCATAGCTAAAGAGGTAGTCTCATTAAGTCAGATCTCTATCAAACAGCTTTACCGTTTTTGATAGCAGCTTTGCAGTATTTGCAAATCTTTACTTTCTGACCATCGATTTCCTGTTCATAAAGAACCTTGATACCGTCTTTTTTGCACCTTCCGCATACTCCTCGGCCATGTGCTACTTGATCACGAATACCTTTTCCACGATGTGATTTTGACATAGTGTACTCCTTATTAATTACTCAGCAGCTTTAGCTGGTTCTGCATCAGCTTTTGGCTCTGCTTTTTTAGCAGCCTTTTTTGCCGGTGCTTTTTTTGCGTCAGTTTTCTTTGATTCAGTCTTTTTAGCTTTTGTATCTTTCTTTGCTTTAGAAGATTTATCGCCATCCAACTGATAATCAACCATTTCCAAAATTACGATATCAGCGGCATCACCCTGTCTAAATCCCATTTTGAGAATTCGGGTATAACCACCATCTCGGTCTTTCATTCGAGGACCAATGTTTGTAAAAAGCTTTGCTAATACAATTTCATCCTGAATAAATTTTGCTGCTTCACGTCGATTGTGAACGCTATCTACTTTAGCACGTGTAATCAACTTTTCAGCACACTTTCGAACTTCCAAAGCCTTTGCTTTTGTAGTTGTAATTCGTTCATATCTGAACAAAGAAGTTGTCATGTTTCTTAACATAGCTCGGCGATGAGAACTTGTTCTAGAAAGTGCATTAAAACCACTCTTATGATTCATCTGTCTATTCCTTTTTCGATAAATTTAAGTCAGCATCCAAATGGCTGTAATCTGTCATTCCGAGGCTAAAACCCCATTCCTGGAGCTTCTCTTTGATTTCCTGCAAACTTTTCTTTCCAAAGTTTCTTGTTTTCGCAATTTCGTCTTCTGTTTTTCTTGTCAATTCACCGATATTTTTAATCTGTGCATTTTTAAGACAGTTTACAGAACGAACAGAAAGTTCAAGTTCTTCAACCGGTGTATTAAGAATCTGTCGGATTCTATCAGAAATCTCGTTAGATTCTTCACCATGACCAATCTCTGTATCATTGAAATTGATAAAAATCGCAAAATGATCCTTAGCAATCTTTGCAGCTTCACCAAGTGCATCTTCTGGAGCAATTGTACCATCAGTCCAAATTTCCAAAATAAGTTTGTCGTAGTCATTTCGCTGTCCCACACGGCACGGCTCAATAGCATACTTAACTTTTTTGATAGGGCTGAAAATTGCATCCATCGGAATTGTACCTACAATTTCGACATTCTCACTATTTGTTTCAGCAGGAACATATCCTCGTCCCAATTCAACCTGAATTTCAAATTCAATATGAGCACCTTCCATCATTGTGAAAAGGTGTACACCTTTTGTGAATACTTCAAGTGATGATCCCTGTTCGAAATTGTCACTAGTTACATCACCAGGACCTTTGAATTCGAACATGAATGTTTCCTGTTCAACGTCATCAGCCAACTTGAATCGAACCTGTTTCAAACTGTTCAAAACTTCCAAAGTATCTTCAACAACATTTGGAATTGTTTCATATTCGCTTGAAATGACATGAGGTACATTGTCCGCATCATACGAAGTTATTCGTACAGAACTAACAGCATAACCCTGAATAGAAGATAACAGCACTCTGCGCAACGTATTTCCTACTGTTGTACCAAAACCTGGTTCAAAAGGATACGCCGTGAATTTTCCATAGTTTGGATTATCTTCGAGATGTTCAAAGTTAATCCCTTTTGGTTTTTTAAACTCTTTAAGCAGATTTTTTCGGGCCATCCTAACTCCTTACCTTGAATAGAACTCTACTATAAGGTGCTCTTCTACTTCGTAATCGATATCAGCTTTTGTAGGTAAACTCAAAACCTTTGCTGAAAATGTTTCACTGTTTACTTCGAGCCACTGTGGAACTTTTCGATTGTAGTCCTTACTAACAGATTCTTTGATACCATTAGTATTCTGGCTTGCTTCACAAACTGAAATCACATCACCAAGTTTTACTTGATAAGAAGGAATATCTACCTTCCTTCCGTTAACTTGAATATGTCCGTGACTTACCATCTGTCGAGCTGCGTTTCGAGTTTTTGCAAAACCCATTCGGAAAATAACATTGTCAAGTCTAAGTTCCAACAACTGAAGGAAGTTTTCACCTGTTGAACCGGCCATCTTTGAAGCTCGATCATATGTCAATCGAAACTGCTTTTCCAACATGCCATAAATGAACTTAACTTTCTGCTTTTCATTCAACTGAATACCATATTCAGACTTCTTTCGACGTACGTTTCCTTTTGGGTCGCGTTTAGTCTGTTTATCATAACCCATAACAACTGGGTTAATTCCCAATGCTTTACATCTTTTTAAGATAGGCTGTGTACATTTTCCCATTATCAAAGGCTCCTTAATTATATACGTCTTGTCTTTTTAGGACGGCATCCATTATGTGGAATTGGAGTTATATCACTGATTGATTTAACTTTGAGTCCCATATTTCCAAGAGAGCGAACTGCTGATTCGCGACCTACACCAGGTCCTTTGACATAAACGTGTACTTCTTTCAATCCATAGCTTGCTGCTTTCTGTACTGCTGTTTCAGCAACAGTCTGAGCAGCAAATGGAGTAGATTTTTTAGCTCCATTGAAGCCGAGTCCACCTGAAGAAGCCCAAGCCAAAGTATTTCCATTAAGATCTGTAATGGTTACGATTGTATTATTGAATGTAGCCTGAATGTATACATTGCCTTCGTAAACACTTTTCTTTTCTTTTCTTTTCTTTACGGTAGCCAATTTACTATTCCTCCACCTAACTGTTACTTCTTCTTACCAGCAACGGTCTTTTTCTTACCTTTGCGAGTTCGAGAATTTGTTCGAGTGCGCTGTCCATGAACAGGCAATCCCTTTCTGTGTCGAAGACCTCGGTAACATCCGATATCCATAAGACGTTTGATGTTCAAACCGATTTCAGATCGAAGTCGACCTTCTACCTTGTACTCGTTATCGATCAAAGTTCGAAGTGTACCAACTTCATCCTGAGAAAGATCATTCATCATTCTGTTAGGATCGATTTTAGCCTTCTCACAAATTTGTTCAGCAGATGAACGTCCAATACCAAAAATATAAGTCAATGCAATATTGACATGTTTATTAGGGAGGTCAACTCCCGCAATTCGAGCCATCTAATACTCCTCAACCCTGTCTCTGCTTATGTTTTGGATTTGAACAAACAATTCGGACTACACCAAATCGTTTGATAACTTTACACTTATCGCAGATAGGCTTAACGCTGGTTCGTACTTTCATAATATCCTCCGGATACTTTAAATAGTGCAACGATATCGAATCCAATATAAAATTGCCATTCGATATCGAATATTAAACACTATTTTCTAAAGTTTTTCTACCAGTTACATCAAAAAAATTACAGATTTCTTGATCGCAACTTTCCCTTTTTTACCAATCCATCTTGATGATGCATCTTCATAAGGGCTTCTACCTGGCTCATCGTATCCAAGTCAACACCAACCAAAATCAACAATGAGGTACCACCCATCAACATTGAAATTGATGAAGGGAAACCAAACAAATGCTGGATAATTGTCGGCAGAATAGCGATTACAGCAAGGTATAATGAACCTGGCAGCACGAGTCGGTTCAAAACTTTTTGCATATAAGCTTCCATGTTGTCTGTTCGGATACCTGGAATAGATCCTCCATTCTCACGAATATTTTTTGCGATTTCAGTGGGGTTCAGTGTTACCTGAGTGTAGAAGTATGCAAAAAATATTATCAACAGTACATAGAAAATATTATACCAAATTCCACTAGGAGTGAG
>JAQYSN010000131.1 GCA_028725265.1 Spirochaetales bacterium | reverse complement strand
TACCATTTGTAAGCTGAAGGTTCACCGTATCAAGATAAAATTTCGAAAAAGAAAGAACCGAAATGCCTTCCTTGGAAATTTGATAGTAAGGATTCACGAATGAAGGTATGATGGCCTTGTTTTCGAGGTCGGTTACAGGATACATAGAATATTCATCGTCGAGTTTATTTCCTACAAATACGATTTTACCGTCATGTTCCACAAGATATTTTGCAACGCTGTTATTTTCGTCACATTGAATTATGCATCCCTTGAAAACATTCATTTTTCATTCCTCTCATCAATAAAAAAGCACCCGGAAAAATTCCAGGTGCTTAAAGTATAAACTTTGAAAGGTAGTTAAGTCTAGACCTTAGAAATCCATTGCAAAGCCCATTGAAAAATTAAAGACTGAATCATCTCCGTAAACGTTGCACATTCCTTCAACAAAAATCTTTCCAATAGAAGCACCCGCAAAAGTACCCATTGAAATGTTCAATCCCAAATCAGCACGCAAACCTAAGTATACCCACTGTTTTGTCTCGATTGAACCGTTGAAGTAGTCGCCGAGTTTTGCAAGTTTGAAATAACCGCCTGATTTTGTGGCATCAAAGATAAAGTCGTAAATAGTCAAACTAATCTTGAAATCTGTTACAGAAAGCAATTCGATACCAGGAATTGCACAACTTAAATCCATTCCAAAAAGAACGATTTCGCCGTATCCGACAAAGATTATGTCACTTGTCGTATCTTCTCCAGCAAGAGCGTTGATTGAAGCTACGGCAGTGTTCAAGAATGATGAATCAGCACCAATTGCTTTTGCAACATCATACGGGAAAAGACTGAAGATAAAACGAGCAGGAGCATTGTATGTCATGCTTGCTGAATTAACAAGGTTATAGGCAAATCCTGGGAAGTATACTGTCATATCCAATCCCATATCGATTGCATCCTGATATGTTTCCCAACCATTTGTAGTCTTTGCCTTATAGATATAATGAAGGTCAGATCCGATTTCAAATCCGGCTTTTTCATACTTTCCGCAACCAAGCTGTCGTATGAAAGAATAACTAACATCTACCATATCTGTGTTGTAAAGATAAAGACTGGTATCAGCAAAATCGATTGCACTGTTAACGTTCATAGTCAAGAAATAATTTTCAACCTGACCCCAAGCTCCGCCGAACATTTCTTTAAGACCATCGCCAGAGAACATCGTACTCAAGTCGTAGTTCTTCTTGTTTCTCTTGCCATAGTTTGTAAAAGTATCGGCACTGAAAGTTACTGTGTTACCGTCAGCAAAAGGCAAATTAATGGAACCTGAAAGTCCAAGATTACTGAGCTTCCATCCTCGAACAAAATCAACTTCGGAAGCACTCTTGAGCTTATATTTATAATTTTCAGTATCAGGATCACAGAAATATGTGAAATGAGCTGAAATTGAGTTTGTTTCAACACCATAACCAACATGAAGTCTCAAATGTCCGTCTTTCCAAGGATCCGTACTAAAAAGAGATACACCCATTGGCTGCCAATAATAGCAATCAGAACCGTCGATATAGTCCCTAGAATAAGCAATCGAAATCGGGACACCAACGACAGGAGCTCCTACGAAATGTCCGTAGTAATTAACCGGATTATATTTTTTAGAAGCATTTTTCAGGTTCTCTTCAGAAACTTGGAATGGAGAATAGCCCTCAGAATTGAAATCTATTCCTGCAACAGTTCCAAGATTTCCAGAATTTGAAGATTTATGATTATCAAAATCGATGTTTGAAACGTTTCGTGTCAAAACTACGTTGTTGTTAGCAAATACACCAACGAAAGCGACTTTTTCATCGTTCAACTTGATTGGGCTAAAAACACCTCCGGTAAAATCTTTAGTATCAAGATTGAACTGTCCGTTTGCAAGAACAACCTGTCCGAATCGAGGCATAGAATCCTTTTCAGTCCAAGAAAAATATGCAACGCCATCGGCACTGCTAATCTGTTTGATAAACATGCCCTGTTTTGGAGTTTTATAGGAAACTCTGATAGAACCTGAAAGATCAGAAACACAAACTGCAAATTCAGAATTTGTTTTTACGACCAAAGCAAATGTTCCGTCTCCGTTATCAGCATAACTTTGTGGCAACTGATTTTTAACATAGTTGATTTCAGATACAACTTCGCAACCTGTTATCTTTCCCTTATCACCAACCGTAAGCAATGAAATTTCAGTTCTATAAAGATGATTTGCATATTTTGTACATACAAGGTGATACTGACCGTCTTTTTCTACGATTGTATTTGCAAATCGTCCCGTTCCTGCAATTTCTGTCCACTTCTTTGTTTCAGTGTTATAGATTGCAACCTTAGCCTTAATATTGCTTTCAACATATGAATCATATGAAACGGCTATATATTTTCCGTCTTTTGAAGCACTAATTGAAGTTGCATTTTTTCTTTCGCAAACAAGTTTTATATTGTCTTTTCCAAAATTTTCATTTGAAACGAAATAAACAAGACCTACAGATGAGTCGAGGAAATATATACCTTTTTCAGTTTGCTGAAGGCTTGTCATCAACATTCCAGATCTATTGTAGTTAGAATATTGATCGTTGCCTGCAAAAAAGTCATCAATTCCGTATTCAGCTTTGAAAAGATCTGTTTCGACATTTGAATAATCCAAAGATGCAACCCATTCTTTCCAAACTTTCTCGAGCTTCAAGCCCTGGTCTTTGTAAGCCTTTCGGAAACCCTGTCTCATGGTAATGCTAAGCCAGTTTACCATCTGATACCAGTATTCATTATAGTTTTTCATACCGTATGTTTTCTGAAGATAATCAGTAAACATACCCCAGTAAGCAATGTAATCTCCGGTTGGATTATAAGGATTTTCACCCTGTTTATCCCAAATTCGAGGGAAAGAATCCTCGATTTTAGCCTGTTTTACGACATGTTTGAAATATTCATCATTAAGTCGACCATCGCCATTCATGCTTTCTGCAGTAACTGCGGCACCATCTGTAAATGCGGTGTTATAGAAAACAAAACCAAGATCCAATCCCAAAGCTTTCCAAAATGGAGCTCTGATACATCTTGTATAAGCATGAGCAACTTCGTGAGTAAACTCCGTAACGATTCCGTCTTCATAGGCAAGAAAATCATCTCTCTGTGCTGTATCTGTAAGAACGATATGGTTATATGGCATACCATCGAAATATCCTTCGTATTTATCCATCGAAGGAACGATTGTAACAATCACATAGATGAATGGTTTTCCACCATATTCTGCTGCGATTTTTTCGTAGATTCCGTCTGCTTTTTCCTGAAGGATTGCAGCTGATTGGCTACAAGAATCAGGATAAACAATTTCGCAATACTTTGTCTTAACGACTTTGAGATTCTTACTGTCTGCCATCTTTCCTTCGTAAGCAAACAAAGAACAAACCGTCAAGCCGAGCAACAAAATCAAAGGAAACAACTTTTTCAATTTCATTATTGTAGACTCCCCTTTTTATTTGGCCGATAAATAGCCTATATCAAATTATACATCATTTTGAAAGTTGAAAAAGTCATAAATTGTAAAATGTGTATCAGTAGGAAGTGGCAAGACCGAATGAAAATACAAAAGGATAAGAAATTGACGAAGAATACAATTCGGCAGAAAATTCAGCAAAGGTCCTAAAAACAACTCCCGAATTCGTAGTTTGGCCGATATTTGGTGAAAAAACACATTCAAGCCTGACTCCTGCAAAATAATTCTGTAACAACGGTTTTTCTCCAGCAAAATAAACAGGAAGTTCAAGAAAATGAAATGATGAGCCTGAAGTATTCTGATCGTATGCAAGACCATAACTTGTAAGATAAACGGAAAAATTGTTTAAATAGAGAAATGTAAAAACAGGAATTGCCTTTTGAATCTGCATCGAAAAAAGAGTAAATACAGCGCTGTATGAAAGCAAAACTATTGATGAAGGAGCAATCTCCCCTGGAAGAAAATAACAGTTCTGGAAAAGAAAAATATCTGAAGTGCTTGCTGGCAAAACAGAAAAAATCAGTTTGAAAGGAACCGTATATTCGTATTGATTTGAATCTTTTGAATATGGAGCAAATCCCGGAGAATAAACTTTTGCAGTAAATCCAGCCTCATACCTTTGATCCATTACCTGATAATCGTATGGAGCACATAGTTTTAATATGTAATAGATATAGGAACTTAAAACGATTCCGGCCTTACCATGAAGCGATGATCCGACATAACGCAAATTCGAGTAGGAAACAACCAAAGAATCGATTGTATTAAGATAAAGATGAAAATCATCCAGAACGGCAGAGTTTAATTTGAAAATTGAATAATCAGAAGAATATGAATTGATATAACCGTAATCTACAACTGAAGAAAGTCCAAAAGAAAAAGCAGAATGTTTTGCAAAAGGAACGTATGAAGAAAAATTACCTTCAAATTCTTCCCTTTTCCAACCAGAAAAATCAAATTCACTTGTCAGAGCAAGATTATAGGCAAAAAGTGACGTATCAGTCCCGGATGAATATTTACATAAAAAGCCAAAAGAATTCGTCGCTATTCCATAGCCTGCAGAAAGAGTAAGGTTTCCTTTTGACCACGGGCTAGAACTGATATGAGTAAGCCCAAAAGGCAGTGGGTATGATTCAGACTCAACAAGGCTCAACGGAAAATTTATTCCCTTGAGATAATATGGACTTCCATAATAACGTCTTGCAATCAGACCATACGATTTTTCAGAATCCAAAAGAGAGAAAGAATCATTTGAAACACAAACTCCGATTTTTTCCTCTACGTCAATCTGAAAAAGATTTTTCTGGAGAGAAACAAGCTCTCTCAAATAGATGACATCTCCATCAAAAAATTTTCCGACATAGGCAATTTTATCGTCATCAAGGAACACGGGAAAATAAACACCTCCCGAAAGATCTGTTTGATCAAGATAGATTTTACCTTTGTCCACATCATAAAAGCCAAATCTTTCCATGGAGTTTTTTTGTGTCCAAGTAAAGCAAATCTTATCACCTGAATTTTCTTGCCCCCTAAAATATGAAACATGGCGAAGTCTAAAATTTCTTTGATAAATTTCTTCAGGTAATGTTATTTCCCTTAATTCATCATTCTCAATCGAACAAAAAGAAAATTTTAAATACTTCTGCTTTACAAAAGAAAGTTTTCCGTCATTGAAATCGTAATCAAAAACTAGAGAATCAACTTCGTGTTCCATCGAAAAAATCTCTCTAGTGTCTTTTATAAAACCTTTTTCATCAATTTCAATTTTGAAAAGGTGGCTTGAATAAACCGAATCAGAATATGAAGTTGCGGCAAAATAATATAAATCATTGTCAAAAAAAATCGCAGGATTAAAGAGATTGTTCTGGGCAATTACAAAGGTAGTTTTCTTTTCCAAATCAAAAATGCCTATTTTTGACCTAATCGTCGGAGAATCGGTAGAAAAAAACGAAAATGCCAAATACCTTGAATCCGAAGAAACCGAAAAATTCTGGATTCCGTGCATTGAAAAGACTTTTTTCGAACGCATCGAGTCTTTTTCAAACATCCAGATGGAGGAATCTGATTCATCAAGTACAAAAAATGCATTCTCGGTCGAAGAAAGTCCTTGAAAAACCTGAGTTTTATTATTTATTTTCGATTTCGCTTTTGAAATTCCAAGCAAATCAAAATCATCCTCAACAGTAACTGAATCTACATCTATCGATTTTTCAAACGATTTCCATTCGTTTTTTAGCTTATTTCCATACACTTTTTTAAAAGCAGTTCGAAGAGAAATCGTCTTTCCGTTTACAAGACGGTACCAAAATTCGGCGTATTTTTCCATTCCATATTTTTTATACAAATACTCCGTAAACATTCCGTTATAAATATAAAAGCTTCCGTACGGATAGGCATTTCTAGCACCTTGACAATCAAAAAACGAAGGGAATTTATTTTCAATTTTTGATTGTTTAACCAAATGTTTTGTAAATTCATCATTAAGACGGCCTTCTCCCTGATTCAAATAACTTTCGGTAAAAACCGTAGCACCTTCTGCAATACCGCCCGTAACCCAAAGAGCTGAAAAATTAACGCAGTCGCCGAAAATCTTATCGACACCATTCCAAAAAGGCCCCTTCAGGTTAAATGTAAAAGCATGCGTAAGTTCATGCGTGAAAACAGATAGCAAATTTTGCTTAAAAACCGTAAGACTTTCGATACAATATGTGTCATACAAAACTATGTGATTATATGGATAGCTCGTCCAATACGCATTCATCTGCTCGACTTGAGACGTAATTACCACAGGCATTTTATATTGGATATTTCGACCATAAAAAGAAGCGATTTTTTCATAAATCGCATCGGCATTTTCATAAAGTATAAAGGCCGATTTTTCGGATTTTTGAGAATAGATAATCCTAAAGTACTTCGATTCAAGAAACTTCAGATTTTTCTCTCCCGACATTGCTCCTTCGTACGAAAACAAGCTCCAAAAAGAGAAAAATAAAAGCAAAAACGAAATTATGTAAATCTTTGTTTTTTTTAAAAATAAGATTTTAATGAATTTCCAGCCTTCGCAAATTGATGCTCTGTAAAATACCGATTGCCATCATTGACATCCACAAAGAGGAACCTCCGTAAGAAAGAAACAAAAGTGGGATACCTGTAATCGGCATGATACCCATTACCATTCCGACGTTAATGAAAAAGTGATATGCAAACATCGAAGCTATACCACAAGCAATATAACTTCCGAAGATATCTTTTGTTCGTCGAATGCAGACAAAACTTCTCCAGAAAATAATGAAATAGCAAGCAAAAACAAAAAGACCGCCCAAAAAACCCCATTCCTCGGCAAGAATACAGAATATAAAGTCGGTACTTTGCTCAGGAAGATAATCAAGATGACTCTGGGAGCCTTGCAAAAATCCTCTTCCGAAAATATTTCCAGAACCAATTGCTATTTTTGCCTGAATAATATTCCATCCAGATTTAAGAGGATCAACATCAGGATTAATAAAGATTATAAGACGCATAATCTGGTAATCTTTCATTAATTTTCCCAAAAGGATTGATGCTGCAAGCGAAACCGAGATGATTCCCGTAACATAAGCTATCCAGTAGTAATACTTTTTCTTGAAAAGCAGATAGCCGACAAGACACAATATTGCTATAAAACCAAATGTGCTAATCAAAATAAGGCGCAACTTCAAATCAGTCAACACATTCAATATCGTAATGTCTTTTTTTAGAATCATCGACTCCCAAACTGGAAGAATCGTGATTAAAATCGTAAGAACACCTGTTCCAAGACAAAGAAATATGTATTTGAGAGGAACACCCGCAAAAAAACACATGATAAGAAAGATAGGAATGAAAACAGAGGCCGTACCCATATCAGGTTGAATAAGGATAAGCCCTACAGGCAAAAACAAAGAACAGAGTGCAATAACAAAGCGCTTAAGTTCGTTCATTTTTTCAGTTTTTTCCAAAAACCATGCTAGAAAGAAAATATACAGAATTTTACAAAATTCTGCAGGCTGTATCGTAAAAAGTCCGAAATTAATCCAGCTTTTTGCGTTATTGGATTCCGTACCAAAAAGCCTTGTCAATAAAAGGACTACTACAAGCGCAATATAAAACCACAAGCAAAACTTTTTCGTTTTACGATAGTCAAAAAGTGCAAGAGCAAAAACCAAAATAATTCCTGTGACACCATAGATTATCTGCTTTATGTATTCCTGCTTATACCACGGAAGAGACGGAAGTTCGCCATTTGCATCGATTGCCGAAGAATATATAAAAAGTATTCCGATTATCAGAAGAGAAAGTACGGCAAAAAACAAAAAATAATCAAACAAAGAAAAAAATCTTGATCTCACACTCTACTCCTGACGACCAACATGTTTCATCTTCCAGCTCAAGCCCAAAGACCTCATCGCCTGTTCACAAGTTTGATTTGCATAGATGCCCTGCATGATGATGTTCGTACAGTATGGCGCCCACCATTCCCATTCGTGCTCAACTGCTTCTGCAAGAACACAAACGACAATCTGCTCTTCAACCGGTGCATCATATGGTGCATAGCAGACAAGCCATGAATGCCAAGAATCCTTGATTCCCTGGACCTCTCCAGTACCTGTTTTACCAGCCATCTTTACGACTTTATTCTTGAGAGCATTTCTTGCAGATCCATCCGTAATAGTATAGCGAAGATCTTCCCTAACTTCTGCCCATACGGCAGGCGAAATATCACTCTTAAAAAGAACTTTCGGCTTGATTTCCTCTATCACCTCATTCGTAATCGAATCTCGAATTTCTTTTACAACATGAGGATTATAAATAACACCACTATTGCACACCATTGCCATCATATCGGCAACCTGTAAAGGAGATGCACGTGTAAAACCTTGTCCGATAGACATGTTCATTGTGTCACCACCAAGCCATTTTTCATGATATCGACGCTCTTTCCATGAAGCCGAAGGAATAAAGCCCGCATCCTGTCCTGGAATATCAATATCCGTAAGCTGGCCAAAACCAAATTCTCGGGCATAATTTGAAATTTTTTCAACGCCAAGATATTCAGTTCCAACCGTCCAGAAATAAACGTTACAAGATTGAGCAAGACCATTTTTCAAGTCCAATTTTCCGTGAGCACCAGGATAAATATGACACTTTGAAGTTCGTGTTCCGTAGGTCATTGTTCCCTTACATTCAATCTTTTTCAAAGGCGATACGGCATCTTCAGCAAGAACAGCTGTCGTCATAATTACCTTAAAAGTTGAAGCTGGTGGATAGGAAGCATTGATTGCACGGTTATAAAGAGGCTTTCTCGGATCATTTCGAACCTGAATGAAGTTGTGGTTACCATCAGCTCCGTTAAAATCATTCGGATTAAAATATGGATAGGAAACCATAGCAAGAATTTCGCCATTGCAAGGTCGTAATACTACGACAGCACCAAGTCGATCGCCGAGAGCTTTTTCCGCAAGCTCCTGAATCCTTGAATCAATAGTGAGGACAATATTTTTTCCCATATCAGGAACTTTTATGATGGATTCTTCAACAAGGGTTTTTCCTTTTGCATCTACAATCTTAGACTGGACACCATCAGTTCCACGAAGGATTTTATCGTACTGTTTTTCAACACCAGTCTGACCTACAACGTTATTCTGTTTATAGCCCTTGTTATAAAGAGTCTTCAATTCTTCTTTTGTAATATCGCCCGTATAACCGATAATATGAGACATCGAATATGATTCTGTCACGTATGTCCTTAAAGGCTTCGAACGCCAAGAAACACCAGGCAAATCCGTGCTATTTTCTGCAATATTAAAGACAACTTCCATCGGAACGTCAGTTTTAATTTCAACGTTTCCAAAACTGCGCTTTCCGTATTGCTGGATTTTTCTGTCAATTGATTCCTTAGAAATATCAAGCATTTGTGCAAGTTTTAGAGTAACCGTATCGTATTTGTCGCGCGGAATTTCACCAGGTGTGATATCGACGGCAAAAGATTCTGTATTTACGACAAGAGGAACATCCGCGTTTCTGTCATAAATTTCACCGCGACGAGCCGAAATAATTTTAGTTTTTTGAGCAATACCTTGCGCCCTATCTCGGTAATGAGAACCGAGTACTATCTGCATCAAAAAGAGCCTTAGAATATATAGGACAAAACAAACTACGACAAGAATACCGAGAATAAAAAGCCTTCGATTTTGTTCCTCCGATATACCCTGCCGGCTATTAATTGAACCTGAAGAATAGCTTTTTTTGAAAAGCTTCATATATTCTTCTCCGGCTTAAGAAGCAAAAAGTCCGAAAACAGGTTCAAAAACATGAACATTAGCGGTGTAAAAATAGAATTCAAAATGATTTCTGTTAAAAAAACGAAGGAAAAGAAAGGATACGACTGGACGCCTTTGAAAAAAACAGAAAGCAAAAAAATAAAAAAAGCTTTCACAAGCGTTGCAACTAAACCATAAAGCATCTGCAAAAAGAAACTTGAATCGTTCAAGACGTTATGGAAAAAGCCTGCGATAAAACCAAGTATAGTTCTTAAAAGAGCGTTGAACCCTACCGGAGAGCCTGTTAAAAAATCCAACATCAAACCAGAGCAAAAACCTGTAGTTTCACCAAGCAAAATGCCATTATTTAATGATATATAAAGAATTATGATAAGAAGAAAATCTGGAGAAGCTGGTAAAAAATTCAAATTTGATACGATTGCCGTTTCAAATAATACAAAACAAAAAATTACAAGCAAACTAGAAAAAAATGATTTCGACATCTTCTATTCCCTCGCATACTTCAAATCAATGACCATAACATTTTCAAGACGGGCAAAATCGATAATCGGAATGATATCAATCTGGAGAGATGAATCATAATCGATTACTTTTACGTTGGAAATGCTTCCAATCGGGATGTTAGCAAGATAGTTGTCATTTTCGCCTGAAGTTACAACAAGATCACCGTACTGCAAATCTTTGTACACGCTTTTCTTTATGTAAGACATCTGTAGAGGCTCACTTTCAGTTCCACGTCCAGAAATCAAGCCAACGTCGTGGGTACTTCGGATTCTTCCTGAAACGTTATACTGAAAATCGTAAATCGGCATTACCATGCTAGTCAAAGGGCCGACAGTTACAATTTTTCCTACCAAGGCAACATCACCACCCTGAATTGCTACAACAGGCATATTCTTTCGAATACCATGCTTCGTCCCTTTGTTTATCGTCAAAGCAGAATAAAGTGCGTTAGGATCACGTCCAATGACCCTTGCAACAATATTCTTTCTCTCAAACTCTTCAGAAATCTCAAGTTGCTTTTTGAGATATTCATTTTCTTCCCTGACTTTTGCATAATCGCGCTGAAAATATTCATAGTCAGCAAGTTTTTCGACAAGAATGGCATATTCCTTTTTTAGCACTGCAAGTTCCTTTACAGCCTTAAAACCTTCTGCAACACCATGGACAGCACTGTTTACGCCTTTCTGTATCGTAGAAAATGCGGAAAAACCAACATCTTTCAAGTTTACAATAAAACCGCCTGAAGAAAAACCAAGCAACACATTGGAAAACACAAAGAGACATGCAAAAACTATTAAAGCAAGCTTGAAAGAACCAAGGGTAAACTTTTTAGACATAATTATGAGTTGATGCTATCGTAGATACTCTTGTCAGAATCCATATCACGGAACAATTCAAAGGCCTGTCCTGCACCAATTGCAACACAATCCATTGGATTTTCAACGAGAATAACAGGAACTCCAGTCTCTTTCTGGATAAGCTTAGGCAAACCTTTCAAAAGAGATCCTCCACCTGTCATTACGATACCGTGTGTAAAAATATCAGCAGCCAATTCTGGCGGAGTATTAGCCAAAGTAAATTTAACGACATCTACAATCTGTGAAACAGGATCCTTAAGGGCCTCTCTAACTTCAACAGAATCAATTTCAACTCGACGTGGAAGACCGGTAATCGTATCGTTACCTTTAATTTCCATTTTTTCAATATTTTTATCTGGAGCTGCATTACCGATTTCAATCTTTAGTTTCTCTGCCATTGCTGCACCGATAACAAGCTGATAAACATCACGTACGTGTTTGATGATTGCTTCATCAAATTCATCACCACCAACACGAATTGCATTTGTTACTACCATACCGCCCAATGAAATAACAGAAACCTCTGTCGTTCCACCGCCGATATCACAAACCATATGTCCTTCTGGCTCATGGATAGGAATTTGAGCACCAATTGCAGCGGCCAAAGACTCTTCAATAACGTGTACTTCCTTTGCACCAGCTTTGATTGCGGCCTCTTCTACAGCCTGTCGTTCAACTCCGGTAATACAACTAGGGATTCCGATTCTCATTCGCATTGACTTAAAAAGCTTATGCTTAGGCATAATCTTCGTAATAAAATAGCGAATCATTTTTTCTGTACTTTCCTTATCAGCAATTACACCATCTGACAAAGGACGAATTGCCTGAATATCACCAGGCGTCTTATAAAGCATTCGTTTTGCATCAGCACCGACTGCTACAACTCGTTTAGTTCCTTTTTCAACTGCAACTACTGACGGTTCGTTTACAACAATTCCCTGACCTTTTACATAGATCAGAGTATTACATGTTCCCAAATCGATACCAATATCGGTTGAAAAACTATCAAAAATCCCCATTTATTTCCTCCACGACTATAAGTCTAATTATAAACCTAATTTTTTTATTGCACCAGCATGATTTACCTGAACCTTTAATGTTTTTCGCCATTCACTTCTTGCTTTTGCAATATCACCATTTTTTTCATATATATTTCCAAGACCGTACAAGGCTTCTGCACAATCTGGAAATTTTTCCAAAACATTCTCGTAAATCGTCCTAGCATCACCATAACTTCCCTCAAGAAAATATATCTCTGCTAAAAGTAACGAACTCTTTAAAATTATATCATCATCCTGACTATCAGTCATGATTTCTACAAGATAAGGTTTCGCAATGTCATCTTTTTCGAGTTTATGATACTGCAAAGCGATGGCATAAAGCAATGTATCCGTCTTGTGAGACTTCAAGGCCATAGTAAATTCCATGACGCTTTTTACGGTCATTCCAAGATCAGCATAGCAAAGGGCAAGACATTCATGTATATCCGGAGCTTCGTAACCATTTTCCAATGCAAGATTTAAATATTTTATGACAAGATCTGAATAATAATAGGCAGATGAAATCGTATTTTTTTGAAAATATGCCTTTCCAAGCATATATTGAATCTGCGGAAGAGAAGCCTTATCTGCATAATATAGTGATTTTCTGAGTGAAAAAATGCACTCATCGACATAAGACTGTGTATTTGTAATGTCTGTCTGAGCTAGTGCTATAAAAAAGGCACTGTAGCCATGCATTACCATAGCAGGAGCGTTCAGCTCATTTTTTTCAAGGATTGCCAAAGAATCGGAATAAACTTTTTCATATTCACCCTGATCCCAAAGTGAATACAATTTATGAACGGAAGGATTGTTATTTCGGGAATTTTTCACCATTCGAGAAAGAAAAAAAACAAGTACAGACGACAAAACTACGACCGCAACCGAAATGAGTACAATCGCTAAAACTTTTGATTTTCTTTTTACTACATTGCCGTCTTTTACAATGTTTTTCATATTCCCCACCAAAAAATAAAGAAAAACAAAAAAAAGAAGGAAAAATAAGCCGAGTTCTGTCTTTTACCCAAAACGGATAAAAATAATCATCTATCTGCAATACCCATTGCTGGATACCTGTAGCAGTCTACCCGTAACCTTTTTCGGAAAATTAGTTACTGCTTGACCTTGCTCCAAGTGAGGCTTGCACTGCCATGCGTGTTACCACACATGCGGTAGGCTCTTACCCTGCCTTTTCACCCTTATCTGCAAAAACAGACGGTATATTTTCTGTTGCGCTATCTGTCACCTTAAACAAATTTTAAGATCCCCGGTTATTACCCGGCACTTTTTCCGAAGGAGCCCGGACTTTCCTCTTTGCAACCAAATCTATTCAGTTGCAAAGCGATTATTTTCCTTCCTTAAATTTCAAATCAAAAACGATTTATTCGAGTTCTTTTACAACGTCGCCGTCGTCAAAATCTTCGTCGTCATCGTCAAACTCGTCGTCAAAATCGTCTCCGTCAGAATCGATAAGACTTTCTGAGTCCTCCATCTGATAGTAGTGTTCTTCTTCACCTTCAATTTCCTGATAGTAAAGAATTCGGCTACAATACGGACAGAAAACGATTTTATCGCCAGCATGAACATCGTTAGCAAACTGCGCAGGCAAAATCATGTGACAACC
>JAQYSN010000130.1 GCA_028725265.1 Spirochaetales bacterium | reverse complement strand
CAACCATTCCACCAGCATTGAGTGATGGAGGTGCAGAAAACATCAAAAACAAAATGACGGCATTTGTGATCGTACCAATCATCAACCAAGGTCTAAACTTACCCCATCTGGTCTTTGTTTTTGAAACGACTACTCCCATTATAGGGTCATTAAAAGCATCAAAAACTCGTGCAGCCATAAGGATAATACCCATAGCCCACGCACTAACGCCCATAATATCTTGATAGTAATACAAGATATAACCAGCAGAAAGCATATAAACCATATCTTTGGCTACAGCTCCCAAACCGTACGTAAACTTTTCCTTTCCGGATAGCTTCATACTTCCTCCTTAAAGCAATTAAAACTTTATTTCTAGGAATAATTATTTAAAAGTTTTAATTTAATTATTATTATATTCGATTTCAATTGTAAATGCAACTTCTACTTTTCCAGCCTGCTCAGACTCTATCGTAAGGACAGCATCACCAGACTTTCCTGTAGTTTTTACGAAAGTACCGAACATTCCGCCATGAAGCGAAACAACGTCCGGTCCGATAATTTCAAGCGGGCCTCGTACAGAAAGTTTTACAGGCTCACTGTAATAGTTCAATACATTCGAATTTTCATCGCAAATCTTGAAGCGAACGCTTGCAACATCATAAGTATTAAGCTCCTTGAGATTATTATGATCAACGATTGTCTCAATATGAGCTTTCTTCATAGGACCTTTTCGCACGGTTTTTACAACTTTACCGTCTTTTATAGCCTCAAATCTATACGATGTAGATTTTCCGCCCCAGTCCCCTACATATTTATTGAAATAGCCAACGGCACTGCTTGGATTCATGTGATAGATGAAAACAAGTTTGAACACATACCTTAAAAGCTCTCCCGACATCGAAATACCTTTAACGGCGGCCATATTCAAAACAGCCTTAACTGATTTTGCCTGACCTTTTGAAAAACGCTCCCCTTTCTCGATTGCATCACCGATAAAATCATCAATCAAAAGAGGTCCATGTGCAAGATGCTTGTATGAAGAATCCGAAGCTTTGTACTCTTTGATAAAACGGTCATTTTTGTACATTTTTACCGAATCAGCATTCGTAAAAATATAAGTCGCTCCCCTGAAACAAGCTGGATGTTCACCAATATCCATTGAGGATCCAACTTCAAGGACATTTTTCTTTTCTTGCTGGGAAGAATAGACACTTGCAGCCATTTTTGGATTTCGCCACATATCAAGGACTCCGTGATAGCAAATTCTATCCCCGCTACCGAAATCCTTATGTGTATTATAATCAGACATTACCCAACCAAAACTTCCGCAAATATCGTCGTAGCTTGCAATTGCATCCAGAACATTTGCATGACGAATAGCATGATCTCGCCTATGCTCCTCGCAATCAAAATTTTTAGTCGGAAACATATGTCCGTTATATTCACTTACAAGATAAGGCTTATTTATATCTGACGTAACTTTTTTCTTCGGAAGACAACCGATGTTAGATCCGCTGTGGACAAAATCATTGTACGTGTAGACGTCTTCCAAAAGGGAACTTTTTCGATGTGCTCGAACTCCGCCCGTAGGTCTCGTTGAATCTAACTGATGAGCAAGTGCATTAGTCCTTCTATAAAAATCGTCATCGTCTTTAGATTCATTGATTCTAACGCCCCAAAGAATAATTGATGCGTGATTTCTCCATTGGGTAACCATATCCCGAACATTTTCAACGGTCTGGTCCTTCCAAGCATCATCACCTATATGCTGCCATCCTGGAATTTCTGTAAAAACAAGCAGACCAAGCTCATCACATGCATCGATAAAATAATGTGACTGCGGATAATGCGATGTACGAACCGCATTCAAGCCGAGTTCGTTCTTCAAGACCTTTGCATCCATCACCTGCATTGACTGAGGCATAGCATAGCCAACATAAGGATAGCTTTGGTGTCTATCCAATCCACGTATCTTCAAGCGCCTTCCGTTGAGGAAAAAACCATTTTTCTTAAACTCCGCCTTTCGGAATCCGACCGTAATGATTTTTTCATCCAGTTTTACTCCATCCCTAAAAAGCTCATTCTTAACATCATAAAGATTTGGTTCATCAACAGACCATTTTTTCAAGTCCTTCAAATCAAAACTTGCAAGACTGTTTTCCGAAGAAACTGAAAATTCACTGATTTTTGTATATTTTTCAGATTTGTGTTCTGAAATCGACTGCAAAATTGTCAATTTTTCTTCATGTTTATTGAGAGTAAATTCACTGCTCAAATTAAAGTTATCAAGTTCAATCGAGTAATCTGGCTTAAGAAAGATATCCTTAAAATAAACATCTTCCTTCACATCGATATAGACATCCCTATAGATTCCACCA
>JAQYSN010000129.1 GCA_028725265.1 Spirochaetales bacterium | reverse complement strand
ATAAGGGAGATGTGAACCATCGATCATCACTGATGAAAATCCGTACTCAATACAACTTTTGCAGAGTTCGAAAGAATCACCATGGTCCAAGTGAAGAACGATAGGTATCTGACATCCAAGTTCCTTTGCATATTCAACTGCACCCTGAGCCATGTATCTCAGAATAGTTTGGTTCGCATATTTGCGTGCACCGCTGGAAACCTGAAGAATTACCGGAGACTTAGCCTCAACGCAAGCCTGAATGATAGCCTGCATCTGTTCCATATTATTGAAGTTATATGCTGGAATAGCATATCCGCCTTTAACAGCTTTTGCGAACATTTCTTTTGTGTTCACAAGTCCAAGTTCTTTATAACTCGTCATAGAAATAAACTCCTTATAAAAGTTGTATAATGCAATTCTATTGTGTGAACAAAAAATAATCAACAATAACTAAATTAATTTATTAAATTTTACGATTCAAAATCTAAAAATAAAAAGTAAAACATTTGACAAAGAGAGTGTATCGAAAGTATAATTGAGAAAATAATTGAATAATCATGTGTTTGAATTAGGATTTTGATACATGCAAGACCTTTTTATTCAACATAGAAAAGTTTCAAGGAGTGATCGAATGAAACAGAAAGTTTTGTTCATTTTGTCTCTAGCTTTGCTGATGTTTGCAATTTGTGTTCCTACAATTGCACAGCCTAGTGCTAAAGGTGTTGAGACATTTGTTATTGATGATTTTGATTCGTCAGATGGAAAAGAATGGACTTGGGAAGTTAATTCTAGCCGATTTATAGCAGAAGGTTTTCCAAAAACCGCTTATGTTCCTGGCTGTCCTAATTCATTGAAGCCTTTCCGTGATCCTGATGGTCCAGAAGCCCAGGTTTTTGGTGTACAGGTTTCTTACAACCGAAAAGGTGATAACTGGTTTGAAATTTATCCTGTAAAAACAAATGATGACGGAGAATCTTCAAATTACGAAATTCCGTTCAAGGGAACTGTTTCACAACTCGACTTTTGGGTTTGGGGTGCTAATTACCGATATTCATTGGAAATCTTGATTCGAGACTCAGATGGACGTGTTCGTGTTCTTCCTGCTTGTATGACAAACTTTAATGGTTGGAAAAATGTCGTAGTTTCAATTCCTACATCAATCAGCCAGAAATCAAGACTTCGATCTGGTCCAGAAACATTGAGTTTTGTTGGTTTCCGCGTAAGAACAGATCCAGCTGAATTTGTTGATGACTATGTAATTTATTTTGATCAGCTTAAATATACATCAAGCACTCTTAATAATATCTATGATGGATATGACTTGAGAAAGCCTGATTTTGACAGTGCTGAATAAGGGGAAGTTGCATGAAAAAGTTTCTATCGATATTTTTAATTTTAACAGTGGCTTTTTATGCTGCTTTTGCACAGGAATCAAGTTTGGCAGATCCTGATGCTTCTACGATTGGTGCTGATTCTGCAGAGCAGGCTCTTAAAGAAGTTTCAGTTGAAATGTTCGAGCGTGAAGGCTCTTGGAATGTAAAGATTTCACCAGATAATGGTGTTATTACTTCTAGATTGTTCGATGGTGGTCCTTCTGGAAAGCAGCCATTGGCAGATATGGAAGATAAAGAGTATGAAGATTCAAAAGTTCTTGGTGTTAAGACTGAGTTCTTTAAACGAGGTATTAACTCGTTCTATATCATGTCAGCTAGACCTCTTGCTATTGAAGGTGTAACAAAGACTGTTTCTGTTTGGGTTGCTGGCCGAAATCAGGGACACTCACTTACGCTTTTGGTTCAGGATTATTACGGACACAATTTCGAGCTTTATATGGGAACTTTGGATTTCTCAGGTTGGAAGCAGATGAAAGTTGCAGTTCCACCTTCACCAGATGGAGTTCACGGAATCGTTCAGCAGGATTCTTATCTTGGAGATCGACCAGGTCTTAAGATTGTAGGTTTCCGAATTGACTGTGATCCAATGCTTGCTCGTGGTGCTTACTACGTTTATTTCGATGATTTGCGAGCCATAACTGATGTTTATTCTCTCATGAATCGTGATGAAGACGATATGGATGATAACTGGTAAGATTAAAATCTGCTAGAATAGAGCTCCGGCCTTTTTGGTTCGGGGCTTTTTTTATTTACGAGTTTTATTATCTTTTATATCTTTGTTAATTTCTTTAATTCACAAAGATAAATAGGATATAAAAGATAAATATTGTTTTGTTAATTCACCTTGCGTTTTCTGTTCATCCTTTATATCTTTTACATCTTTGTTTGCTTTTATCTCTTTGTTCATTTTGTCAGCCGGTAGTAAATAAGATTTCCTTCCTTGTGGTCGATTTCAATGATGCCCATTTTGTTCAGAACCCAAAGCATTTTGTTTGCTTCGTTTTTGATTTCCGTTTTTTTTAATTCCCGGCTTGAAAAAACTTCTGGAATGTCCTTTGGGAGTAAATCAATGAAATCTTTTTTATTTGAAAAAGAGATAGGATTTTCCATTGAGTCTAAAAGCCTGTCTGTGATGAGGTAGTTTTTCTTGAATCTTCTGCTTTTTTGCAGCGTCTGAACAGGTTCTTTCATTAATTGTTTTATTTTTGTTTGTGTAATCGGAATGACACAAAGACTGAAATTTTCATTATCAAATAAATCGTATATCTTGAACAGTTCTTCAAAAATAGAGTAGATATTCTTCTTTTTGGGACTAGTTCTGTTTTGGATGATTTTCCCTTCGGTTGAAATTGTTTGAATTTTGGTTTTTGTTGCAAGAGGGTAGACAAGAATCACTTTGTTGTCGGTTAATAGTGTTCTAATCTTGTTTGAGAGATTTGAAAGCCCAGAACTTTGTATTTCTATTATCAAGTCTTTTTCGTTATTTTCATTTCTGTGTACGACATCACATATAAAACCGTTTTTTTTAACTTCTGTTTGTCCTTTGTATTTTTCGGCAAAAAGCTCCTTTAGTTCGTGATGGACCATGCTTTCATTGTAGGTGTTTATCATAGTTATACTATACATGCGTTGATAAAAAGGAACAAGAAATTTCTTAAAAATCTTCACTTTTTTTCTCATTTTTGTTTGTTTTTTATCCGATATGGATTAAAATTTGATAAAAGTGGTAAATTGTGGTAGAAAGTGGTAAAAAGTGGTATGAATTTACTAACAGGTGAGTACAACAATACGATTGATGAAAAAGGAAGAATCTCTTTTCCTGCAAAGCTGAGAACGGCTGTCAATCAGAATGTGCTTGTTGTTACGAAAGGTCTTGATCGCTGTTTATGGCTTTTTACTTCAACTGAATGGGAAGATTTTCAGTCAAAACTGATGAGCAATGCTTCGATGATGAACAGCAGAAATATGCAGGTTGTACGTCATTTTGTGGCTCCTGCTCAGGAAATTGAATTTGACAAAAATGGACGCCTTTCAATTCCGCAGTCTTTACGTGAATATGCAGGACTTTCCAAAGATTGTACTGTTCTTGGTGTTGCCAAATACATGGAAATCTGGGATTCGAATGTTTATAAGGATTATCTTGTTTCAAGCGAAGATTCTTTTAGAGAAGCTGCAGAAGGCTTCAATGAAATTACATTTTAAGGGAAGCTGGAATGGAAATTGTTCATACGCCTGTTTTACTTAATGAAGTCTTAACGTATTTATCGCCAGTTGGTGAACCGTATGAACATTCTGCTTTTATGGTTGATTCGACTTTGGGTGAAGGCGGCCATTCAGAAGCTTTTTTAAAACAGTTCAATGATTTGCATATAATCGGATTGGACGCAGATAAAAATATTCAGGCTCGGGCCAAAGAAAGATTGGGTGGGTTTGGCACACGGATGAATTTTTATTCAGGCTGGTTCAACGATTTTTATGCAGATTATCCTGATACACTTCCTAGACCGGACATAATTTTGTTTGATCTTGGAATTTCAGTTTTTCATTATGAAAAGTCCGGAAGGGGATTTAGTTTTCGTGCGGATGAAAAACTTGATATGAGATTGAATGCGGATGAAGGAAAAAATGCTGCTGATATCGTCAATTCAATGAGAGAAGATGAACTTGCAGATTTAATCTTCAATTACAGTGAAGAGCGATATAGCAGAAGAATTGCGAGAGCTATTGTTGAAGCTCGGAATTCAGCTCCGGTTGTTTCTTCCAAGGAACTTGCCGATATTATCTACAGGGCTGTTCCTAAAGAATATCGATACGGTGCTATTCATCCGGCAACAAAAACGTTTCAGGCTTTGCGAATTGCCGTTAATTCGGAATTGAGTCGTATTCCTGATGCTTTGAATAATGCATTCGACTGTCTTAACGTAGGCGGAAAAATGGGAGTTATTACCTTTCATTCTGGCGAAGATAGGATAGTGAAGAATATTTTTAGGACTTGGGCGCAAAAGTGTTCTTGTCCTCCAACACAGGCTGTTTGTACCTGTGGCGGAAAACCGCTTGTTGAGTTGTTGAATCGCAAGCCGATTGGACCTACCGAGGAAGAGGTAAAACGAAACTCTCCTTCACGTAGTGCAAAGTTAAGAGTTATAAGAAAATTAAGGGAGCGAAATTAAAAACTGTTATGAGTGAAAAAAGTAAGTTTTTGAAAATTGCAGGTACTGTATGTACTTATCTTTTGGCTTTGACAATACCGATATTTTTGGTTATGGCGGTTATGCAATCTAGACATTATTCTGAGATAGAAAGTGATGTCGTTACATTGAACGAAAAACAGGCTGAATTGATTGAATCGAATAAAACCTATGTTACAGACATCAGTGTTTTGGCAAGTTCGGAAAGGATCGAAAGGGTTGCTGTTGAGGAACTTGGAATGAGAAAAGCTGATACGAATGAAATAGTAAGAATATCAATAGAGGGGAATAAAAAATAATGGATTTTGTGCAGGGTGGAACACAAGAGGGGATGCAAAAAGATAGGATTTCTCTTTCGTTGGAAGAAGTTTTGAGTTCTGTTGATGGAAAACTGCTTTGTGGCGGTAAAAGCAAGACTTTGGATTTTGAAGGTGTTGCTACTGACAGCAGAAATGTGAAGGAAAATTACATTTTCTTTCCTTTGGTTGGACAACAGAATGGACACGAATATATCGATGCTGCTTTGAAAAACGGTGCGTCTATTGTATTCGTAACAGATTTCTTTTATCAATTTCATGCAAACAAAATTTTTGAACTCAAAAAGCTTGGAATTACGGTAATTTGTGTTAGCCATACGATGTATGCGCTTCAGAATCTTGCTTCTCTTTATGTTTCTAAGTTTCCTAACTTGATTAAGATTGGAATTACGGGTTCCAGTGGAAAAACTACTACTAAAGAAATAGCTGTTAAGGTTTTATCTCAAAAATATAATGTCGTTTATAATGAAGGTAACTTGAATAGCGAAACAGGTTTACCTCTTTCTGTTTTTAAAATCCGAAAAGAACATCAGGTGGGAGTTTTTGAAATGGGAATGAACCGAAAGGGCGAAATTTCAGAACTTGCATCGGTTTTAAAACCTCGTTACGGAATTATCACGAATATTGGATCTGCTCATATCGGAATCTTGGGATCTCGAAAAAATATTGCTATTGAAAAACGTGAAATATTTAAGTTTTTTGATTCATCTTGTAGAGGTTTTGTTCCTTCTGATGATGATTTTGTTGATTTTCTCTGTGAAGCTAAAGGACAAATCAAAAAATACGGATTTGAGAGTGTTTCTGAAATTCAGGATTTGGGATTGAAAGGAACGTCTTTTGTTCTTGATGATGAAAAAATCATTCTTCCGTTGTGCGGAAAGTATAATCTTAAGAATTCTCTTTCTGTCATTGCTTTGGCAAAGGAACTTGGTTTTTCTGCTAAAGAAATCAAGGCCGGAATTGAAAGCGTAAAGCCTATTTTTGGAAGAAATCAGATTATAGAAGGAAAATACACTTTGATTCAGGATTGTTACAATGCAAATCCAGATTCAATGGAAGCAAGCATAGAATTTTTTGATTCTGTCAAATGGGATAATAAAAAAATCTTTGTTTTGGGAAGCATGCTTGAGCTTGGATGGGAAAGTGAATCTGAGCATGAAAAGATTGTAAGTTTGGCAGAAAACAGTTCTGCAGATTTTATCGTGTTTTTTGGAAAGGAGATGGCAGAGGCTGCCAAGAAACTTGATTCAGAAAACGCAAAAATACCTTATCTTGTCAGTGAAAGTACGGATGAAAATGCCGTTTCTTTTGTTGCAGAAGAACTTGAGAAGCATCTTTTGCTAGGAGACTTGGTTTTGTTTAAAGGTTCGAGAGGTATGGCTCTTGAGCGAATCAGCAAAAAGTTGATGGATCAAGAAAAATGAAATTCAAGAGAATAAAACCTAGCCATGTATTTGCAGAAAAATCTCTCAATACTCATCATGCTGATGTTGGTTTTGTCGTTGCTATTATTTTGCTTTCAGGACTTGGTCTGGTTTCTCTTTTTATTTCATCTGAAAACTATGCGCAGATGCAGTTCGGCTCGTCATTTTATTTTGTAAAACGACAGTTAATTTCTTTTGCGATAGGATTCGTTCTTTTGGCAATTACATCGGTTGTTAATTTTGATTTTATCCGAAAGTGTTTGCCTTTCATTTATATAGGAACTTTTATTCTTTGTGTTTTGACTTTCATACCAGGGATTGCTTCTCCGAGAAACGAAGCTCACCGATGGATTAAATTTCCGCTTATCGGAACTTTTCAGCCTTCGGAACTTGCAAAGTTTGCCGTAATATTGTTCCTTGCAAACTGGTTTGAGAAAAATGACAACAGAATGAACGATGGTTCGTTTCATATAGTTCAGATGGTTCTCGGACTTTTCTGTTTTGTTCTCGTTGTATTCTTGCAGAATGACTTTTCGACGGCTTTTTTCATCATGCTCGTTGGTTTGGTCATGTTTTTTATGGCAGGTCTTAAAATTACATGGTTCGTCAGTTTCTGTGTATTTATGCTGCCGATTGTAATTTTGTTCATTTTTACGAAAGCATATCGTGTAAACAGGTTGATAGCTTTCTTTAATCCTGAAAAATATTCTCATGGAATAAATTATCAGGTTAATGCGGCTGAAAGAGCTATTTCTAGTGGACGTTTTTTTGGCGAAGGTTTCGGAGCGGGACTTAAGAGAATAGCCTCTGTTCCTGAATCGCAGTCAGACTTCGTTTTTGCCGGATGGGCAGAAGCGATGGGGTTTTTCGGCGTTTTGATTTTCTTCGGCTTGGTTCTGTTTTTTGCTTACCGAGGATATCTGATAGCTTTTCGCTGCAAGGAAAAATGCAGAAGTTATGCTGCTTTTGGAATCGTTACCAGTATCGTTTTGCAGATTCTTTTCAATTGTGGCGTAGTTGTAGGAGCTTTGCCTGCTACAGGAATTCCTCTGCCGTTTTTTTCATCTGGAGGATCTTCTTTGCTTGTAACGCTGCTTATGTGCGGTGTTGTAATAAATATTTCAAAATTTGATAATAAAAGTTTGGAGTCGGATGATTATGAGTAATATCATGGATGGATACTATTGCATGAATGAGAATTTTAAAACGGTGAAAAAAAAGAACAAGAGTAAGTCGGACAGAACTAGAATACTGAAGTTTCTTGTCATCGCTTTGGTGGTGATGATTGTTCTTGAAGTTCTTATCTATACGGTTCTTATGCCATGTCTTGCCCCTGTAAAAATTTCCTATACAGGATTGGATACTTTTACACCGCAGCAAATCAATAATTATCTTAAGATTTCTCCAAAGGTTACTTGGATTAGTTTCAATTCGGCTGCAGCTGCAACTTCTCTTGCTGGTAATGCCGTAATTGAAAACGTTACTGTTGAAAAGCATTTTCCTGATCAGGTAAGAATCAATATTGTTGAAAGAAAGGCAGCAGCTGTTACTCTTGCAAACATTGATGGAAAAACGGTTCCTGTTCAGATTGATAAGAATGGCGTTATTTTTGCCGTAAACCGAGGAATGCCAAAAGAAAATGTTCCTGTAATTTCCGGTTTGACTTTTGAAAGTATTAGTGAGGGAATGAGGTTGAATGCAAAATTGAGACCTCTTATGGAACAGATTTCTAAAATCTATGAAAAAAATCCTGGATATTTTGCTAACGTTTCTGAAATTAAAATTCTTGCAAAAGATTATGGCAGTTTTGAACTTGAGTTGTATCCTACGAATTCACATGTAAAAGTTTTGATTGACAGAACCTTGAATGAAGAAACCCTTCAGTATATGATGGTAATGTTGGACGTTCTTGATTCTATTCAGACAAAAGTTTCTGTAGTTGATTTGCGTTACGGTTCAATTTCTTATCGATAAATTTGGGTGGTGGAAAAAGTGAGTAATTTGTTTGTTGGTCTTGATATCGGAACTTGCAATGTTCGCGTTGTAATCGGTGAGCATGATGAAAATGGCAGATTTGAGATTATCGGAGTTGGAGAAGCTCCTTCGACAGGTCTTAGCCGTGGTGTAATCGTAAATATCGAAGCAACAATTAAGGCTGTTAGGTCTGCAATAGAAAAAGCTGAGAATATGGCAGGCGTTGAAGTTACTTCCTGCTATGCCGGAATTGGCGGAAATCAGATAGAAAGTCTTGATTCCAAGGGCCTAGCTTCAATCACGAACCATGGAAAGGGGAACCGCGAAATCACTCAGCAGGATGTCGACAGAGCAATTGAATCAGCGCGCTCGATTTCACTTCCTTTGGACAGGCAGATTCTTCATGTCGTTCCTCAGATTTATATAGTTGATCAGGTCCAGCGCACAAAAAATCCTATCGACATGATTGGCGTTCGTCTCGAAGTGAAAGTCCATATCGTCACTGCAATGATTACTACGATGCAGAATATTTTTAAGTGTGCTACTCGTGCAGGTTATCAGATTGATGGCGTAATGCTAAAAACTCTTGCATGTGCGCAGTCTGTCTTGACCGAAGAAGAAAAAGATTTAGGCTCTATATTGATAGATTTGGGTGGGGGTACGACCGATGTCATCGTGATTGCTGACGGTGCTCCTGTTTGCACGGATTCAATCCCGATCGGTGGCAATATCGTTACAAGCGATATTTCGCAGGTTTTGGGAATTGGCATGGAAAATGCAGAAAGAAAAAAGATTTCTGATGGCTGCTGCTGGAGCAACCTTCTTGTTGAAGATACGGAAATCCTTTTGCCTGGTGTCGGAGGAAGACCTCCATTTTCGGTTTCTCGAAGACAGTTCTGTCAGATTATCCAACCGCGTGTTGAAGAAATTCTTCAGTTTGTGCGTGAAAAAGTTTATTCTAAGATACAGGGTAGAAAACTTTCCGGTAACATCGTTCTTGTTGGAGGTGGAGCAAGAATGAGCGGAATTATAGAACTTACTTCTAGTGTCTTTGGAATGGAAGCTGTTCGAATCGGACTTCCTGCAAATCATGGTGGTATTGTCGAAGAATACAGAAATCCGGCATTTGCTACGGCGACAGGTCTTGCACTTGCCAGTGTTGAACAGGGCAAAAATTCATCTGATGCTGACGAAAAGGGTGGCTCTGATAAAAAACACGGTGTAAAAGACGTTTTGAAAAACTTTTTCAAGGACTTTTTTTAATAACACTTTTGTCTGGTATATTGAAATTTGCTGGAAATAAATTATAATAGAAAGTAGTTTTTTCTGGGGGTGGGAAAAAATGATGGATTTTTCTGTGACTGATGACGAGCAGATTTCACCTGCTAGTCCTACGGTTATTAAAGTTATTGGATGCGGCGGAGGCGGTTCAAATGCTGTGAACCGAATGATTTCTTCGCAATTGCAAGGTGTTGAATTTATCGTTGTTAACACCGATAAGCAGGCTCTAAAATCTTCACGGGCTGAAAATAAAATCGTAATTGGAACAAAATTGACTGGTGGCCTTGGTGCCGGCGGAAATCCAGAAGTCGGGGAACAGGCTGCAGAAGAAGATGCTGATAGCATTGCAAATATTTTACGCGGTGCTGATATGGTTTTCATCACAGCAGGAATGGGGGGTGGAACTGGTACAGGTTCGGCTCCTGTCGTTGCTAGAATTGCAAAAGAGCAGGGCGCCTTGACCGTTGCCATCGTAACGAAGCCTTTTGGTTTTGAAGGAAACCGAAAGATGGCTCTTGCTGAAGAAGGAATCCGAAAACTTCAGGAACAGGTCGATACTCTTATCGTTATTCCAAACCAGAATCTTTTGAAAATTGTAGATAAAAAAACTTCCGTTCATCAGGCGTTCTTGATTGCGGATAATGTTTTGAGTCAGGGTGTTCAGGCTGTTTCTGACTTGATTACTCAAACTGGTGATATTAATATCGACTTTGCTGATGTCAGAACTACAATGAAAGGCAAAGGTGATGCAGTTCTCGGAGTAGGAACTGGTGAGGGTGAAAACAGGGCTGTGGATGCGGCTACTGCTGCTATCAATAATCCGCTTCTTGAAGACACGAGAATCGATGGTTCTAAAAATATCCTTGTTAACATTTGTAGCGGTGAAGATTTTTCTATGCTCGAAACCGAGGAAATCATCAATATAATAAGAACGAGTGCAGATCCTGACGTACTGATTATTTACGGTCATGTCGTAGATCAGAAAATGGGAGATGCAGTTCAGGTTTCTGTTATTGCGACAGGTTTTCAGTCAAATGAGACTCCGAAAGAGAATAAGAAATCGATTGAAGATCTTAAATTAGACTTTAACATTCCTTCTTCTACTAAAATAGAATCTCTTTCAGGTGAAGAAAAAAAAGAGGATAGTAACTATATTTCTATTAAAGACTGGAATACTTATCAGGGAAATACACAAAAAAGTACTTTCTCCTCAAATTCATCATCTTTGAGCGATGAACTTTTGATTCCTGCATTTTTTAGGAAGAATGGAAAAGAAAACTGAACAGCTTTCGATAGAAAATAAAAGTCTTCTCGATGCATTCTATTCTGAACTTATTTCGGTTGAAGGAAAAGCGTCCCTTACTTGTCAGACCTATTATTTTTCTATCGAGGCATTTTTGCTATATGCTCAATTGCAGGACAAGCGTCTTCAAGATTTTGTCTTGCAAGATTTAATCCTATTTTTTGTGACTAGGCAGACCCAAGGCATAAGTTCCCTGACAATGGCAAAAGATATGTCTGCAATGCGCTCTTTCGGAGATTATTTGGTTCGTAATGGTATATGGACAGAAAATTTTGTCCTTGATGTCGATAAACCTAAATTGGCTCATGCTGTTCCTAAGGTTTTGTCCGTGGAACAAGTTGATGCACTTCTTTCTGTCATAGATACGACAAATCCATTGGGAATCCGCGATAGATCGCTTTTTGAAATGGTTTATTCTTGCGGACTACGAATCAGTGAAGTTTCCTCTCTTGAATTGGGTAATGTTCATTTTGATGACGGCTTAATATTAGTGAATGGTAAAGGAAGTAAGGAAAGAATCATTCCGTTTGGCTTGGATGCGCGCTTTTGGCTTGAAAAATGGCTTGAAGTTAGGCCTTTGATTGTAGGTTCAAAAAATATTCCTTATGTCTACGTAAATTATCGAGGCGATGTTTTATCACGAAAAGGCATATGGAAACGCTTTCAGGAAATTGAGGCTTTAAGTGGCGTTGATTCTAAGGTTCACACTTTGCGACATTCGTTTGCGACTCATCTTCTTTCTGGAGGTGCTGATTTGCGAACGGTCCAGGAGCTTTTGGGACACTCTGATCTTTCTACTACACAAATTTATACTCATGTTGATGAACAGGCTTTGAAGGTATTTCACGACGATTTCATTGACAATGACGTTCTTACGAAAAAAGAAAAATAATTTTTCAATATTTGCTTTTTTTTCGATTCAAAATCAAATATTCGGTATATAATTTAAGTAAGGTGGTTTTTATGAAAGGCAGACATTTCATTTTTGTTTTGATATCATTTTGCATCATTTTTTCTTCTTGCAAAATGTCCAATAAACAACTTCATCGACTTCAGGAATTAGAAACTGGAGTTTCAAGCCCGACCACTGTTGAAGAACTTGAAGATGCAATTGAAAAATATAGCCAGCGTGTCGAAGATGTTACTTCAGCAAATGCGCAGATTGGCGTTTGGTATAAGATGATTGCTTCTCGCTACCTTGATAAAAAAATGTACGGAGAAGCTCTCAAAAATTATCAAAAGGCTATCGAATTTTATCCTACCAATCAGAATCTTTATTATTGGGTGGGTGTCTGTGCTGGATTTATGGCTCAAAGTTCTCTTGATTATGATGGAAGAGGGGATAACAGTCAGAAAATGAACTATTATAGGCTTGCAGAAAGTGCGTATAAGCAGGCTATAAAAATAGATGATCGTTTTACTCGTCCAATGCGTGGAATTTCGATTCTTTATATATACGAACTTGATGAAAGTGAAAAGGCTATTCCTTATCTTGAAAAACTTCTCTCGATTGAAACGAAAGATACCGATGCCATGTTACTTTTGGCTCGAGCCTACTATACTCAGTATGATTTTGAAAAAGCCGTCGATATTTACGATAATATCATCAAAGTTACAAAATCAGAAATCCGAAAGGCCGAGGCGATAGAACTTAAAGCTCAAGTCTTGGAAACGATGTATAACTAGTCTATGAACGAAAAAACTCAGTTACGAATTGCTCTTTCTTTGTTAGAATTTCTTTCCCTGGAAGAAAAACTTTTGCTTGAAAAAAAACTCGGTGGGTTTGAAGAACTTTCAAGTCTTTCACTTTCACAACTTGAACTTAAAGTTGGAAGAGTTTTGAAGACAAAGGTTTTTCCTTTCTTGAACCTTGCAGCAATCGTTAATCGTGATATTGCGATAATGAAAAAACTCGGAATTGGAGCACTCCATTATTCAGACGAAGATTTTCCGGTGCTTTTGAAACAGATTTACGATTGTCCATATATGATTTTTTACCGTGGCGATAAAAGTCTTTTGAATCAACTGTCTATTGCGATGGTAGGAAGTCGGCATTGTTCTTCTAGTGGAGTTTTGATGGCAAAAAATTTTTCTTCTGAGCTTTGTGAGCGGGGTTTTGTGGTTGTTTCTGGACTTGCAAATGGAATAGACAGTGCCTCCCATATTGGAACACTTGCGTCTGGCAAAACGATTGCGGTTCTTGCTTGTGGTGTTGATGAAATCTATCCAAAAAATAACGTGAAACTTGCATGTTCCATTCTTGAAAAAGGAGGCCTTATTATAAGTGAACATCCTCCGATGGAAGCTCCGTTAAAATATCGTTTTCCGCAGCGAAACAGAATTATATCGGGACTTTCGCAGGGCGTAATTGTTATGGAGTCTCCTCCAAAATCAGGCTCTTTGATAACCGCAGATTTTGCAATCGAACAAAATCGAGAACTTTTTTTTCACAAAAACGCTTTGGAAATGGATCTTAAACTTGGAGATGAATATTTGAAGAATAAATCGGTATCTCTTGCAAGGGCAATGAAAATAAAAAGAGTTTCTTCATACGTTGAAGATGGTGCAAAAGTTGTAGATAGTGTTGACGAACTTTTAAAAGCATTGTTTAATTGAATATAATATTCAAATTTTAGTAGGTATTGTTATAGAGGATTTTATGGCTCAAACATCAGAAAAAAAGAAAACTTCGAAAAGTGCAAAATCAAAAAATCAAACTTTAATTATTGTAGAGTCTCCTGCCAAGGCAAAAACAATCGAAAAATATTTGGGATCTGGATACACAGTTCGTGCTTCGATGGGACATCTTATTGATTTGCCTAAGTCCAGAATCGCTGTTGATGTAGAAAATAATTTTCAGCCAGAATATATAACGGTTCGTGGTAGAGCGAAAATTTTAAAAGAACTGCAAAAAGAAGCAAAAAAATCAACTTCTGTTTTGCTGGCAAGTGATAATGACCGCGAAGGAGAGGCTATTGCCTGGCATTTGAATCGAGCATTGCAGGATAAAACGACTGCTTCAATAAAAAGAATCGTGTTTAACGAGATTACGCCGGGTGCAATTACAGAAGCCGTAAAAAATCCGCATGAAATTCAAGAATCTAAGGTAAATGCTCAGAAAGCTCGTCGTGTTTTGGACAGACTCGTCGGTTATAATCTTTCTCCACTTTTGTGGAAAAAAGTAAAGAACGGACTTTCAGCAGGTCGCGTTCAGTCAGTGGCTTTGAGACTTATCTGTGAAAGAGAAAAGGAAGTTGAAGATTTTATTCCAGATGAATATTGGACACTTGATGCAGATTTTTCAAAAGGAAAGACAATCCTTCATTCTCAGCTCGTTCAGTATGATGGAAAAAAGCCCGAACTCAAGAATGAAAAGAGCGTAAACGAGATTATTTCAAAAATTTCAGGCTCTGATTGTGTTGTCGTTGATATTAAGGAATCGGAAAAGACTATTCGTCCAAAGGCTCCTTTTACGACATCAAAATTGCAGCAGGCTGCAGCAAATAAACTTGGTTTTACTTCAAAGAAGACGATGCAGGTTGCACAGCAGCTTTACGAAGGTATCAATATAGGTGCAAATCGTGTCGGTCTTATCACTTACATGCGAACTGACTCGGTACGTATTTCTAATGTGGCTCTCGATGAAGTCAGAAAATTTATTTCAGAAAACTACGATGGCCAGATGCCAGAAAAGCCTATCGAATATGCCGTAGGAAAAAAGGCTCAGGATGCGCATGAGGCAATCCGACCGACATACGTTACATATACGCCAGAAAGCGTAAAAGAATTTCTTACGCGAGACCAGTTCCGTCTTTATTCAATCATTTGGGAGCGATTTGTTTCAAGCCAGATGAACAATGCAAAAAGCAAGACTGTAAGCGTTGATATTCAGGCCGATAATGCAATATTCCGTCTTTCAGGAAGCAAACTTGTTGAAAAAGGTTTTTACAAGGCTATAAAATTGCTTTCTTCAAAGGAAGATACGACAGGAACTGTTCCTAACTTGAAAATCGGTGAAAAATTAAATGTAGAAAAATTCTTCCCTGAACAGCATTTTACTTCAGGCCCGGCCCGATATACGGATGCTTCCATCGTAAAGGTTCTTGAAGAGAAAGGTATTGGAAGACCTTCTACTTATGCACCAATCATTTCTGTTTTGCTAGAGCGATATTATGTAACTCGAAATAACAAGCAGTTGGTTCCGACGGCTCTTGGAAAGATGATTTATAAAATTCTTGTTGAAAGCTTTCCTGATATTATCAATGAAACTTTCACGGCCGATATGGAAAACAAACTTGACTTGGTTGAAGAAGACAAATATGAATGGCCTGACATGATGAAAGAATTTTATTTTCCTTTCAAAAAGCATGTGGATGAGCTGATGTCAAGTCTTGAAAGCTATAAGGGCTCTTTGGATGAACCTACGGATAAAATCTGCGACCTTTGTGGAAAGCCTATGGT
>JAQYSN010000128.1 GCA_028725265.1 Spirochaetales bacterium | reverse complement strand
GGATCAAAGTTTGAACTTCCTATTAAATTTCTACTGTTGTAGATTTAGTCCTTACAATTTCACAGGTTTTGTTTGAACTTCCTATTAAATTTCTACTGTTGTAGATCGCTTGAAAGCTATGTAGAGAACGGAGTTTGAACTACCAACAACTTCCCCCTTGCATAGCAAAAAAAAGGCCTGCCGTTTCCGACAGACCTTCTGTTATCCGCGTGAATCTGCGTTCATCTGCGGCTTATATTTACTTTGACAAATATTCGTTTATCGCAGCAGCGGCTTTTCGGCCTTCTCCCATTGCAAGAATAACTGTTGCAGCGCCAAGAACGATGTCGCCACCAGCCCATACTTTTGCGTGGCTTGTTGCCTGCTTTTCATCAACCACAATGTGGCCTTTTTTGTCGGCATCCAAACCTGGAGTTGTCTTTACCAAAAGCGGGTTAGAACCGTTTCCGAGAGCAACAATCATTGCATCGCATTCAAGGTCGTGCTCGCTTCCAGAAATTGCAACAGGACTTCGTCTTCCAGAAGCATCTGGTTCACCAAGTTCATAGCTCAAGCAGCGAACTCCACGAACGTGTCCATCTTCAGTTCCCAAAACTTCAACCGGGTTTTCAAGGAATCTAAAATTTACTCCTTCTTCTTCAGCGTGAGCAATTTCTTCAAGACGAGCTGGCATTTCGTTTCGTGTTCGTCGGTAAACGATGTCAACTTTTTCGGCACCCAATCGGAAAGCCATTCGGGCAGCGTCCATAGCAACGTTTCCTGCACCACAAACTACGACGTGTTTTGCTTCGTAGATTGGAGTTGCAGCATGTTCTTTATCGTAACCTTTCATCAAGTTTGCACGAGTAAGATATTCGTTTGCACTGAAAACACCGATAAGGTTTTCGCCAGGGATATTCATAAATTTAGGAAGACCAGCACCCGTTCCAACGAAAGCAGCATCAAATTTCTTTTCTTCAAGAAGCTGTTCGAGAGTGTTCGTTCGGCCAACGAGGAAGTTGCATTCAAAAGTAACGCCCATCTTCTTGAGGTTGTCGATTTCATTCTGAACGATTTTCTTTGGAAGACGGAATTCAGGGATTCCGTACATCATAACGCCACCAGCCTTGTGGAAAGCTTCGAAAACTGTAACATCGTGACCAGCACGTGCACAGTCAGCAGCAACAGTAAGACCTGCAGGACCTGCTCCGATAATCGCAACTTTCTTTCCAGTTTTTGGAGCAATCTGAGGCAAAGTAACCTGATTGTTTTCTCGCTCCCAGTCTGCAACGAATCTTTCGAGTCGTCCGATAGAAACTGCCTTTTCAGCTGATTTATAAGTCTTTCCGACAGTACACTGACCCTGGCATTGCTTTTCCTGAGGACAAACACGTCCGCAGATTGCAGGAAGAAGGCTTGTTTCCTTGATGATATCAACGGCCTTCTTGAATTCGCCCTTTGCAACCTGAGCGATGAACTGAGGAATCTGTACTGCTACAGGACATCCTGCGATACAAGGCTGATTTTTGCACTGAAGGCATCGGTTTGCTTCAACGATAGCCTGTTCTTCTGTATATCCAAGAGCAACTTCGTTCATATTTCTGGCACGGACTTTTGGATCCTGAGCCGGCATTTCCATCTGAGGGATTGCCATTCGGTCTTTAACGGTAAGTTCGCCTTTAGCTTTGATTTCTTTCAATAATTCTTTTGCATCTGCCATTTTCTTACCGCCTTATTTTTTCTGTTCTGCAGCGAGTTTTTCTGCAGCAAGTTCAAGATTGCATTTGTGATAATCTTCCGTCTCTCGAGCTTTGAAAGTCTTCATACGAGCCATCATGTTGTCCCAGTCAACCAAGTGAGCGTCGAATTCAGGTCCATCTACGCAAACGAACTTTGTTTCGCCCCCAATTGAAACACGGCAACCACCGCACATACCAGTTCCGTCAATCATGATTGTGTTGAGCGAAACAGTGGTCTTAACGTTGTACTGCTTGGTCGTGAGTGCACAGAATTTCATCATAATCGGAGGTCCGATAGCGATAACTTCAGCAGGTGGGCACTGGCTTTCGCAGATTTCCTTTACAGGAACGGTTGAAACACCCTGTCGGCCTGCACTTCCGTCATCCGTCATGATGATAACTTCGTCACAGATAGCTTTCATTTCGTCAACGAAAATCAAAAGATCCTTGTTTCGAGCACAGATAATCATTATAACTTTATTTCCGATTGCCTTGTGAGCCTGAACGATTGGATAGCAAGGAGCAACACCGAATCCACCACCAACGACAACAACAGGAGCATCATATTTTTCGATTTTTGAAGGATTTCCCAATGGACCAAGGATTGCAGGAAGTTCCTGGCCGGCTTCCATTTTTGAAAGCTTGTAAGTTGTAGCACCAACGGCCTGGAAAACAAGAACTATCCATCCCTCGTCGGCATTTGCGTCGGCGATTGTAAGCGGGATTCGCTCACCAAAATCAGTGTCAACCTGAACGATTACGAATTGACCAGCCTTTCGGTTTCTGGCAATTTCAGGCGCGGTAACTTTCATATAGTACACGCCAGCAGAAAGCAATTTCTTCTCTAGAATTTTAAACATTTCATCTTCCTTACACTAAGATAAAGGAGTAACCTTATAAATTTTAATTTACAATTTTTCGCCCAAAGAAACAAGTATGTCACCATGCCGTGTTTCATCTGCCTGAACAGATTGCACTTCCGAAAAATCGGCAACAACCTTTTCGTATTTTTTTGCAGCCCACAATAGTTCTGATACAGTTCACGAAATTGGCCTGACCCATCTTTGGCCCAAGTTCTTTTCCCGTCAGTTTAAAAAACACATTGGCATGATATCCCTCTGATTTTTTGTCATGGCTTTTCTCCTCTGCATCATTTATACTATCTATAATGTAGCATGGAGGATGTCATGGATAGTAATAAATTGCAAAAATTTCAGGAAATTATTGATGAGTCCAATAACATCGTGTTTTTTGGAGGAGCGGGTGTTTCCACGGAAAGCGGAATTCCTGACTTTAGGAGCACATCAGGACTTTATCATCAGGAATGGAAATATCCGCCTGAAACTATCGTAAGTTCAACTTTCTTCTGGAATAAAACGAGTGAATTTTACAGATTCTACTGCCAAAAAATGATTGCTCTGGATGCAAAGCCTAATGCATGTCACCTAAAACTTGCCGAACTTGAAAAAGTTGGGAAGCTCAGCGCAATTGTTACCCAAAATATCGACGGTCTTCATCAAAAAGCAGGAAGTAAAAATGTATACGAACTACACGGAAGTGTCCTGAGAAATTACTGCACGAAATGCCACGAATTTTATAATGCAGAATACATAATAAACGAACATGAAAAAAATCCTGATGGGATTCCACGATGCAAATGTGGCGCCCTTGTTAAGCCTGATGTCGTGCTTTACGAAGAAGGTCTGGATGACGGCATAATAACCGGAGCCGTAGAAGCGATTGCCAATGCTGACACGCTGATAATCGGGGGAACCTCTCTTGTAGTTTATCCGGCCGCGGGTCTTGTAAGATATTTCCGAGGAAAAAACCTTGTCATCATAAACTTGACCCCTACAGACTATGATCGAAATGCAGACTTATTGCTCGAAGAAAAAATCGGAGAAGTCTTTTCAAAAATTGAAGTAAGATAAACAACGGCCAAAAATGAACCGCTTAATCAGAATTTAATTTGTCTTTGAAAATAAAATTCTGATTTAACGGGATTCCTGCTTCATGAACGATGCAGGAAAAAGGTGAAAGAGGCATTATCTTGATTCTTGCATCCTGCATATCTGCAATAATTGCATTATCTTTCAGTTCTTCACGTGTTAGCTCAATTTGTTCACTGCTCATCGAAAAAAACAGAAAATGGGAATCCGAGTCTAGAAATCCTGAAATTTTCGATGCGATAAACTTCTTCTCTTTTCATACCATCAATTGTAAAATGATTTAAATCAAAAACCAAATCCTTATTACTGTTCTGTTATGACATTCCGTAATCACATCAAAAAACAAGGCTCCTACACTTTGAACTTGCCAACTGCATCGCCCAAAGAATTGATACTCATCGTATTTTGGTGAGTCAAATCGTTAACCACATTGATTGATTTATTGATAGACTCAATTCCAGCCTGCATCTCGGACATGCTCTGAGTGATTTCTTCGGTAAGGCGCAAAAGAGAATTCATCTTGTCGTTTACAGAAATACTTTCGCTTTCCATTGAAGAACCACCTTGCTTAACGTTCACCGTGATTTCGTTAATCTGTTTGATAGCTTCAAGAACCTGAGAACCGCCTTCGGACTGCTCCTGCATAGCATGCATGATGAGACTTTCCTGTTCGGAAACTTTATTCGTAAAATCGTAGATTTGTTTGAAAATTTCCTGCATTGCCATAACAGCATTAGTGACATCTCCAACCGTTTCAAGGATATCCTTAAAGTTGCTACTAATTTTCTTACCCTGAGTATTAGAATCTTCCGCAAGCTTTCTGATTTCATCAGCTACAACGCTGAATCCAGCACCTGCCTCTCCTGCATGAGCCGCTTCAATTGCCGCATTCATCGCAAGAAGGTTTGTCTGATGAGCAATATTCTGAATTACGTTACTTGTTTCAAGGAGCGTTTCGGACTGCTCCTTAATTTTTATGGTTGAAGCAACCGTGTTTTGAATGCTATCGTTACCATTTTCAGAAAACTCTTTGAGTTTCGTAATTGAATCGCTATTTTTAACAAGAACGTTTGTTACAGACTGAATATTTGCTACCATTTCTTCGATTGCCGATGATGATTCAGTTACACTAGCGCTCTGTTCCTGAATGTCGCGAATCAATTCCTTTACGTTATCATTAATCTGGTTGATAGATGATGTTGCAAGTTTAACTTCATTGCCCTGTTGCTGAATCTGTCGGTTTACGCTTTCAATATTAGCCGTAATTTGGTTGGCACTTGCGGCAGTATCATTCATCGAATCTTGTAATGAACGGCCTTGCGTTTCAAGATTATGAGTTGCTTCCGTAACTTCCGAAATCGAACCGTGAATTTTTTCCATAGTTTTATTGAAGTACGTATACATTTGTCCAAGCTCATCTTCCGAGCGAACTTTCATTCTGACCGTCAAATCACCATCACCCTGCGCGATATTTTTCATTGCATCGACACCAAGTTTGATTTCCTTCGAAAAAGAACGAATTACAAGATAACTCACAAGTGAAGTCAAAATGAGCACGACTGCAAAAATGACGATTATTACAAGTCTGAAAACCAGCAAAATCCGATTCATCTCTTTTAACGGAATGTTCAACCCGACAAACCAAATTTCTTTTGCATCGTTTATCTTGAAAGGATTAATAACCCTAAAATAGTTTGTATTTCTTTCCTTTGAAATACAAACAAAAGGCTGAAGAGTTGTCTTTGCATTTGAAAAAAGGGCCTTTGTCTTTTCAGAAGAAAAATCTGCATCGATATTGCCTTCATCTTCCTCGTTAAAACCTACAGCCTTCAAACCGCTATCAGAAATAAGGGAAAGGTATCCTGTATCAAAAATCTTTGCACTTTTCAACATTGAAGAAAGCGTATCAAGCGACATGTCTATTCCGACAACGCCAATCGGACGACCTTCTTTATCATGAATCGGGAATGCTACACCACAAACCCAGATGGTTTTTCCACCGACTTCGTAAAGATTAGGCTCAATCAAAATACCCGTAGGGCTTTTCAAAGGATTTTCGTACCAGAAACTTCCGACATAATCAGTGAGCGGAGTACATTCGATTTTATCGCCGACTTTAGTCCAATACGGAATGTATCGGCCAGTCTCATCGTGATATTTTGTATTCGCATATTTTGCATCCATGCCGTCCAACGCATTTGGTTCCCATACACACCAAGAATCCACAAGGCCTTCATTGTTCTTCAAAACATCCTTCAGGATTTCATTCATATAAGTTCTTCGTGATGCAGCCGGAATTTCATAGAACCGCTCCATTACAGATTGAAGTTCCGTACAAATCGTGTACTCAGTAAGAATAATTTTGCTTGTACTTTCCGTATACTTGTCTATCGTCGCATCAACATAATTACCCAAGAGCTTCTTGTAGTTCGAAGAAGTTCCTATCATAACGACAACGCCACTTGTTATCAAAATAATAAAAAGAACCAAGCCTATTCCAAAGGCAAGTCGTCTGCTTAGGCTCTTACGAATATAGCCTGTTAATTTAGCCATAATAACTCCTAAAAATGAAATTAGCTACAAACGTTCGGCAACTTAATGTTAAGGGATAAAATGAGAATTTACAAACTTTTTTTTAAGAAATTTTTAATAAATTCAGGTTTGTTCGGACTTGTCGACAAGAGTTTCAAGCCTATAACTATGATTAAAATATTCGGTGAATTTTATAAGGTCATCAAAAGCAATCGAAACAGTTGCATCATTTCTAAGAGGATGAACCAGTATGTTTCCGCATGTAAAGCCATCTCCGCTATTACACTCACTTTTTCCGCGCAAGTCCTCATCTATCAAAAAATGAATTTTGTTGAGTTTGTCGTACATTATACAAAGAGGCGTAACTGAACCTGGCGTTATATGAAGATAATCGTTCAATTCTGCTGCATCGCATAAAAAAAGCCTCGTGGTTCCAAAAATTTTCGCTATCTGCTTGAGGTCGGCACGTTTGTGAAGAGGAAGAGTCACAAGAATATAAGTTCCGTGCTTATCACGTACAAAAAGATTTTTTACTATCTGCCCTTTCAAATTGATTTTGACATCTGCACTATCTGCTTCGCTAAAAATCGGCTTATGTAGCTGGAGTTCGTAATAAATTCCTATTTCAATCAGAATTTCAAAGATATCTTTTTTCGGTTCGGAATTTCTCCTGCTAATTGCGACTCGGTCACCCACTTCAAAGTATTCGGTTTTAAATTCTTCGTTTATCGTCAAAAAATCGATAAATCGCCTGATTTTATGAACGAGTTTTTTCGTGCTGTAATTATGCGTGAGTTCTGGATTTTCGACCATCCCATGAAATGAAAGATTGTCGGTAACGATAACTCCATCTTTTGAAAGTTGATGTTTGAATTTTTCGAAAAACTTGGTGTATTGCGCTTTTGCCCCGTCGATAAAAACCATGTCAAATTCACCTGAAATCTGCGTCGTAAGTGCATCTCCTAGGTAAAGCGTAATTCTATCCATCAGATTTTTTTCAGAAACGTTTTTTACTGCTTGATGATAGCGGTCTATATCGTACTCAATCGTAGAAACTGTAATATCAGGACTTAATTTTGCGAACCTAATCGCAGAATAGCCTATAGCCGTCCCGATTTCCAGAATGCGTTTTATATTGTGCTCTACGATATAGTTGCAAATAAAATCCATTCCTTCGTCTTTCATAATCGGGACTAAATTTTCCCTTGCATACTGCCTAATTTGAGAAAGTTCTGGATTACGGTAATCGCCTTCAATAGAAGGACCTCTTATATCATCCATCGATTTTACCTAACGATAATCCTCTAAAGGAGTTTTTTTCACAATATCAACAATATGGCTTGAAGCCCCCATCAAATCAGGGCGTTCGCTAATCGAAAGAACGTAATCCAAAAAGTGCTGAAAGGTCGCATCGTCCATGGCATTCAGTTCCCTGCGCATGTAATCGGCAGGACCATCTGGAGCAAACATTTTTACACGCCTTGCACCGGCCATATCATTAAGAATGTTTATTTCTTCGAATGTCATATAACTATAAAGATCTTTTGGAGAAGCGACAGTCTTGAAATTCTTCGTAAGCGAGCCATTTGCAAGACATTCTGAAACCTTGTTTTCTCCAAAACAGTATTTTACGACCGAATAGTCATTCATAATGTATCCAATGATTAAATATCCGTCTTTTTTTGTTACTCGAAGCGCTTCACGAAAGGCCTTAAGTTTTTCTTCCCTGGAAATCAGATGGTACATCGGACCAAGAAGAAGAGTTACGTCGAAAGTGTTCCTTTCCAAAAAATGCAAATCCATGGCATTTCCCTGCCAGGTTTTTACCATCGTACCCTTTGAGCGAAGTACTTCTAGATTTCTCTTTACCAATTCGACGGCAGTAACGTCGTAACCTTTATCCAATAACGCCGTTGAATAGCGCCCCGTTCCAGCCCCGATATCAAGAATCTTAATCTTATCGTTATTGTTCTCTTCTGAGTTACCTGGCGCAAATTCGCAGGATGCAGATCTGGCAAGTCTCACTTCTTCAGCAAATTTTTCGATGTAATGCATCGTCGTCGTAAACTCTACCAATCCATGACGTGTCGTAAGACGATGATCTTCATCAAACTTGTTGTAATACTGTTCGATTTCCTTTTGATTTGTCATGCCAGTCACTCCTCATCCATATTTTTGCAAAGAGTAAGAATGTTTTTTTCATCCTGATATTTGTAATCAATCTGGCTCATGTATTTTTTCATGATGAAAATTCCAAGCCCCCCCCCATATCTCGTTCTTCTGCAGAAAGAGTAATGTCAGGCTCCTGCTTTTCAAGAGGATTGAACTGAACACCCGAATCTTCGAAAACGATTTTAGCTATGTTCGATGAGCCATCTCCGTTTTTGACCGTACAACAAACCTTTACATCTGCAAAATCAAGCATGGTAATAGATTGTCATGGCGTAAATATTAACATCGTTCTATACATTTTTCAATTCCAGCAACGGATTTTATGGCTTTCAGAAAGTTGCCTGATAGGCGGAAGTTCATCAAAACACTTTTGAGTTGCTCTTGGACATCGCGGTGCAAAAGGACAACCTGAAGTTAGAGTTCTGTCGTCGATTTTTTTTGGCTCATTGGTGTTGCTGTTGCTTAAAGCGAAATTGTTTCCGGCTTCATCGTCTCGAATGCTTTTTGGGGCACTTTCGAACAAAAGTTGGCTATACGGATGTTCACATTCTTTGTACATGTCAGAAGCACTAGCTTCTTCCATCAATACGCCCTTATACATTACTCCTATCCTGTCGCTAAAAAAGCAGGCGACCTTGAGGTCGTGCGTAATAAAAAGCATCGAAAGACCGTGTTTGTTTCTGATATCTAGGAGCAGCTTCAAAATCTGAGCCTGAATCGATACGTCCAAAGCAGAAACGACTTCATCACAGATTAAAAGTTCTGGCTTTAACAAAAGAGAACGGGCAATTGAAATTCGCTGCCTTTGTCCTCCAGAAAAGTCCGACGGGCGCCTCTCCAGATCATCCGGAGAAAGCCCAACTTCCTGCATGATTTCTACGCACATTTCGTGCATGACCTTACGAGAAAGCTTTTGTTTTGAATAACGCAACGCTTCGGTAAGAATTTTTTCGACAGTCATTCTCGGATTCAATGAGCGAGATGGGTCCTGAAAAATATATTTGGTGTTATCTGGAGAGGCGCCGTCCAAAAATTCGACGCGGCCGCCGTCCTTTTTATACATACCGACAAGGAGTCGCGCTGTCGTAGTTTTTCCGCATCCACTTTCGCCAACCAATGAATAGGTTTCATTCCGACGGATTTCAAAACTAAGGTCGTTGACCGCATAAACGAATTTTCCGTATTTTGCAAAAAATCCGCCTTCCATGTTGAATCTTTTTTGTAGGTTCTGCACGCGGGCAACGGCTGGCGAATTTTGGGCGGCCGCGAACGTAGAAAGTTCATCGGATTTTATCGACTCATCATCATAATGCTGACCGAAAACCGGACTTGCAGCAATCAAACGCTTTGTGTACTCTTCATGCGGCTCACCCACAATTTGTCCTGGGATGCCCTGTTCGACTATCAGGCCATTCTGCATTACAAGAATTCGGTCCGAAATTTCAGCTACCAAGTCGATATCATGACTGATAAAAATTACGGTAAGATTTCGTTTTTCCTTGAGTTCTCGCAAAAGTGAAACAATCTGCTTTTGAATCGTAACGTCAAGTGCCGTAGTAGGTTCATCAGCAATCAAAAGCTCGCAATTCTGTGCAAGAGAAAGAGCAATGCAAATTCGCTGGAGTTGGCCTCCGCTGAACTGATGTGGAAAATTAGAAAGTCGTTCCTGAGCGTTATTCAATCCGACTTCTTTCAAAAGCGAAATCGCTTTGTTTCGGGCTTCTTCTTTCGAAATATCACGATTAGAATTTTTGAGGGTTTCATAAAAAACACTTTCAAGATTTTGCAACGGATCGAAAGCCCGGCTCGGCTCCTGATAAACGATTCCGATTCTTTTGCCACGATAATTTCTGAACTCTTTTTGCGAAAGTTCAGTCATATCCAGACCTTCAAAAATGATTTTTCCTGATATTCTTGCATCATGAGGCAAAAGTCCCAGAATGGCCGTAGTCGAAACACTTTTTCCAGAACCACTTTCACCGACTATTCCAAGAATTTCACCCTTTTTAACAAAATAGGAAATTCCACGAACTGCATGAATCACATCGCTCTTTCCGTTCACAAAAACTGGAAAATCTACAGCCAGATTTTTTATTTCAAGAAATGCACCACAGGAAAGACTCCCGCACACTTCATCCGACTCATTATTTTCATTAGACTCATTATTTTCATTAGACTCGTCATCATTTTTCTGCAAAGGATTTTTTTTGCCTTTGAGCCAGTCCTTGAGTTTACTCGACGGCAACTTATGATAAGGGTCAAAAAAGTCGCGAAGCCCATCAGCAAAAAAATTGAAGGCCAGAGTTACGACCAAAAGATACCAGACCGGCGTCAAAAGCCACGGATAATTTTTCAAATTCGAAAGAGTCGAAATGTCACGGTTTATAAGAGAACCCCAACTAACTGCAGGATCTGCTATACCCAACCCCAAATAAGAAAGGGTCGTTTCACTCATGATGAACCCAGGGATGCTTAATGCAATACTAACAATCAGAAGGGATGAAATTTGCGGTATGATATGGCCGAAAATTATCACGACACTCGGGACGCCTTCAAGTTGGGCATTCAATACAAAATCCTCTCTCTTTATCGAATGCACAAGACCTCGAATCGTTCGCGCAGTTCCTGGCCATCCGACCAAGGACAAAATCAATGTAATGACCATGTAACTTTGTCCAGAATCCATATTAGTCGAAAGAAGAGATCTCAAAAACAAAATCAGATAAAGACCTGGAATAAGCATAAAAAATTCGCTGATTCGCATGATGGTCCAATCGACAGCACCACCGTAGTAACCGGCAAGACCTCCTAGCAAAATCGCAAGCACAAGACTGATGAAAGTTGCGACAAATCCGATTGTAAGGGAAATTCGGCTACCGTATACGATTCTTGAACACAAATCACGTCCAAGATTATCAGCACCGAAGATAAAAAGCGGGTAGCTTCCGTCCTTTACCCCAATAAGATGAATGTTTCCTGGAATCAGGCCAAAAAGTTTATAACTTTCACCGTGAACAAAAAATCCGACTGGATGATAGTAATCTTTGACAAATGCATATTTCCAAGTTGTCTTGTTTATAACCCGTGCTTCTTGGACAACGAGTTTTCCGTGAACAATTTTCAGGTTCGCAGGATGATAAGTTTTATCCGAAAAAGAAGTAATCGCACTGTAAGGCGCATTGAACTCGGCAAAAATCATCATCAAATAGAGAAATGCTATGATTAGAATTGAAATTATCGCAAGCGGACGACGTTTTATGTATTGAAGAAAACGTTTCATATAAAATCTTATTAAATTATAGTCGACACAAAAGTTTTATGCAAACTCAAAGAAGATATACGTAACAGGCAAAAAAAAGCTGCCCTTCGTTTTTTGAAGGACAGCCCTTTATCCGTTTTATACAGTGAACAAGTCGATTTCAGAACCGATTTTCGCAATTGCCATTTTTACATGGCTTGAAATTTCACTTAGCTTACTGCCAGTTTCGTTGATTTTTGCAGCACCTGCTGACATTTCGTTCATACTGGTGTTCATGGCAGCTGTAGAGTTCGAAAGCATATTCATTTCAGATACGACTTTTTCACTCTGTGAAGACATCTCTTTAGACGAGTGTCGCACTTCAATTGTGCTGTCGTTCATATTGCGCAATGCATCCGTGATTTGATGAGAACCAGAATTCTGCTCATCCATTGCAGCCTTAATCTGAATCATGAGCTGATCGGTTTCTTTAATCTTACTTGAAACTTTTTCAAGAGCTTTGCTTGACTCTGTTGAGAATCCAACGACTTTTTCAATCGAATCCCTAATAACACCAAGCTGCTCACCAATCGTCATAGATTGTGCAGAAGATGTTTCCGAAAGCTTTCTGATTTCATCGGCAACGACCGCAAATCCCTTTCCTGCTTCGCCTGCATGAGCAGCTTCGATTGCTGCATTCATAGCGAGAAGGTTCGTCTGCTCTGCAATACTAGAAATAGCGACGTTTGCCTCATGCAACATCTTTGACTGGCTTTCGATTTGTTTTAGTTGTTCGGTTACATCCTGCTGTTTTTTAAAACCAATTTCGGCATTAACCTGCAATTCATCAAAAGAATTGTTCATTTTATCAACTGAATTGTTAACAGAAGAAATATTTCCTATCATCTGCTCAACAGCCGCACTTGCCTGCGTTACACCAGCACTCTGATTTTCAATCATCTGGTCAAGTGTCGAGATAGATTTTGAAATTAGATTGATGCTTTCATCAGCAGTTTCAACGCTAGTATTCTGATTTTTAATCTGTCCGTGAACACTTTCGATATTTGCAATGATTTCCGTAATAGCACTTGAGGCATCATAAGTACTTTCCGCAAGAAGTTCACCTGTTTCTGTAAGGTCAATTTTTGACTCCTTAACAGTTTTTACGATTTCTTGCAGTTTGTCCATAAACTCATCGAAATAAATAACGAGACGTCCGATTTCATCACGAACAAACAAATCACATCTCTTTGTAAGATCTGCTTCACCAGAAGCAAGTTCTTTCAAGAAGTTTGATACATTATCAATCCTCCTGATAACCCATTTCATAAAGCGCCAGACAATAAATACAAATAAAACAATCATGAAGATACTACTTGGAACAACAATTCTCATAGTTTCGAATGTCGTTCGAGTTACCAAATCCAAGTCTTTAGCAATAAAAATCATTCCGATAATTTCATCGCCAGCATCTTTTATAGGAGAGTAAATTGCAAAAAAGTTTCTTCCGTTGATTTTGACTTCACCAATAAATTCTTCGCCTTTAGAAAAAACTATTTCTTTTACTTCTTCATTTTCTAATTTTGTACCAACAGCTTTATCAATTGTAGATTGAACTCGCTCATCACCATAGAATACCGTACAGTCAACATCGTATCCGTTTTTCATCAATGTGATGAAATCTTCGCTAGCTAAGTCATAAACAGCTACCGTTGCACCTACAACACGACCGGCATAAATAATAGGAGTAGCGTAAATCATTCCGTAAACGGCATTACCAATTGGCTCATATCCATAAAACTGTTCGCCATTTAATGCCTTCTGAATTGCCTTGATTGAAGCAAGTGACGATCCGCTTATCAAAAATTCATCATCGCCAATAACAACTCGACCTGTATTATCTACAAAAGCAAATCCTTCATAATCCAATTGCTCAGAAAAATACTCCATGATGTTGCTTAAAGTATCATAGTCTTTTGTTGCCATCGCTTTTTGAACATCTGAGCGATCTGCTAATAAAACTGAGTAGCCCATCAACGTAACTCGCCAGTCAACAAGAACTCGAAGCGCACCTTGTGAAGTATAAGGAAGACCTTCTTCTGTATCTTTAATCAAGTTTTTTTCAAAACTGACAAGTGAAACCGTAACTACATCAACAATTGCAAATATTACAGCAAAAGCCGCAATCAACACAAATTTTACCATTATCGACATATTTTTTTTCGCATTTTTGTCGAATCGATCAAGGGTTTTTCTTTTCTTTTTTTTCAATTGATATGCCTCCATGACACTTAATTAAAAGTGCATATAGAAGAATTGTAAAGCCTATTTTAAATTTGTACAGAAAAAAATTTACAATTAACTAGAAAATGGTAACTTGTAAAGATTAATTCCCCACTTTTCTGTCAGAAATTGCAACATTTTTTGTATATCATGGCGGGAGTTTTTCCGCCATGAAGCCGTCTCGGGTAGTTGTTCATCCAGTGTTCTGCATGAGCGACTTCCTCGTCC
>JAQYSN010000127.1 GCA_028725265.1 Spirochaetales bacterium | reverse complement strand
CTTAACAAGAATTTCGTCACTATTCGGTGAAAGATAAGAGCCCAAACAATCACCATGATTTATATAACTAGAATCCATCTTTTGGGAATACCATGGAGTCTGAGTCAAAGGATGAGAGTACATATATGGTTCTATTTTTGTATACTGTGCTGTAAGTGTACTCACAAAAAATGGTAAAGGAGCTTTTACACCAACATTATAACAAAACATATTTCTATCCGCATGAAAAAAATGTTCCGTAAAACTCATTTCATCCGAGAAAATATTAAAATAAATCTGCATGATTCCTGGAATAACAGAACCAAAATAAATTCCTAACTGAACATTGTCAAAATCGCCATAATTATTCTGTGTCATAAATGGAAATTGAAAAGGATGAAGATAACCAAATTCAAAACGCTTCACAATAACCGACGAACCAAGAATTCCAGCGTAAAAATAATTGAAATTGACTTCACCAGACATAATCGTATACAAATTCTGGAAAGAATTCGAAACATTTTTCAAACTTGCATTGTTCTCGTATTCAAGTGAACCAAATAAAAAGTTAGTTTTAAGCCATGGCAAAGGATTTATCTTGGTTTCAAGCGCAACAAACGGACCACCATTATTGCTTAACCAGAGACTTCCTGAACCATATCCCCATTCACGTCGGGATCGTGAAAATTTTACGCTGTATCTGTCATCATAAATTGAATAAACCAATTCAGGCAACATTCGAATGGCAATAGCAGTCTCTTCAGCAACTGATTCGTATAAATAATAATCATTTATAACAAACTGAAAACCATCCCAATTTTTATAAAATGAATTAGGAGCAAAAGCAGCTATAGCCAATTTTTCAATTGCAAATGAAAAATCAAACAGATATGAAAAATTTTCCTTGATATTTCCCCCAAAATTTAAGCCAAACCAAAATTCACTTGATAATTGAGGCGAGTTACAATTAATTCGTTCTGCCAATTCAGAGTTAATCTTAAAAAAAACAGGAAATTCATTTTCCACGTCAAATTGACTTGTATATCCCCCAAATTCATACCACTCTGGTTTTTCTGATGGGCGCAGGCGTTCCAATGCCTGCGCATAAACTTCAGCTTCTCCATCCTTTAGATTCTCACAAGAAAGGATTGCCTTAAGTTGATTTACGACGTAGTTATTTGTATAAGGTTTTTCTGCTGGAAGTATGGATATATAACCTCTTAAACTAGCATATTCCAACAATTGATATACATTATCCGTCAAAGGAACGGAAAGATTTGTCTGCGCAAAAGAAAAAAAAGGTGCAAAAACAAATAAGCATAACAAACATAACTTGCATTTCAAATTTTTCATAATACTTATTTTAGCATAAATATGATAACAATTCAATCTGACTAATTATAATTTACATTGGCTATCCGCGGAACAACCCATGCATAATTTACAATTCATTTATTGACTTAAAGAAAAAATGAGATAAGATTTAAACCATGAAAGCATTAAAGAAAACGTTTATTTTTAGTTTGATGGTGTTGGTTGCTGTAGGTGCATTCGCTCAGGATTTCGCTTCTGCATACGAAAATTTGAAAAGCATTGTTTACAACGATGTCGTAGCAAAAGAATCTGAAGTTTTGGCAGCATATAATGATGCAGCAAAATTCGTTTCAAATGATGTAGAAGGTGCACAGATTGATTATCTTGCAGGTCTTTTCTACATGAACAACAACGATAAGGCAAAAGCTGGCTCATACTACAATTCATCTTTGGCAAAATCAAAGAAATCGTATGAAACAAATCCTACAGCAGAAGCTTATTGTATTTACGCTGAAGCTCTTTCACAAAACTGTACAGTTCAGTCAAGTTCGTACATGGTTTCTAACGGAACAAAAGTACCTAACTTTGCAAAGAAAGCTTTAGCATTGGATCCTAAATGTGCAGGCGCAAGTTACAGCTTGGCTTGTTACTCGATCTACGCTCCAGTGCCTTTCTGCAACTTGAAGAAAGGTCTCAAGATTCTGGATGAAACAATTAACACAAGCAAATTGGACGCAGATGACTTGTTTAACTACTACTCAACTTATGCTTACGTAGCTCTTAAACAGAAGAATACATCTTTGGCTGATGAATGGCTTGCAAAGGCAGCAGAAATCTATCCTAATAACAAGAACCTCAAAATGCTTCAAAAACATGAGTTCAAGACATATGGGGAAGATATCGATACAAGTGCTGCAAATGTAGAGTAATTTCTGAAAAATTTGTTTGGAAATTCTTCATTCTAAAACTCCAGATATTGTTATATATTTGGAGTTTTTTGATTTTAAACGCAACATTAAGTAAATTATAATTTTACTTTAGTTATCAAAATATAGACAAAATTGTAAATTCTTAATACTCTTAAATTATGCAGATTTACATTTTTGTTTTGTTATTTGTTGGTTTTTATTTCTTTTTCTCATCAGTTGTAAATGATTTTAAAATCCACTCTGATACCATTACAACTCCACTAGAAGAAGAACCTAAAGTATCGGTTTTGATCCCGGCACGAAACGAAGAAGCAAATATCGGAAACTGCTTGGAATCATTTGTCAATCAGACTTACAAAAATTATGAAGTCCTTGTTTTGGATGACAATTCCACTGATAAAACTCACGAAATCGTCCAAAAATACGTCGATCAATATCCTGATAAAGTAAAACTTTATTCCGGAAAGAAACTTGAAGAAGGTTGGAGAGGAAAGAGTTTCGCAATGAAACAACTCACCGAATATGCTACCGGCGAATATTTTCTCTTTACTGATGCTGATACTCATCATACGGAAAATTCAGTTTCATTGATGATGACAAACATTGTGAACCATGACGCTGATATGGTAAGTGGTTACATCGGACAAGAACTCGGAAGTTTCGCTGAAAAAATAACTGTTCCTGTTATGTACATGCTCACAGGTCTTGCTGTTCCGGTATGGCTCAACGAAAAACTTAAGTCACCATTTCTCGCAACGGCAATCGGACAGTTTATCGGAGTAAAAGCATCCTCCTTCAAATCAATCGGTGGCTATGATTCAATCAAAAACATCACAACCGAAGACATGTATCTGGCACGTACGATGAAAAAAGCAGGTTTCAAGACTCTGTTCCTTGATTTTAAGGCTGCTGCAAGTTGCAGAATGTACAATAACTATGAAGAATGCGTACGAGGAATCAGTAAGAATATCTTTGACTTTCTAGGAAAAAAAGACCTTTTGATGTTACTTGCGATTACGGCAATTCTCTTTGTGCTTGCTCTTCCATTTCCGTTGATGATTGTGGAGTTAATACGACACTTTTTTATGGGTGCAGAAATCACAAAATTTACGATGGCACTCGTCATAAACTGTGCACTTTCATTTTTTTCATGGGCTGTCATCTGTATTGGCAGACATCTTCCGTTTACAATTGCATTTTTGTATCCAGTCATATTCGGAAATCTTTTTTACGTTTCCATGGTCTCTTGGTACAAAAGTAAACACGGAAATGGCTATATGTGGAAGGGTAGATTAGTTAACTAAAAATATAGTTTTAATTTTTAATCACTCGTGATAAAATTAATGTGTCGTGTGTTTGCATGACACATTTTTTTTATTTTAAAGGTCGATATAAATGCCTATCGCAGCTAGTGTTAAAGAAATCATGAACAACAAGGGGTCATCCGTAATTCGGAAGATGTTCGAAGAGGGAATTGCCCTAAAAGCAAAATATGGAGAAGACAACGTTTTCGATTTCAGTCTCGGAAATCCCGATATGGCACCTCCAAAAGAAGTCTATCAAGCCGTGCAGGAAGTGTCTAAAGATGAAACACCTTCAAGACACGGATATATGCCAAACGCAGGATACATGGAAACAAGAGAAGCGATGGCATGTAAAATCAATAAAGAGCAAAATTTACAAGGCGACGGAAAGCTTACTGGAAAAAATATCGTAATGTCGGTTGGAGCTGCAGGAGGTCTTACAAGCATCTGTAAGGCGATAATTTCACCAGGTGATGAACTTATAGTTCCAACGCCATTTTTTGCAGAATACAGACATTATTGTGGACATTTTGGAGGAAAACTTGTCAGCGTAAAGAGCAAGAAAGATTTTTCAATAGATATTGAAGGAATTAAAAAAGCTCTTTCTGAAAAAACGGCAGCAGTCCTCATAAATTCACCTAATAATCCTTCTGGAAAAATTTATTCAGAAGCAGAAATTCGCTCTCTCGCAAATGTTTTGAAGGAACATGGACAAAAATGTGGTAGGAAACCATATCTTATCTTGGATGAACCATATAGAGCTATCACTTATGACGGAAAACAAGTTGCTGCAGCCTTTCCACTCTACAACGAATCAATGGTAGTAACCTCATTTGCCAAAAACTTGAGCCTTCCAGGCGAAAGAATCGGCTTTGTTGCTGTAAATCCTAAGGCCGAAGACGCTGATGAATTGGTAGCGGCAATCATATTTGCAACTCGAACCTTGGGTTACGTTAATGCTCCAGCCTTCTTTCAGAAAGTAGTTGCTAAATGCTGGGATGCGAAAGTCGATTATTCGACATATCAAAAACGATGCAAAATGATTACAAATGTCGTTGCTAATGCAGGTATTGAATTCGTTCAGCCTGAAGGTGCATTTTATCTATTTTGCAAGGCACCTCTTCCACAGAAAGAAGAGAACAAAAAATACATCGTTAAAGGCGATGATGGTGATTACTGTGATGAGTTTGCATTTTGTGATCACATGAAAAAATTCAACATTCTGTGTGCTCCAGGAAGCGGTTTCGGATGTCCTGGTTATTACAGAATGGCTTTCTGCGTATCCGAAAAGACAATTTCAGGTTGTGCTGAAAGTTTGAAAAAAGCAAAAGAAACTTGGTAATTAATATAAAGGGGTAGATTATGAAAATTTTAATGGTAACAGCGGAAGCTCTTCCGTTTGCAAAATCAGGTGGACTTGCCGATGCAGTTTCGTCTCTTTCAAAGGCTCTTGCTGATAACGGTCATGAAGTAAAGGTTTTAATGCCTCGTTATTACAGAATCAATAAAGACAAACTTACACTCCTTGAAGGTCCAATGGGTGTTCCGACAACCTATGGTGAAACCTGGACTGCCGTTTACACAACAGATGTAGAAACTTCCAAAGGAAACAAGGTCAACTATTACTTTTTGGACTGCGAAAAATATTACGGACGCGACGGAATTTACGGAACATCAAGCGAACCGGATTTTAACGACAATCCGACAAGATTTTCTTTGCTCGCACAGGCTAGTTTTCAACTTTGTAGAAAATTAAACTGGTACCCAGATATCATTCATTCACATGATTGGTCTGCGGCTCTTACACCAGTTCTACTTAAGTTCTACGAACGCAAAAAACCAGAATTTTCACATACCGCAAGCGTTTTTACAATCCACAACCTCGGTTATCAAGGAATCTATAATAAAGCACATTTTCCTGCGACTAATGTCGAATGGCTTTACTACTATTCAGCAGGATTCGAATATTATGACAACATCAATTTCCTTAAGGCCGGAATTCAGAGTGCGGATTTCATAACGACAGTTTCTCCAACTTACGCAAATGAAATTCAAACCCCAGGAATGGGATTTACGCTTGATTCTCTTTTGCGTTATAGAAAAGATGATTTGCAGGGAATTCTGAACGGAATCGATACAGACGTATGGAATCCTGAAACTGATAAGTACATACCAAAAAACTTTTCTGCAGAAAAAATGGCAGGAAAAGCAGCATGTAAAAAGGCTCTCCAAGAACGATTCGGCTTAGAGATAAATCCTAACATTCCAGTAATCGGAATGGTAACAAGATTTGCAGACCAGAAAGGTATTGCAGAAGTTTTTGCACCAACTTACGGATGCGCTTATGCAATGTGCAAGGACATGAACATCCAGTTCGTAGTCCTTGGTTCCGGGGAAAAATGGTGTGAAGCTGAAGTAGGTTCACTACAAAGCAAACTTCCTAACCTGAGAGCTTATTTTGGCTACAGCGAAGAAATTTCACACTTGATTGAAGCCGGAAGTGATTTTTTCCTCATGCCTTCAAAATATGAACCATGTGGTTCAAACCAGATTTACTCGATGCTTTATGGAACGCTTCCAATCGTTCGTGCAACAGGAGGTCTTGCTGATACAGTGAAAAACTACAACGAAGCAAACGGAACGGGAACAGGATTCATGCTCAATGACCTGACTCCTCAAAGCGTTTATGATACTGTCGGCTGGGCAGTTTTTGCATATTACAACAAAAAGGATGACATCAAAAAAATGCAAAAAGTCGCCATGAAACAAGATTTCACATGGACAAAATCAGCAAAAGAGTTTGAAGATGTCTATAAAAAAGCACTGAAAAAAATTTAATCAACAGAATAAGATCTTATAAAGGATAAAAAAAATTGGGCTATCCCAAAATTATTGGGTAGCCCATTTTTTTATTACAGAAAAATTTTAGCGCAAATATTAATCTACGGTCTGCTTAAAAGATTTGAAGTATCAAAAACAATATTATTACCTTTTTCGTCTGTTGCGATAAGCGTATTACCTGAAATAATAATCGGAGTAGAGGAAGTGACGTTCTCTTTTGTAAGGGCAACTTGAGACAGGTCATTTTCAAATTTACCAATCTTACATTTTGAACCATCCTGAACTACTGCATAGTAATTTTTTCCCTCATTTACAAGAACAGAGTCCGGTGCAATGTTACTTTCGCTCGAAAAAGCAATTTCCATCGATGTCTTTTCTACAAGTACAAGTTTTACGGCCCCATTACCCGAATTTTTTCCAGCAATGCAGATAAATCCTCCCTCTGTTTCAAACATGGTCCTGTTCAGAATTACATCAAGGGCAGATTCTTGTATCTGACGTCCGGTGTCACCATCAATTTTAACGATACTAGATGTCATAGTCTTAGAATTTTTAAGTTTAAGGCCATATACAGCATTTTTAACAGCAGCATTTTGTTGTTGCTCTTCAATTACCAGTTTTTGATCCTTTACAATTTCACCGCGATCTTCGTAAGTCTCAACACGCTTTTTATCAGCAAGTTTCTGTTTTTCAGCCGATGTTTTTGCAAGATTTTCGCTTTTTTCCTTAGCCTGTTCAACATCTTCTGCTTTTTTTTCAACTATCATTTTCTGTTGTTCAACGGCTTTTTCGGTTTCAGTTACCTTTTTTTGAGATTGTTTATCAGATGAATTTTCTTCAGCATTTCTTTTGTCCTCGGAAAGCTGTCGTTCAAGTTCATCCAATGATTTTTGCTCTTCAGAAAGTTCATTTTCGGCCTTCGCAATTTCTTTTTTTGATTCAGTATACTGATTTTGAGCTTCCATTGCCTGTTTTTCAGCCTCATCAGCCTCGCGACCTTTTAAGTCAAGCATATTTTTTCTAACATCGACGCCTTTGTCATCAGTTTCTCTCATAGAATCAACTACGTTCTTATCACTGATAAGGGTCGTATCGATAGTGCTCAAGCCGCCGGCAATATCTGAAAGAGGAATGACAATCTGTGTTTTTCCAGGCCAATCTTCATAATTCGTCGAAAGACCAACTTTTTCTGCTTCCAGATGCCAAGTAACGTTTTCCTTGTATTTTGAGTTGAAAACATCCATGTTTCCTCGATAAACAGCATTATAGACAGTAATGAAAACTGCAAGGGTATCTGCATCAGTTTTGGAATAGTTATAGGCATTTGAAAGATATGAAGAAATGATAAGTCGTAGGTTATTGATGTGATCAACACCAGCATTGCTGCTTAGAAGAAGGATATCAGCATCTAGTTTGCCTTGTTCATCTTCGCTTACGGCGTGTACAATCTTGTATTTAGGTGAATACGAATAGGTGCCGGAAACCGTGACATCTTTACCAACATTTTCACCGATGTAAGCACCAATTCCTGAAATTTGATCTCGGGTCTGGATTATTGAAAGAGGCCCTGTATAGTTCTTAAAAACAATTTTGTCAGCATCTGTTGCCGATGCACTTTCAAGTTCTCCCTTGCTTACTTCAAGAGAAAAAAGTCCGAATGAAAATAAAGATAGAACCAATACAAAAAATAATTTCTTCATGATTCCATTATAATCTCGTTATATTTCCAATGCAATTATTTTTTCTATAGTATCCCGAGCACTTTCCCTTACATTTTGATTCGTTTGAACAGAAAGCATGTAGGTCATAATCTTTTTCCCATGATTGATTATCACGGGAAGTCCCATTATGCGGCAATTTTCATAGACAAAATTGCAAATTGAAGAACACAAAAGAGGATCAGATAGTTTTTTTGAATTATGAATTAATCGTTCTATTGAGTTCATGATAAGACCTTCATCATATGCAAATACAGAAGCAAACTGAATGGCCTTTGCAACATTCAAGGAATTTGAGTCACAGTTTATAACATCACAATACAAGAATGAATATTGTTTTAGATTCAATAGTGTGATGATCTCCAAAAGCAATCTTGCATCTTCACCCGTTTTAATCAAAAGATCTCGATTTTCAAGGGTGTAATTTTGATTATACTCGCGATGTAGCTGACAAACGTATTCATCAATTAATTTAAGGTTTAGCGGCTCGGATGCACATTTTTTAGGAGAAAGCCTTGCTTCATTCAAAATTTTTTCCAAGGTCTTTTTTTCACCTGAAAAATTCTTTGCAAAAGTGGAATAGTCAACTCTTTGAACGGAATTTTTGACTTTTTGCTCAGAAATCGGGATTTTTATTTTATAGGCATTCAAAACCCAATTTTGAAAAGCTACAAGGAGATATGAATTGCAATAGGAAACCTTCACGTATTCAGAAAAACCATATTCATAATGAGACTTAATAGAATTGTCTTTATCAATGGTGATGATGGAACTTTCCGAAAAACAAAGGTAAGGATTCCCGCTTCCTTGGATATATTTTTTTTCAAAACCAGAAGAAACCACGGCAGAAAGCATTTTTGAAGGAGCTTTCGTTTTAACCAGAGTGCTTTTGTCAAGTTTTAACTGTTCGATGTCACCATTTCGCATTTTCAAAAACAAAATATCCTTGAAATATGACATTCTGGAAACGGCAGTGTCATATTTTAATTCCTGAATTATATCAAGATTTGTCGAAAATCTGACAATTTTTGTCATATTTTCGCTTTCATAATATTGAACAACAATCAATGATCCGTCTTCAAGGACAAGTAGCGGAATGCTGGTATTTTGATTTTCTAAATTGATAAGAGCTCGTTCATTTCCAACCATGTCACAAACTAAAATTGATTTTTCATTTCTAAAAAACAAGGAGCCTTCAACACCTACAACAGCCCCCTGTATGGGAGATATGGAAAGTTTTTTTTCACATAATTCAACTGCACTTGGATTATAGATATGGACTTTATCTTCAGAATCTATTATGAAAAGAAAATCTGAAAAACCTACCGACAAATACTTAAACGAGTAGTCCAAATTTCTCTGTCTGTAAATAGCCTTTTTGTGACAGTCGACAAGAACAAGACACCGTTGGTTTGTTACGGTTGCTATTCCATAAGAAGTCCTTTCAAGAGGACAAATGGGACTTCCAGGCAACACACAATACCATTCCGGTTGACTAGGAAGAGAACGAATTTCAACATCCGAAGAATAATTCTGTGCAAAAATCTGAGAAAAAAAGCCAAAACATATTAAAACTAGAAAAAAAAATTTGTTTTTTTCGTTTATGTAAAAAGAGTTTTTCATCTGTTTTTTCATCCGACCAATCATTTTTCAAGAATCGCAAGGCTTTCGATATGTGAAGTCTGAGGATAGAAATCCAAAAGATACAATTTTTGCAAGTTATATCCACTCTGAATGAGATGAGCCAAATCCCTCGAATGAGTAACAGGATCACAGCTCATCGAACGAATCCGCGGAATTTCGCTAGTACAAATCCATGACAGAACCTCTTTTTCCATTCCGCTTCTAGGCGGATCGATAACCAAGGCATCAAAAACTTTCGGATTTTTCTGAGACTTATAAAGCTCAACCCATTTTGAACCGCTTAAACCATAACTTTCATGCGAAATTCCGCTTAAGTTAATTTCAGCACACGTGATTGCATCCCTGTTGTGTTCGACAAGCGTGAAATTCTTGAAATTGTCTTTTAAAATCAAGGATAAAGTACCGCCTCCAGAATAGATATCCAGAAGATTTTCCCCATAAAAATTATCCTTCAGAATTTTGCCCGTTTTTTCAAGCATTTCCAGGTTTGACTGAAAAAATCCCCTGACATCAAAATTCATGGTATTTCCGCAAACTTCAACCTGGGCAAGGCTTTGAAGCGTAGAAGAAAAATTCGTTCCCTCATAGATATTTCTTTTTCCGCCACTTTTTACGTTTTTTTTCTTATTTCCGATTATTTTTTTATTCTGCTTTTGGTCTAGTAAAGCCTGTTCACAGTATTTTTCCGAAGTTTTATCCTCGAAAATATGAAGTTTGTCAAAAGACTTTGCCTTTTTCATCAAATCAGCATTTTGTAAAAACTAATTTAAATTTTTTGTTGCACTCGCACACTCGTCAACATAGACAACGGAATTGCTTTCATTTTCCATTAAACCTCCGTTATGAAGGACAAAACGACTCCTGTAATTCCATTTTGAGCCACTAACACATTCTATTTTGTCATCGGAAATCTTAATTCCATTTCGTTCGAGTGCATTTTTCAAAATTGATTTTCTAAGTTCAGTCTGATATTCATCTTGAACATACTGAAGGTTGCATCCTCCGCACGTTCCGTAATAAGCACATTTTGGCTCGGTACGATAAGCGCTACCTTTTATCACTTTTACGACCACAGCTTCATCGTAATCTTTTTTTGTTGCAATAACCTTTACTACAACTGTTTCA
>JAQYSN010000126.1 GCA_028725265.1 Spirochaetales bacterium | reverse complement strand
CGAAGGGAATGCATTTCCTGCGGATACAGATTTACGAGTTACGAACACATTGAAGAAAAACCGTTCATGGTTGTCAAAAGTGATAACAGGAGGCAACCGTATGACAGGCAGAAACTTGCAAAAGGCATCGAGCGGGCACTTGAAAAACGACCAGTAGCATCATCTCTCATAGAAGGCATCATAAACGAAATAGAAGACCAGGCCATAATTGAAAACAAGGCAACAAACGAAATTTCAACGGCAAAATTGGGAGAGTTGGTTTTAAATAAACTGTACGACATTGATAAGGTTGCCTATATACGATTTGCATCCGTCTACAGGCATTTTGAAAACATCGATGAATTTATCGAAGAAGTAAAAAAACTCGAAAGCAAAGAAAAAAAACAGAAAAAAACACGAGCACAACGAGAAATCTAAAGTTCATCCAATTTTTTCAGGCTGAAACTCTTTCGCTGAATCGGAGAAACGCCGTACTTTGCGATTAACTCATAATGACGCCTCGTAGCATATCCCTTATTCTTTTCATATTCATACTGAGGATATTTTTTTGCATACTCTTTCATCAGAAGGTCCCTCTCTGTTTTTGCTATAATCGAGGCTGCCATGACGGAAGCAATTTTACTGTCCGCTTTTACAAGAGGATGACAATCGACATCTCCTATGGAACTTACTACTTTTGAATCAAAATGAGGAAGAAAAGTTCCGTCTACGACAAGTTCACTTACCGGTAAATCTTTTATGAAAACAGGATTTCCATAATTATCATGAAGAGTTTCAAAGGCGCTCTTCATAGCAAGCAACGTTGCAGCAAGAATATTTATGCGATCAATCACAGTATGGTCGATATGGCAAAAAGACCAAGCAATCGCTTTTTCCTTTATAATCGGGGCAACTTCAAAGCGCTTTTTTTCCGTCATCTTTTTAGAATCATGTAAAATAGAATTGTCAAAATCAGAAGGCAAAATAACACAGGCTGCCGTAACAGGACCTACAAGCGGACCTCGACCCGCCTCATCAATTCCACAGATTAGAGACATCAGAATCACCCCTTCTCGTTCTGAAGAATCTTAAGTTTGACAAAATCAGTTCCCTCGTCCTGATATGTTTTAGCAACCACAATATAGTAAACTTCTTCATTGGAAAGAGAGATTTCATATCCAGTTGAAGAAAGCTGATAATCAGTCGTTACCGAAAGCAAATTTCCGTTTATTGAGAAAACTGAAATGAAAGCTGTTTCAGAACAAAAAATTCCGTTTTCATCACAAAAGCCCATAGTACAACTACCTGAACATTCAGGAGAAAATGCAAAAATAGCTGGAGAAGCAAGATTTACTTCAACAAAGCTATTTTTAATCGGGTAAACGGCAAGATTATCGAAAAATTCGGATTCTGCGCTATATTTTCCAAGACTGCCCGAAAGATTTGAAACATAATCACTGATTGCAAGTCTTGCATTTTTATCTGGAGTAAATTCAGAAACTGAAATTTCGCTTATGGAAAAACAATTATTCTTGTCTGGAATGGAAAAATCAATTCCTGAAATTTTGGAGACTTCACTCTTGCCTTCTCTTTTTGAATGCAAATTTTTCTTCTCTTTTGAACCAGACTTACAGGAGATAAAAAAAGAAATAATGACGGCAAATGTAAAAACCGAAACGACAAGATAAAAAATCCTAGAGAAAGTAGTTCTATTTTTCATTTTCATGCCCCTTTTAATCCGCTACATATTTTAAGATATTTTCAAAACGACTTGAAAAGTAAGAAAGTTGTTCTTCACTCAAGGCAAACACAGAAAAAGAATCATCAAGAACATTCTGCAAAACGTCCATTTCTTCCTTGAGGAAAAAATCTGAAAAATACAGATTCTGTTCAACGGCATATTCATAAACCTTGGTTATGCCATCAGAAAATTTATATAATATTTCATTGCAAGACAATTTTTGCTCATCTGGCATTTTTTCATAACATTCGTCCAAATTCGTCGGAAAAACCATAAAATTTTCATGAGAAAACTGAAAAAAGCATTCTTCACTTTTTTTGCCAAGCAAAACTCCAGTAGCATCAGAAATCTGGCGTTTCACCGAAGAATAGTTTTGATTATTGAGAATAACAAATAACACCCTCGGATTATTTAGTATCGAAAACAAATCCGATTCGGAAAAATCAGATTCAAATTTTTTTTGAGGATAAACACTTTCTGCATTTTCCAAAGCCTGAAGCCTTGATGCAGCCCTTGAAGAAAAACCAGAAAACATCAGGTCTTTTTTGAAAGAGGATATAAAATATTTTTTGAAATTATCGATGTAAAAATCTATTCCCAATTCTTTTTCAGAATGTTTTTTTTGATAAAACAGTGCAGAAAGAGTTATTTGAGTTACGGGCATTGAACAATCAAAAAAAGCAACGTCTTCGGTTGCATAAAAATCGATAGCCTTTTCTTTTAACTCTTCTCCACTGTCATAGGAGTTGGTTTCAGTGAAGGTTTTAAAGGTATTTACGTAGTCCCAGTCATTCTGCTGATTTTCTTCAAAAAAAATAAAATCCTGTGAATAAAAATTGACAGCCAGGCAGAATACAAAAAAAAACAAAACTCTTTTTCTAAAATTTTTCATATTTCTTCCTTACAAATGAAAGTTAAAAGATTTTCGAAATATTGTTTTCATCCTGAATTTTCTGGCTAAACACATCTGCAAAAAACATGTTCGGTGAAAATTCTTTGTACAAAAATTTGTTATTGACAAGAGAATAGTTTACAGAAAAAAGCTCGTAAAACTTGACCATCGAACCATAAAGCTGAAATGAAGAATTTTGGAGTCTGCAATTTCCAGCATTAAGAGATATTGCCGTGCTAGTCTTACAAGTCAATGAATTTCGAGTGTTTATACATTCGATATCTGAATTTACGCCATTAAAAATCGAACCGTAATCCCCAGACTGCATCGAAATACCGCATGACTCAACTTTCAACGAAGAATCCTGAAGAACAAACACGGAAGAAGATTCCTGAACGATAGAAACCAATTCACAATTCTTCAAAACGAGATTCGAATTTTTTACATTAAAAAGGTTCACTTGCACAAAGTCGTTGTTCTTTTTTGAAAAATCATGTTCAATTACACAATTTTTTATTAGGACATCAGCATCTTCCATATTCATAAATGAATCAGACAAGACCGTTATCCTACTTCCGTTTTTCGAAACAATTTCACACGTCCCCTTTATATTAAGAGGAGATGTACAATTCAAGTCGCCAATAAGGTGAACTTTTATTTTTTTATTTTCGTTAATGAGTTTTTCAAGCTGTGAAAGCGAATTAAAAGGATAATTTTGTGTTCCATCAGGGATATAGGTTGGAGCAACTTCCTTCTGAGAAAAATAATAGTTTGTAGAATCAATTACAACATTATAAACGGCGACATCGCTCATATTTCCAGAGCGGTCTTTTGCATAGGTAAAAACTGAAAACAAAACGGCTTTATCGGAATCTGTATGAAGATGAATTTTCTTATCCGTCAAAAGTTTTGTCTTGGAAATATCAAAAGCATCCTTACGAGTCAAAATCTTATCAGCATCTTTTTCCGATTCAAGAAATTCAGATGTTCTCGTAAAGAAATATACATCATCATTTGATTCAATCGAAAGGTCAACATCATTTCGAACGAAAAGGCTCTTTGCCGATGAAACAAACTTTGGGGCAACAGGATTTTTTCTGTCTATTTCTACGTTACAAGATAAAGTTCCCTGGAAAACGTCATCAAAATAACAGGCAAAATCAACATCATCGTAAATTTCATCACCTTCGACAGTATCAAGTAAAAAACTATTTGAAAAAGCAGAAAGTTTTTTACCAAATCCAAGTTTTTGAATAAGAGCAAGACTATATAATTCCGAAGACGCTTTCACAGTAAGAGTCTTAGATTCTTCGTTTTTTTCAAGTATGAGAGAAGGTTTTACAGGTAAGCGAGCAAAACAAACAAACTTTTCTGTCTGCACCTCATTTTCGTCAGATTCTTCAGAAGGTGTAACATCAATCCAATAAAGGAGATGTTCTTTGCTGCGATCCAAGCGAAGACTAAATTCACCTGACTGCCAATTTCCTTCATCGAGCGCTACAAAAATATTCTGAGGAGCACTGATAACGAGTGAATTCCACTGCTGAACCTCAAGAGAAAAAGGACATTCTTTCAAAGGAAACTCTCGCAATGTCTCCGTAGACTGCATTTTACGAGCCGACTGCAAAATGGAACTAGAAGGCTTAGTACTCTTGTTGATTTCCGAAACATCGCCTGTAAAAATCATATAGCGATAAAGTTTGTTCTTATCCTTAAGGATAAGAGGCAAAACCTGCTCATAGGCGTTATCCTTTGAAACCGAAAGTCTTCGACCAGAAAGATAAGGCAACACATCATCACCAATCGAATAGCGTATATTTTCAGGAATAACAAGAGGTTTTTCAAAATTCACAGAAATAAGTGGCAAAGAACTTTCATGCAGCTCATCAAAAATCGGAGCCACGCCCTTCGCACTTGAAAAAGAAACCGATTCTTCAACTGATGAACCATCTTCCTTTACGACAGCAATTTTAAGATTGACTTTTCCTTCTATTTCAAGAAGAATCGGGGAATCGTAGGCAAATCCAGAAAAAAGAGGATCATCTCCCGTAAACGAATAAAAGGCCGTTGCTCCTTCCGGAACATCAATAATCAATGTCTGAAAGTTGGCCCAATTACCTTCCCTTGGACTTATCAGATAGTCATAGGAAAATGCAGGCAATAGCAACAAAAGGATTGCAAAACAACGAGAAAATATTTGTTTCGAAAACTTGCCTGACTTCATCATTCTCCCTGACAGTTTATTTTCCCAACAAAGGATCGAGGATTGCTTTTAATTCAGGATCATCCTTGTAATAATGTTCTTCCAACTCTTCTTTAGACAAACCTATAAGTTCATGGCTCATATAATGAATCCACAAATCTTCTTCTGGCTTGTTGATTACAAACTTTCTGCACCAATAATCTGGCTGAATAGGAAGCTGTTCTTCCTTGTATGTAAAATATTTATAATCGTGAACGGCAACCTTTATATCTTTTCGAGGGATTCCCTTTTCAAGCAGGAGATTTACGAGATAGTTGATCGTATTTCCAGTATCAAAGATATCATCAATTAAAAGGATTTTATCCCCATGCCTCAGGTAATCAGGACTGTAAGTCCATCCGTCAACCATAACTTGGGAATTTTCCCTGATATCTGTATATGAACGAGCTACGACAGCCGCAAAGTATACAGGATGGATGTCTTTTCGAACAATCTTAAAATATTCGCTTACGACATTTGCAACGTATGCACCGCCGCGTAAAGAAACATAAATCACGTCTGGAATAAAACCATCCGTGTAAATCTTGTGGGCCATCTTCAATGAATTATTTCTAACTTTGTCATACGGTAAAAAATCTTTGTACATGATAGAACATTTTATCGCAAATTGATTTGACAGACAAGATATTTTTTAAACGGCATTTCTCTAAGTGAAAAACTCACCTAAAAAAATGCCGTTCGTTCAAAAGTTAAAACAAGCCTTGTTAAGGCAGCCTTATTAAGGCAGCCTTGTTCAGGCAACTTAAAACTTAAATTTCTGGGTTTCTATGTTGTGGCCTTCCATAGTGTAAATGTCAAACCAAAACTCTTTCGTTTCGGCACTAAGCTGAGCATAAAAATCCTTTACGTCACGAATCTTTCGGCCGTTAACAGCTGTGATTATATCGCCATTTTGCAATCGTAACGTTGCAGCAGGACTTTTTGCCTGAACGTTATAAATCTGTACACCCTCAACGGTTCGTGGAAGCTTAGCATCTTCTCGGTATTTATCGCTAATAGGTCGGACAAAGAAACCTGGCCAAAGCTTTGATGAGTCGTTTACAGTCTTATCTTCACGATCTTCAATCTTAATCTCAAGTGAAACTTTCTGGCCATTTCTGATAACAGTAAATTTTGCAATCTCATTTGACCTAAGTTCGCCAACATCACGAACGAGCTGATTTACATCACGAACATCGCTTCCATTAAGGCTTACGATGTAGTCACCGGCAAGCATTCCACCCTTGATTGCAGGAGAATTCAAGAAAATCTGCGAAACAAATGCACCTTTCTGGTTTTCGATTCCAAGTTCAGAAAGAAAATCTTTATCAATTTCGACTAGCGAAACACCAAGCCAACCATATGAAACTTTTCCGCTAGAAACGAAATCTGAAATAGCTTTTTTGATGTTATTAATTGGAATTGCAAAACCGATTCCAACAGATCCTCCGGAACTTGATGCAATCCAGGTATTGATTCCGATAACTTCACCATAGATATTTACGAGAGGTCCTCCAGAATTGCCCTGATTGATTGAAGCGTCCGTCTGAATAAAGTCACTTATATTTCCGATTCCGCTACCGCTTCTGCCAGTTGCACTTACGATTCCGCTCGTCACGCTCTGACTATAACCAAGAGGAGCTCCCATTGCGTAACAAATATCTCCAGTTCTGACAGAATCTGAATCTCCGAGGACAGCAACAGGAATATCATCCTTGCTTTCAAAAGAAATCAGTGCAATATCTTTTCGCTCATCATGACCGATAAGTTTGCAATCATACTCTCTTGAATCCCACAGTTTAACCGTAATCTTCGATGCACTTCCGGCAACATGATTGTTCGTCAAAACATAATAAGTATTATTATCTCTCAAGACAATTACGCCAGAACCAAGACCTTCGGCCTTGTATTCACGTTTCAAGCCATTTTCATCATCAGGATTTCCGAAAAAGAAAAACGGTATTGGAGAAACATTTCGAGTCTTGATTTCTTCAACGTCAACTTCCACAACTGATTGAAGAACCTTATCCGCAACATACCTGTTTAGATTCTGAAAAGCTTCGACTATTTTTAAAGATTCTGCAGGTACTTCGGTAACATGCTGATACTTTTCATTTTTCTGGGACGGAATTTCGTTTGATGAGGATTTACCGACACAGGACAAAAGTGGAATGAAAAGGATTAATGCGAAAACTGATAAAAATTTTTGTGAAGATTTCACTTCTACCTCCAAGTCATATTAATTTTACATTTATAAACAAAACAAATATAACAAGGAAGTAGTTACATCGTCAAAAAATTTGTAACTTCTTTAGATAAAGCTTATAAAGCAGTAAGAATCTCGGTGTGATCTCTGAAAACAGCAACCGTATGTTCCTGATGTGCAGAAATCTTTCCATCGGCGGTAACTACAGTCCAGTCATCATCCAAAAGCTCTACATCACCAGTTCCAAGATTAATCATAGGCTCAATAGCAAGAACCATCCCCGGCTGGATTCTAGGATTAGGGCCACCAAGGAAAAGATTCGGTACATTCGGATCTTCATGAACTTCAAGACCAACTCCGTGTCCGCAATAATCAGTTACGATTCCATATTTTGGTCCGACAGTCGAAGATACGGCATTTGCAATATCGCTGATTCGGTTTCCTACCTTGCAAGCCGCGATTCCAGCCATCAGTCCTTTTTTAGTAATTTCCATCAAATCTTCAGCTTCCTTGCTGACTTTTCCAATAGGAATAGTACGGCATGAATCACTGATATAGCCATCAAGGTCGATTCCTCCATCGAGAGAAACGATATCTCCTTCCTTGATTTTTTTATGTTTTGAAGGGATTCCGTGAATAACTTCATCATTTACAGAGATGCAAAGTGCACCAGGAAAATCGCAAGAATACCAAGCTGGAGTTCCACCATGAGCCTTGATAAATTTAACTGCAAGTTGATCAATTTCGTAAGTAGTCATTCCAGCATGAATCTGAGGGATGATTTCATCGAACATCTGTGCCAAAAGTTTACAAGATTTTCTAATTCCATCAATCTGTTTTTCATTTTTTAATCGTATCATTACATCAACCTCATTTAAAAAACTAGATGTCTCATTTTCCAAAATTAACGTAAACGGCACCATCAAATTCGTATACCTTCTGAGCACAGATTTCAGCCGTTGCTACATCCCCTAGCCTATAATAACACTCTGCAATTCGTGCAAGGAAGAATGCATCATCTTTTTTTCCGAAACCAAGTTCCAGTGCCCGCTCAAATACATCGATTGCAAGTTCATCACTGATGGTACCTGCAATATGCTTTTTCAAAACGCTACGAGCCAAATCCAAAACATCGGGAAAAAATAAATTGAAATATGTATAACTATATTCCATTCGAATAATCTGTTCAAGAAGAAGAATCGCATCGTAATATTCAAGGCGGATGATAAGTTCCTCGCTAAGGATGTAGCCGTAATCCATAAAATCTTCACGAGTAAAATAACGAGAAAGCGAATAACCAAAACGTGACGAATTGAGTTTTTTGAAATATTCGACAGCCTCGTCCTCGCGATTATGCATCACGTCATAAAAAATAAGTTTGCTTAAAGATTCTTCATCGCCTCGTTCCAAAAGCCAGGTTCTATAGTCAAAGGAATCGACATGTTGTTTGCGATAGGTAAATTCAGACCAAGCCGCATAAGATGTGTCAAACAGAGAACGCTGTTTGATGTCTGACAAAACTTCGTAGGCATGTAATATTTTTTGAAATTCGGCAATATTTCGCTCTTTTTCTTCCGCAGATATTCCTGATGTCATATCAGGATGAAGAGCCTTTACCTTTTTACGATAGGCACTTTTGATTTCACTAGCAGTAGCTTTAGGACTTACGCCTAAAATCTTGTAGCAATCTTCCATCTTTTTTAATATTGTTCACCCAACGCCATCTTTTCGAATTTCTGCAAAGAATCATAGATTTGCTGGGATGTTTCACAAGTTGTGATTTCGTCAATAAAATCATCGACATTAGCCATAAGGGAAAGGTTTTTCAAAAGCGCAAGGTGAGAATCTGAACCTTCACTGGAAGCAACCATCATCAAAACGATAAAAACAGGCTCAGAATCGAGAGAACCATAGTCGATTCCTTTTTTGGAAACACCAAGACATACAAGAGTATTATCGACACCAGAAAGGCGACAGTGAGGAATTGCGATATGCGTAATAATTCCCGTAGACATCTGAGCTTCTCTTTCTAAAATTGATGATAAAAGAACCTCTTTGTCCAACTGAGGATAATTATCTACCAAAAGCTGAACCATCTCGTTAAAAACGCCCAGCTTATCGGTATTTTCCAAATCAGCTTTAATCAGACTTGGCTTTAAGGCTTCTGAAAAAGTCACCATTCCCCCAATTTGAGATTCGTATTATTCAGCGTCAGATCCTGCTTCTGGAAGTGCGTTCATCTCTGCTGGAGCAACTTCCCCACTTTTGAACCAATCGCCATCTTCTTCTGCAGTAACTTCCTGAGTCTGCTGAACAGCAGCATCAAGAGACTTTGATTTAGGAGCTTTGTTTACGAATGCCAAAGCAAAAGTAATAAGGAAAAACAAAAGTACAAGAACATAAGTTGTCTTAGTAAGGACATTCGACGATTTAGATCCAAAAGTTACGGAACTTGATCCTCCCAAAAGTCCTCCGAGTCCGTTACCTTCTCCATCCTGAACAAGAACAATTGCAACCATCAGGATACAAACGATAACAAAAACAACCAATAAAATAATTCCAACAACACCCATTTATTTCTCCGAATACCCGCACGAAAAAAAACACGCGGCAAAATTTTTGTTTATAAAGTATTTTTATTTTATAGAAAAGAAAAGAAAAATACAAGTAGGAAAAAAAGCGTTGTAACTGCATAGACAAATAAAAACTAAAAACGCAAAACTCTCACGTTTGGTCGAAGCCCCAAAGCGCAACGACGGGCGGCCCCCCTGTCGGCAAAGAAAAGCCTTGCTTTCTATTTATTTCCGACATCCCCCGATATTGCGTTTGGTCGAAGCCCGATTCCGCGTGGTTTTTCCTTCCCATGCATTTAGCAAGGATGGATGTGAGGAAAAAGATATTTTCTCGACAGTGCGCGCACGGAAAGAGGCACCGTGAGCGAAAATGGACTATCGAACGCTTTGAGCGCATGCGAAATCGCGTGAGAAAAGTCCAATTTTCGCGGGAAGGTGCAGCAGCGCGAGTTTTCGTAAGAAACCACGCTTCC
>JAQYSN010000125.1 GCA_028725265.1 Spirochaetales bacterium | reverse complement strand
CAACACCACTCGTGCCAGCAACACCACTCGCACCAGCAACACCACTCGCACCGTTCGTGAACTTAACATCCGAGACTTGAACCGTATTCAACCCAGTTTTTGTGTATTTTGAAATATCAACTTTGTATGTAGAACCGGCTTTCATCCCCTTGGTTGATACGGCAATGTTATTTATATAAAGGGTAAATGACGAACAGTTTTCAAAAAGCGTAACGTAGATTTCACCCTGTCCCTTGTACGACTTGAAGGAAACAATGTTGTTTGCTGAATAATTCTGATTTGAATTCCAGTTTGGAAACTCAAGGTCGACTTGGCATGGATTAAAAAAATCTTGCTCGCTATACAAAAGATAGCATTTTCTTAATTTTTTAAAATCTTCAATATCCTTCTGCCAGTTTTTCTTTATTTTTTCAGCCGATTTCCCAGATAAAAGATCTTTTCTTAGAGAATCTGAACCGCTCAAATAATCAATCCAGAACAAGCCGTTTTTATCAGGCGTACCGAAAAAATCCTTTGCGCCTGCTTTTTCCAGGGCGAATTTCAAATAGGATAAATCGATGCCTTTGTCAAAAATCGTGGAAAGCGGAAGCGTCCTTAAATCAACTCCATAGCAAGTCTGACCCAAAAAAGGCGGATTTTTTGCACCACTCATGCTCTGCGGCGTAAACGAAAAAGAAGTTCCCGACTGGGTATCATCCAAATTGCCAGCGAATTTTGGACTTCCAAACACCTCGAACGGAAAATCGGTACCACGACCTACAGAAACGACGGTATTTTCGAAAAAGCAAATGGAAGGATAAAGATAGACAGCTCTCATATCCTTAAGGTTCGGAGATGGGCGGCGAACGAGGGAATACTTTGTCTTGTGAGAATAGTTTCTACAAGGTATTACCGTTAAATCACAAGAATTTTTTCCTGCTGAAAACCAACCTTCGCCGTTGGCCATCCTAAAAAGTTCACCGAGTGTCATTCCGTGACTCGTTGGAATCGGAAATTTTCCGACTCCACTTTCAAATTCACTGTTCAGAATTCCGCCATCAACTAAAAAACCATTCGGATTCGGGCGATCAAGCAGTATCACGTTCTTGCCATTTTTGATACATGCATCAATCAGGTAAAAAATCGAAATGTAATAAGTATAAAACCGAACGCCTACATCCTGGATATCGATTACAAGAGTATCGAACTTGGCAAAATCAGCAGCACTTGGAGAACGAGAACCATTACCATAAAGAGAAAGAATCGGAATTCCAGTTTTTTCATCAACGCTAGAATCAATTTTTGAACCAGCATCTTCAGTACCACGAAATCCGTGTTCAGGACAGAAAATTGCAGTTACGTTCACTTTTTTTTCAATAAGAGCATCCAAAATGTGCTCTCCGTATTTTACGTCTTTACCAAAAGCATCCTTACCGAACGGAATCAAATCGGCATTGGGAAAACTTGCATTATCCGAAGTAAAACCTCCGTATTGAACAGTGCCATCAGATAAAATGATTTTGTCACCTACAATTCCACTGTGATTTGAAAAAAGGGCGACTCTTTTTCCCTTAAGCAAAGGAAGATATGAGTCGAACTGTTCGTCCCCCAAAATAACGCGATCACCTCTTAGAGGCGAAGAAGGAGAAATTTCTGCAGCAAAGGATATCTGTAAATTCAACAGGATAAGGAATGAAACAAAAAACAACTTTTTCATAAAAAAAGTATAGCATAAATCAAGGTTATAAACCACAGAGAAAACATCGCATCTTGCCTTTGATGCTTTAGCGATATGAATCTTAACTTGAAATCAAAATAAACTAAACGTATAATGTAAGCATGATTAAATTAGAAAGAACTGCCGTAGTAAATTTTGAAAATGCAATCCGTGGAGCCCGAAACCCTCTTGCTAGTTGGGAACGAATGGACTCTAGTTTCGATAAAGACAATAACTTTATTTTTGGACCGAATGATTTGAGCCTGGCTCAAAAACTTTGCAAAGCAGGAAGCGACCATCGAAAATTCGTAAGACAGATTTTCATCAGTGTGGACATCACAGCTCCGATTTATTGGTGGAAAGAATTTGACACATACAAAGTCGGCACCGTCGCAAATTCTACAAGCACGATGCACAAAATACACGCAAAACCTTTTGAACTTTCGGACTTTTCGACCGACCACATGAAACCGAGCACGATTGAATGCCTCAAAGTCGTTATGAAAGAACTTGAAGAACAGCGAAATATCTTTATCGCCGACAAAAGCGAAAACAAGGATGCCTGGTATTCGATAATCCAGCTTTTGCCTGAAAGCTACAATCAAACGCGAACTGTCACGATGAACTACGAAAACGTCTTTGCTCAATACAACTCACGACGCAACCACAAATTAGCCGAATGGCACACCTACTGCGACTGGGTAATGGAATTGCCTTATTTTAAGGATATGTTCTTTCCTGAAAACTAACTGGGCGTTCCGAGCGAGCTCGTCGGGTCATTACAGGTTCCGCTATCGCTCCATCCTCCTCGCCGCTTGAAAAGCGGTTGCGGTGGACTTGCGCCTTTCATGCCCCTAACGCAATTAGCACGTTCCCGATGGGAGCAATTTGATAGGATTATTTCCAAAGATATTTGATATTATATGCAGATTTCTTCTATTACACTGTGTTCACTTCTCGTTGAAAAATCTCCGCAAGCGTTGCCGTTGGGAGCCGCTTGTATTGCAAGCTATCTGAAAGCACACTTGAAAAACGATTCGGTGGACGGCATCGGCAGTACGCAAGCAGAGTCAAAAATCGATGTTGCACTTTGTGATTTTAACCTGGAAGAAAATCCAGATTCCGATTCTATCGCAAAAGAACTTTTGGCACGAAAAAGCCAGGTTTATCTGTTTTCGGTTTTTGTGTGGAATAGAAAAGTTTTAACTCAAGTCGCTTACAAAATACGCGAGTCGATTCCAAATGCCGTAATTATTGCAGGAGGACCGGAAGTAACTGCCAACCCACAGAGCTTCTTTTCGGCCGATACTTCACGCGATATAAAAGAAAAATCGCTCGAAGCGACACCGTTTGATTTCGTTGTTTCCGGCGAAGGCGAAGTTGCGATAACCGAACTCGTGCAAAATCTTATCGATGATAAAATCTTGAGTGATGGGTCGATGAGCGCCGACGCAACTGCCCCGGATACAACCATAACACAGCGGATTTTTTATGGGCATCGCACCCCACTCGAAAAACTCACATCTCCGTATCTGGACGGCACTCTGAATGCCAAAAAATACGAAGGCGCACTTTGGGAACTAGCGCGAGGCTGTCCTTTCAAATGCTCTTATTGCTACGAAAGCAAGGGCGAAAAGACCGTAGAATATTTTCCGCAGGAACGCATTTTTAAGGAACTGGATTATTTCAAGAAAAACGGAATAAACCAAATCTGGGTGCTCGATCCGACTTACAATGCAAACAAAAAGCGTGCCGTCGAAATGCTGGATTACATCGCAAAAAAGGCGCGCGAAATTTTCTTCCATTTTGAATGCCGTGCAGAGTTTTTGGATAAGGAACTGGTAAGGGCGTTCAGCAAAATAGATTGTTGCTTACAAATTGGATTGCAAAGTGCCGATGAAAGTGTCCTAAAGCTCGTGAACCGCCCTTTCAATCGCAAGAATTTCGTGCAGAAAATCGCACTTTTGAACGATGCGGGCCTTATTTTCGGTTTTGATTTAATCTACGGCCTTCCAGGTGACACTCTGCACGGCTTTGAACAGTCGATAAATTTCGCGCTCGGTCTGTACCCGAACCATCTGGAACTATTCAGGCTTAGCGTTCTTCCAGGAACTGATCTTTTCGACCGCGCATCCGAACTTCACTTAAATTTCAATCCAAATCCGCCTTACAATGTCATTTGCACCGATAAATTCAGTTCATCAGACCTGGAAAAAGCCGAGCGTCTGTCTAAGGCGTGTAATTTGTTTTATTCTCAGGGGCGAGCCGTTCCGTGGTTCAATTCACTGCTTCATCTTTTGAAAATTCAGGCAGTGCCGTTTTTCTACAAATTTGCCGATTTTTTGGTGGGTTGCGGAAAAACTGACATTTTGGATTCTTATTGCATCAAACACAAAGAAATCGAACAGCTACAGCTTCAGTTTGTCCGCTCTCTTTTGAAAGAAAAGCAGCTTGAAAAATACACTGACCTTGTGTGCGACATCATTTTGCTCAATGGTGCGTATTCGCGCCTTTATTCAGATGGCGAAAAGACTACGCTAAAACTTCACTATCATCCTGACGACTTGCTTTCCGAATACGCTCAGGACATCCGCTACTTTTTTCAGAACGTGAAAAAAAGTTCTTTTTCTTTCAAAGTGGAAAAGGGATAAAAAAACACCGCAGGCTACTAGAGTCGCCGAATCGATGATAACCATCGACTTGTTTACAAAATAGAAAATGATATCATATATATTGTTTTCTGCGGCATATATTATCACAAATAGACAGAATCTACGGCATCGGGCATAGTGGCAAGCGGTTCATAGTTCACACATCTTAGAAAATTGCTTAAAAATTTATTGTGAATTAATGTATTGCCATTCAGAATCTGTGAAGTTTACACAAACAAATCATCCAGCGTAACCACCGACTGAATATTAGAAGCGTACCCATTATCCGTAAGCCCGTAAGTTGTAATCATCGTTGGGAAAACTGCACACTTTGTTTTTGTTACGTTAATCAAATCGCTAATTCTGTTACGCATAGCTTCGTCGTCTTCCTGCTTAATTGTATAGTTTGTGCCCGAGTATTTCATTTCGCACAGATTAATAACCTGATCATCTCTTACAATCAGTAAGTCAATTTGAGAACCAAAGAGTCCTTTTTCGGCATCTGCCTTACAGAACCAGGAATTAACTTCTGTATGAACACCAGAAATTCCAAGCTTTACTTTTATCTGATTTATATGCTCAAGACAAATCCTTTCAAATGCCAGACCTAACCAGTTATTCAAAGCAGGAGTATTAATCTGATTCGCCCAATAATGCTCATCAGTAGGATAGGTTTGCAAAAATCTGTAATAAAACAAAGTAAAATTATCAATAAGCTGAAAAATAGAATTTTTGGTTTTCATTCCAAAGGCAGTATATTTTCTTATAAAGCCGCAGCTTTCAAGCTCATCAAGCTTTACAGTTAAATCTCCAGAATTAGGAATATCCGTATTTTCAATGATTTCTTCACGAGTCATTCCAACTTTCTTAGTAGCAAGAGCATAAATTATTTTAAGGTAGACTTCCGGATTCTTAAAAATCGAAGCATACAGATATTCAAATTCTTTTTTGAGCGGTGCATCTTTTGCAAATAAAATATTGTCGATGTTTTGAGTTATGCTGAAGCCTTTTTTCAAAAAACTCCAGTAAAAAGGGACTCCTCCAAAAATCATATAATACTGAAGAATCTGTATTCTTGTAAAAGCAAGGCTGTTTGCATTTACATAGTCTTCACATTCTTTAAGCGTAAAAGTCTGAAGTTTAATCTGGTCTGTAAGCCTGTTATAAAGCCCGCCTTTATTGTGTACAACCTTTGAAAGCATCCAGGAAGTTGCAGAAGCACATACAATAAGAATTACATCCTTTCTTGCAGAAGCAAATGCGTTCCAGAAGTTTTCAAGAGCAATCATCAAATCACATTTAGGAGTATCCATCCAGGAAAGCTCATCAATAAAGACAATCTTTTTTTCATCCTGAGACTGGCGGATAACATCCTTGAGCCCCTCAAAAGCTTCCAGCCAGTTTTCCGGTTTTCTCTTAAAGGTATATCCCGAATCTTTTAGTGATGAACAAAAGGCAAAAAGCTGTTCCTTGAGTCCGCCGTTTGATAAGCCGGCATGCTGAAAGGTAAATTTATAATCATAAGATTCTCGAATAAGGAAGGTTTTTCCGACACGACGACGGCCATAAACTGCAACAAAATGAGACCTGTCATCTTTTGTAATGCCTTTAAGAAGATTGATTTCTTCTTTTCGTCCAATAATCATAAAAACACCTCTATAATCTACTTAATCTATGATTTTTTACCACTTTAAGTAGATTATATAGGTATATTTTGTATTTAGCAAGGTCTATATTTCTTGGGCGTTCCCCCCGCGGCTGCGCCGCGGGGGTCGGGCTTTTCGCCATATCCTGTAATATTTTTAATACTCGATTGAGTTCAGATGGATTCAGATAAGTAAATTTTATGACTTTTTGCCTAGATATTTTTAATTTAGCATAAAAATCGAAAAAGTTCTATTCATTTTGATTCATCTGAACTCACTCAATTCTAGATTTTACTTAAGGTCTTTACTTAAAATGGAGTTCTATATTGGAATAATTTTTCTTTCAAGTATTATCGAATTTAAACTTCAATAAATTCGTAAGCCGTAAGTTTTTGGCCGGCGGGATAAAGCATTTTAGATCAATTTT
>JAQYSN010000124.1 GCA_028725265.1 Spirochaetales bacterium | reverse complement strand
AGAACCACCTGACTGCTTTTTGTGTGTGTAGTTGAAATCAGCGTGCTGTGTGATTGTTTCTCGGTATGCAACCTGAGGAGCACCAGTCGTAACTTCACAGTTGTATTCTCGTCTCATTCGTTCTACGTAAACGTCCAAGTGCAACTCTCCCATACCTTTGATGATTGTTTCGTTGCTTTCTGGGTCTACATAAGTCTGGAATGTAGGGTCTTCTTTTGTGAATCGGTTCAAAGCCTTAGACATCTGGTCTGCTGCTTTCTTGTCTTTTGGTGTGATAGAAAGCGAGATAACCGGATTAGGTACGAACATAGAAGTCATAGCGTAGTTTGTTCCTGGACTACAGAATGTATCTCCCGAAGCACAGTCAACACCGAACAAAGCTACGATGTCTCCTGGGCAACCTTCGTTGATATCTTCCATGCTTGCACTGTTCATTCGAACAAGTCGTCCAACCTTGAACTTCTTGCGTGCACGAGTATTGTAAAGTTCTTCACCCTTCTTGAGTGTTCCCTGGTATACACGAACGTATGTCAACTGACCATACTGACCGTCTTCAAGTTTGAATCCGAGTGCAACGCATGGGTCGTTTTCGTTAGAAGAAAGTGTAACAGGGGCTTCGTTGTTGTCCAAATCCAAAGCTGTGTTTTCAACTTCTGTTGGGGTAGGAAGGAATTTAACAACACCGTCGAGCAATGGCTGAATACCCTTGTTCTTGTAAGCTGAACCCAAGAAAACAGGAACGAACTGTTCTGCCAAAGTTCCCTTTCGGATAGCAGCATTAATCATATCTTCTGAAGGCTCACCTTCGAGCATAGCTTCCATCAATTCATCGCTGAACATTGAAGCTGCGTCCAAAAGTTCTTCCCGGTATTTGTTTGCTTCGTCAACGAGGTGTGCTGGAATTTCAGCATAGCGAAGTTCTGTTCCGCTGTCGCCTTCGAAGTAGATAGCTTTCATAGAAACCAAGTCTACTACACCTTCAAGTTTGTCTTCCAAACCAATCGGGATTTCCATCATGTATGCGTTGAGTCCGAGTTTTTCGCGCAACTGCATTCTTACTTTGAATGGGTTAGCACCTGTTCGGTCACATTTGTTTACGAAAGCGATTCTCGGAACGTGATATCTTTTAAGCTGTCGGTCAACAGTGATTGACTGAGACTGAACACCACCTACAGAACAGAGAACCAAAATAGCTCCATCAAGTACTCGAAGTGATCGTTCAACTTCAACTGTAAAGTCAACGTGGCCTGGAGTATCAATTACGTTGATAGTTGTGTCTTTCCATTTTACCTGTGTTGATGCAGACTGGATTGTAATTCCTCGTTCTCGTTCCAGTTCCATGTTATCCATAACAGCACCAACACCATCTTTTCCTCGAACTTCATGGATTGCGTGGATTTTGTCGCAATAGAACAAAATTCGCTCAGACAAAGTTGTCTTTCCTGAGTCAATGTGGGCGCTGATACCGATATTTCTGAGTTTAGAAATATCCATGCTCATATGTACCTCTCAAAAAAATTAATTTCTTATAGATAGATTTCTACATTTTACAAAAATGATGTGATTGTTTCAAGTAGTTTAAAAAACCGCATCCTTGCGGTTTTTTAACTCGAGTTTTGATTTGTGATACAAACCAAAACTCGGTGTGGGGATGATAGGTCGAATAGGGAAATTAAACAAAGATATAAAAGATGCCAAAAGATTTTGAAGATGACTTATAATCTCATTTTCTATCTTTTTTATCCTATATATCTTTGTTGCTATTTGTTTGCTATTTGTTCGTTCTTGCCAAGAATTCCACGATGTCAGCTCGGACTTCTGGAGCGCAGTCGTCAAGCAAAATCTCGTGTCGGAATCCCTGATAGAGTTTCATTGAAACGTCTTTAACTCCGGCATTTTTGAAACCTTCTTCAACTTTTAAAATGCCGGCACCGTAGTTTCCAACTGGGTCATCACTTCCTGCGATTAGAAAGATTGGGAGATCTTTTGGTGTAGAAGCAAAAGTTTCAGGTTTGTTGCTATCTCGGTTTACTTCCATCAGCATTTTGTATCCGTCTACGCTGAATAAGAATCCACAATATGGGCTTGCGATGTAGTTATCAACGTTTGTTTTGTTTACAGAAAGCCAGTCGAATGGAGTTCGTGCTGGTTTCCAGTGGTCGTTGTATGAACCGAAAGACATTTTGTCGATAAACTTGCTCTTGTAATCTTTTCCCTTGAAAGCACGAATTATTTTGAGGAGTTTGAGACCTGCTCCTACGGCTGGGTTTGCAGCACCTGTACCGCATACGATAAGTGAGTTGTAGTCAGCACCATATTTAGCAACAGTAAGTCGTACTACGAAACTTCCCATACTGTGTCCGAAAAGATTGAGCTTGAGACCTGGGTTCTCGTTTTTTGCGATTTCGCTCATCTTGTGAGCGTCTTCAACCAAAGTGATTACCTGTTTTTCATCAAGGAAAATTCCGAGATGATCTACGTCTTTTGCGCTTGAGCCATGACCAACATGTTCATGTATATAAACTACAAATCCGTTTTTGCAAAGTATTTCAGCCAATCCTTCATAGCGTTCTGCGTATTCTGCCATACCGTGTACAATCTGGAAAATTGCTTTTGGTGCAGTGTCTGGTGAGTACTTGAAATAGCAGATTTTGTCTGCACCATTAGTACTGTCGAAAAATAATTTTTGTTTGTTCATAAGTCCTTCCTTTTTTTTTATTAATGTTCTATCCAATTGCGGCTTCTAGAAACCGCTTTATTCCAGCCTTTTATCAATTCCTGACGATTTTCTTCGGTCATCGTAGGAGTTATTTTTGTAGTGTTCTTACGTTTTGCTTCAATTTCGTTCATATCCTTGAAAAAACCGATTGAAAGTCCTGCTAATTGTGCGATTCCAAGTGATGTGATTTCTTTTATTTCTGGACGCAAAATCGGAATGTTAAGGATGTCGCTTTGAAATTTCATAAGGAAATTGTTTTCGCTTGCACCACCATCGACGTTCAGTTCTTTTAGAGTAATCCCTGTGTCATTCTGCATGCATTCTACCAAATCTTTGGATTGAAATGCTATACTTTCAAGAGCAGCTCTAATGATATGAGCTCTTTTAGTTCCCCTGGAAATACCTATTATGCATCCTCTGGCATACATATCCCAATAAGGTGCGCTCATTCCGGTGAATGCAGGTACTACGTAAACGCCCATCGTATCTTTAACCTGACAGGCGTGATATTCTGAATCCGAGCTTTCCGAGAAAAAGTGCAACTCGTCTTTCATCCATTGTACGACGGAACCTCCTGAAAAAACACTGCCTTCAAGCACATACTGAACTTCATTTTCCTTTACGCTTGCAGCGATTGAAGTCAAAAGAGAGTTCTTGCTTGTACATGGTTTTTTACCTGTGTTCATCATTAAAAAACAACCTGTTCCGTAGGTATTTTTTGCCTGACCTTCATTTATGCATCCTTGCCCGAAAAGACTTGACTGCTGATCACCTGCGATTGCTGAAATCGGAATCAGGTTTCCCATGATGTTTGCGTTTCCGAAAACGTAGCTGGAGCAGTGCACCTCAGGAAGTATTTCTCGTGGAATATCGAGAATGTCCAAGATTTTCTGATCCCATTCAAGCGTACTGATGTTAAACATCATTGTGCGCGACGCATTCGAATAGTCTGTGGCATGGATTTTGCCTTCAGAAAATTTCCATGCAAGCCATGTGTCGACTGTACCGAAAAGGATTTCTCCTTTTTTAGCTTTTTCTCTTGCGCCTTCTACGTTGTCCAAAATCCATTTGATTTTTGTGGCTGAAAAATATGCATCAAGGATAAGACCTGTCGTGTTTTTTATGTATTCTTCGTGACCTGCTTTTTTCAGTTCTTCGCAGATTGATGAGGTTCTTCGACATTGCCATCCGATAGCATTTTTTATAGGTTTTCCGGTATTTTTATCCCAGAGGATGGTCGTTTCGCGCTGATTTGTTATTCCGATAGCGGCGACTTCATCAATTGAAATGTCGTACTTTGTGAGGGCTTCGATAATAGCATTGTACTGAGTTGAATAAATTTCATCAGGATTATGCTCAATCCAGCCGTTGTTACAGTAAATTTGCGGCACTTCTCGCTGAGCCATCCCTATCATATTTTGTGATTGATCAAAAATTATTGCTCGTGATGATGTAGTTCCCTGATCCAAAGAAATTATGTATTTTTTCATTGTTTACAATTGTAAATCCAAAAAAGATAGTCGTCAATCAATTATTCTTGACAAAAAAATCCTACACATTAAAATTGGGAGTATGAAAGCTATTATTACTGTAATCGGATCAGATAAGCGTGGAATTATCGCAAAAGTTTCAGGTATTCTTGCTGAAAATAATATAAATATTGTTGATATCAGTCAGACAATTCTTTCGGGAAATTTTGTCATGATGATGATGATTGATTTGGCTGAATCTGAAATAGCCATAGACGCCCTCAGGACCGACCTTGAAAAACTTGGCGAGCAGATGGGCGTTAACATCAACATAATGAATGAAAAAGTCTTTTCTGCAATGCACAGAATCTAATTTTTAGTTACACGATAATAGCGTATCTTTCAAAAGTCTAAGATATGCTGTTCGTGAGATATTTTTGGCACCGTATCGAGCGATGTTGTCGGTGTAGACCTGCGAGTCTATGAACTTGCCGCCTTCCATCCAGAAGTTTTCTGCAAATTTGACGAAAGCCATTTTTGTAGCATTGCTTACTTTCGTGAATATCGATTCTCCAAAAAAACAGTTTCCCAGTCGTACACCATAGAAACCGCCAGCGAGTTCGTCGTTTTGCCAGGCTTCGTAAGAGTGTGCGTAGCCAAGTCTGTTTAGTTCGCAAAAAGCTTCTTGCATTTCCTGGGTAATCCATGTTCCGTTTTGGTCTTTTCGTTCAACAGAAGCGCATGCTTCGATTACGCTTTTAAAATCCCTGTCTTTCGTGAAAGTAATTGCCGCTGTGTTGCCATCTTCGTTCATTCTTTCGTTTCGTTTGATTTCTTTTCTAGTGCTTTTTGAAACGTGAAAGTCGTCTTTCAAAAGGACAAATCTCGGGTCTGGACTCCACCAGATGATAGGATCTCCAGGATTGTACCAGGCAAAAATCCCCTGAATGTAGGCTGAAAGCAATATTCCCGGAGAAAGATTTCCGTTGTAGCAGATTATGCCATTTTTAAACAGAGTCGGATCTGGAAATTCGATGAACTGCTCATCTGTCAGATAGGGCAGGTTTCCAAGATCATAAGGATGTCTATTTCTAGTTGAGTTCATAAGCAAATTCCAATTTGCTTTCGCCGTCACAATTTGTCAATCTACAGTGGATGGTTCCGCCTTTTGAGATATCGCCGAAAAGCACTTCATCAACAAGAGGTGTCGTTAGATACTGTTCTACTGTTCGAGCTATGTTGCGGCCCCCGAATTCCTTAGAATAGCCTTTTTTCGAAATGAAAGCGACGCATTCTTCTGAAATATCCAGTGTGATGTTTTTTTGTGCCAGCTGACTTTTAAGAATATCGATTTCTTTCCAAGTGATAAGCTTTACGTCTTTGCTTTCAAGTTGTGCGAAAGGAATTATTGCGTCAAGACGGTTCCTGAATTCTGGTGAGAATGTTTTATCGACAGCATCTTTTATAGCACTGTCAGTCTGAGTCCTTTCTCCAAAACCAATCAGGTTTTTGCCTATTTGTGAAGCACCCGCATTGCTTGTCATAATCAGGATGCAGTTTCTAAAATCAGTTTTTTGTCCCTGATTATCTGTTAAAAAGCCGTAGTCCATGACCTGCAAAAGCAGGTTGAAGATGTCTGGGTGAGCTTTTTCGATTTCATCAAGAAGCACGACAGCGTTTGGATTCTTTCGGACGGCATCGGTCAAAAGGCCTCCTTCTTCAAAACCAACATATCCTGGAGGTGAACCAATCATTCTGCTGACGGTATGTTTTTCCTGATATTCACTCATGTCGAATCGGATGAGTTTTGCTTCAATGCTTTTTGCCAGGACTTTTGCAAGTTCTGTTTTTCCAACACCAGTTGGTCCTACGAAAAGGAAACTTGCGATAGGCTTTTCCTGATTTCCGAATCCTGCTCTAGATTTTTTGACGGCATTACAAACTTTGCTGATTGCAAAATCTTGTGCAAAAATGCTCTTTTTAATAGAAGATTCCAGATTTTTGAGTTTTTCGCTATCTGATGTTGTAACGTTTTCCTGCGGAATTTTTGCCATTCGGGCGATTACTTCTTTTACAAATTCTTCGCCGATTGTTTTTGTAGTTTTTGTTGCTTTTTTCCCGCTTTTTAGAATTGCGATTTTTTTTCGGCTGCCTGCGTCATCAATTACGTCGATGGCTTTGTCCGGGAGTCGTCTATCCGTAATGTATTTTGATGAAAGCTCTATTGCTTTTTTTAAGGCCTCATCTGTATATATTACATTGTGGAATTTTTCGTAATAATTCTGTAGCCCCTTGAGAATTTTGTACGTGTCTTCCTGAGAAGGTTCTTCAATGTCGATTTTTTGGAAGCGGCGATTTAAAGCATTGTCCTTGAGGATTGTTTTTTTGTATTCTTCGAAGGTTGTAGAACCTATGCACTGAACCTTTCCGCTTTCAAAAAGTGGTTTCAGGAGATTTGCTGCATCGACGTTGCTGTTTGCGCCGCTTCCGGCCCCAACAATCATGTGGATTTCGTCAATGTAAAGTATGGCCTTTTCTTTTTGCTCAAGTTCGCTGATTATCTTTTTGAGCCGCCCCTCAAATTCACCGCGGAATTTTGTGCCAGCTATGAGGCTTCCTGTATCAAGGCTGAAAATCTCAGTGTTCTTGAGGATGCTAGGAACTTCGTTGTTTACGATTTTTTGTGCAAGCCCTTGGACTATTGCAGTTTTTCCGACTCCAGCGTCTCCAACGTGAAGTGGATTATTCTTTTTACGACGGCACAAAATTTGAATTGTATCTTCAATTTCTTGTTCACGTCCTACCAAAGGATCGAATTCACCTTTTCGGGCCATTTCAGTGAAGTTTTGCGTAAATGAGCCTAAAACATCCTGCTGTTTATTTTTGTTTTCGAATGGTGAATCGTTTTCAAAATCGTCGTCATCTTCATCGTCATCATAATCAATTTCAAAAATACGGTCGAAATCTGCATCTGAAAAATCAGTCTCGTCATCGCTATTTTTATCGTCGCCATTTTTGTTTTCTGATTCAAGATTGTCTTCAAGAATGCGACCTATGTTGGCAAAGGCTTCAATGACGGCATCTTGGTCTTCTTGTGATAGTTTTGAAAACTCATCTGCTGTTTTGTGAATCTGAATATCCGTATTCGTGTTTTTGTTTTCTGTTATGACTTTGAAAAGTACATCCGGTTTGATTCCTGATTCACGCAGGAAATAGAAACTAGCCGAAACTTTGAGTGTGTATAAAGCCATCAAAAGATCGCCCGGTTCTGAAAATCCTTGTCCGGCCTCATAGCTGATTTTTTCGGTTCCCTTCAAGATTTTTTCGTATCCGACAGTAGCTATAGGTTTTGCTTGTCCGCGTACTTGTGGAATTTCTTCGTTCATGTATTTGTTCAGGCATCCTGCCAGTATGTCCAAGTTGCTTTTTGCTCGTTCCAAAAGGTATTCCGATTTTGACAGAATGAATGCGAGTAAGAGATGTTCTGGAGTTATAAATTCATGATTGGATTTTTTTGCTACAAGCAAGGCTTGGTCAATTATCCATTTTAAGTCTTTCGTTGGGTTCATGCGTTCTCCGAATTAGTTTACAGGTTCGATCGTAACTTTCAGAGGAAAGTTCTCTTTTCGAGCAGCTTCAATCGTCTGCTGCATTTTTGTCCTGGCAATATCATATGCAAAAATCCCTGCCACTCCCGATCCTGTATGATGAATTTTCTGAGCCAAGTTTTCGGCAGCTCTTAAGTCTTTGTAAAAAAATCTCATGAGTACGTCGATTACAAATTCGAAAGTCGTTACGTCATCATTAAAAAAAATGACTTTGTACTTTGGAGCAATCATTATTTCTATGTCTTGATCGATGTCAAAGTCTGTTTCCATATGCTATCTCATATATAATTGTAGCAAAATTATTTAAAAATGAGTACAATTTTTTATTATGTTTTCTGTAATTTCTTGGAATGTAAACGGTATACGTGCCGTGGAAAAAAAAGGTTTCGTAGATTGGATTTCTGGATGTAATGCTGATGTCGTATGTATTCAGGAGACGAAGGCAAATCCGGGGCAGCTTTCTCCAGTGTTGTTGGAAGCTGGTGGCTATAAGAGTTGGTTTGCAAGTGCCAAAAAACCTGGATATTCAGGGGTTGCTATTTATTCAAAAACCGAGCCAGATTTTGTTCAGTTTATGGATGATGAAAGATTTGATAGTGAAGGTCGTGTGCTTGCGGCTACTTTCAAGAATCTTGTCGTGATAAGTGCCTATTTTCCTAACAGTCAGGATGCAGGAAAGCGACTTGATTACAAACTTGCTTTTGATGATGCAATTCTGGATTTCAGCAGGAAATTTGTTTCCGAAGGAAAGCATGTCGTTCTTTGCGGTGATTACAACGTTGCTCATAAACCTATCGACCTTGCAAATCCTGCTACAAACGAAAAAAATCCGGGCTACCTTCCAGAAGAACGCGAATGGATGGATAAGTTTACTTCAAGTGGATTTGTCGATACATTTCGGCATTTTTGTTCAGAACCAAAACAGTATACCTGGTGGAGCTATCGTTTTAACGCTCGTGAAAAAAACATCGGGTGGCGCATCGATTATACCTGCGTCGATCAGGACTTTTTGCCTTGCGTAAAGTCGTCTACGATTTTGTCTGATGTAACCGGTTCGGATCATTGTCCCGTAAAAATTGAACTGGATTTTTAACTGTTTTGAAAGGGTGAAAAATGGCTACTTCTAAAAAAAATAAAGCGGGCTTTTCGGTTTCCTTTGATTCTCCTGTCGGTTTGGTTCTTGTAATTTTGCTTGTTGTGATGGCAATCATTGAGCGATTGGTTCCTTCCATTGATTGGCTTTTTGTATGTCCGTGCAAGGCTGGAAATTCAGCAGCCTTCGATTACAGAAATGTCGCCGATTATTTTAGGATTCTACTGTATCCTTTTGGTTTTTCAAGTTGGAACCAGTTGACGGCAAACCTTGTTTTTATTTTATTGCTTTTTCCTAAAATTGAATCAGTTTTTGGGAAACTTTTTTCTTCAATGTTGGTTTTAATTACAGTAGCATTTGCCGGAGTGATTTGCGTCTGCTTCAGCAATTCTGTGATTTACGGGACAAGTGGAATCGTTTGCATGCTTTTAATTTTGGCTATTTTCATTTCTGCTGATAAAAGACAGATTCCGCTTTCTTACATTCTTCTTGCAGTTATTTATTTTGCACGAGAGATTGTTTCGATTATTGATACGAATACTATTGAAGTTTTTTGTCATTTTGCAGGTTCTCTGGCAGGTTCTCTTGTCGGGATTTTATCCCTTTCATTTGGCGGAAAAGTTCGATAAAAATATTTTTATAGGTAGGTTTTTATGTTATCAAGTCTTATGAACGGCCCTTTGATGTATGTTTTTTTGCTGGTTGGTTTTGTCTTTTTGATAAAAGGTGCTGATTTTTTTGTTGATGGAGCATCTTCGATTGCAAGAATTTTGAAGGTTTCTCCTTTAATCATTGGCCTTACGATTGTTGCTTTCGGAACCAGTTTTCCGGAACTTGCCGTAAGCGTTACTTCTGCAATAAAAGGGCAGAATGCACTTGCAGTTGGAAATGTAGTCGGATCGAATATTTTTAATACTCTGATGGTCCTGGGATTTTCGGCGATTTTTATGCCGGTGCTCGTTCAGAAAAATTTGATTCAAAAGGATCTTCCGTTTAATATTTTAATCAGTTTTGTGCTTTTTGTGCTTTCTTTCGATATATTCTTTTCTAATTTTGGTGCGCAAACTTCGAATATTCTTTCTCGAGGAGACGGAATCGTTCTTCTTTCACTTTTTGTCGTCTATATGTTTTATGTCGTATTTTCTGCACTTGCTTCTCGCCGTGAGTTTGAAGAACAGACTGAAGGTGATATCAAGCAGATGGGAGTCGTAAAGTCCATCATCTTTACGGTTTGCGGGGCTGCGGCCATCGTGATAGGTGGCGACCTTACGGTTGATGCTGCAACTGCGATTGCCCTTCATTGGGGAATGAGCGAAACTTTGGTTGGTCTCACGATTGTTGCAATTGGAACTTCTCTTCCGGAACTTGTAACATCGATTATTGCAGCAAAAAAAGGTGAGTGCGATCTTGCCGTTGGAAATGTCGTCGGTTCCAATATTTTCAATATCCTTTTGATTTTAGGCGTTTCAAGCGTAATTAATCCGATTGAATTGACTGATCCTAATTTGCTTGTCGATATGCTTGTAATGCTTGGCATCTCAGTTATGGTATTTGGAATCAGTATTCCGAAAAAAATTCGTCGTTGGGAAGGCATCATCCTTATTTTGATGTATGCAGCCTACATGACTTATATAGTCCTCCGATAAAACCTCCAATAAACTCCTTTAGACATGGCTTCTTGTGAATTTGTTCACAAGAAGTTAATGTTATTTTATTGACTTATATCCGTATATTTTGATACTCTTAATAAAAGGTGATTTTCTGTGATATTTTTCACAGAAAAAAAAGTTTTTTTCAAAGTTAAGACGAGGAGGTTGCTTTTATGACAAATGAAAGTTTGGTTACTGATGATGCAAATGAGTCAAAAAAGAAGCTTCCGAAACCAACTCAAGAACGCTTGATAAAGTTGTTGAGTGTTTTAGATCAACTGGAAAAAGAAAATCAAAAGTTAATTACGCCAAAAACAACCGTTACCTCAGCTATTATCGAGCACAGGACGGGGTGGTCGCGTGATACAGTTCGCCGAGATATTTCACTTTTGGATTTGCAGTGCGGAAGTTCGGTCGGTTACAATATTGCCGAACTGAAAAAGGCGATTCAGCAAAAGTTTAATATCGGAGAAAGAATTCACAATTGTTGCATTGTAGGACTAGGAAGATTGGGTTCGGCCTTGCTTTATTTCGAAGGCTTTAAGGAAACGTCTTTTGTAATGAGAGCGGGTTTTGATTCGAACGTGAATCGTACCGAAGTCTTGGATTCTCCGTTTCCTCTTTATCCTCTTTCTAAAATGGAAAGCGTTGTTAAAAATGAAAAAATCGATTTTGCAGTTTTGGCAGTCCCAGAAGGTGATGCCGTTGAAACTGCAGAACGTCTTGCAAAATGTGGAATAAAGGGAATCGTTAATTATACGATGGCAGTTTTGAATTTGCCGCCTTATATCAGGGTAGAAAATATTTCAATTGTAGATGCACTTCAGAGGGTTTCTGTTCACGTGGAATGAAACTTTCAAATAAAAATATAATTGCAAAAAAGGGAGTGTAAGATAAAAACTTCCTAAAATGGCGTCAGTTTTTATCTTGCCAGTTTGCGTTGCAAACTGCCTTATATATTGCACATTCTCATTTCATTGCGAATGTGCGCTAAAAAGTCGATGTTGAAATTGAAATTTCCGCATTGACTTTTTATGGGAG
>JAQYSN010000123.1 GCA_028725265.1 Spirochaetales bacterium | reverse complement strand
TCCTTGATCTGTATTTTTTTATTAATTGTTGACATTCTAGTGAAAACAGAAAATAATTTCAACTATGAAAAATAATCCTGAAAATCTATTGAATGAATTCTGTGAAGATTGCATGTTTGATAACGAAAAAGCGTGTCCTTGGTATGGAAATCCTCGTTTGGAATATGTGGGCGATGAGTTAGATGCCGAACTTACTGATTTTCACAACGTGAATATGAAGGATAATGCAAAAAGCGGTCATTATCAGGGATGTGTTTACAACGATTATCTGATTGCTAAAATGATGAAACTCACGGATGAATCATTTGATGAGTGGTATTCTGATGACAGATGATGATTCGACAGTAAAATAAGTAAAATAAGTTTTTGTGTTTTTTTGACACCTTGTCAATTTATTTGAAAGAATGTATGCTTAAAAACATGAAAGTTTATGCAAGGCGTGAAGACCGATATGTAGAAATTGGTCGAGTTGACGCTCCCGATATATGTCTATTTTCAGGTGTGCTTCTTGATATAAGCCGTTCAGGATGCAAGGTTCGTTTTCCTGCAAACTTGGAAATTGAGACAGATGTCGAATATGAATTGAAAATCTTATGTGCCCGAAAAGAATTTTCTGCACCTTTTTCTCTTATTGCAAACGTTACTTGGTTAAGAAACGCTGATAACGCATGCGAAGTCGGTTTTAGAATAATCCGATCTCCTAGTTCCCGCGACTTCGAAAAATACATTTCAAGTCTCAAGCAGGAAAAAGAAACTCTTGATGAAGAAGAAGAACTTTTAAAAGGGTTCGAAAGATAATGGCTATTGCGTTTCTTGCCTATCCTGAAATGTCACAGATGCTCATTTCAGAATTAAAATCACGATTTCACGTTGAACTCTCCTCTTTTACCGTCTACGGTGATCTTTTTTACACGGAAACGGACGAAGTTTTTGTGAATGGAAAATTTCCTTATTGGGCAAGAACTACTTTAATCAATCCGAAGTTCCAAAAATTCGAATCTATAGGGGAAGCTGCAAAATTTCTTAAGAATATCCAGAGAAACTGGGCTTCATATCAGTTTTCGTTTTTTCGCCGATCTTCGCTTATACAGGAAAAACTTCCGTTCATAAATATCAAGTCGAAAGCATTTCCTTTTGAAATTCCGACTTCCCAAATCGGACTTTTTACGTTAATCGATGAAAATACGATGCTCTATTCTGAAAAAACTTCATCCCCGTTGCCAGCAGGTTTTTTTCAGTTCATAGAAGATCACGAAAATCCACCGAGCAGAGCTTATCTAAAACTTCAGGAAGCTCTCGTTCGTTTTGCTTTTTACTACAAGACGCCTTTTCCAAGTGAAAATTCGTATTGCTTTGATGCTGGTGCTTGTCCTGGTGGTTGGACTTGGGTTTTGAGACAACTTGGAAGTCGTGTTTTTGCCGTTGATAGGGCAGAACTTGCAGATAATTTAATGAACGATTCTTGCGTTGAATTTTTGAAACACGACGCGTTTACTTTGGAAGTGGACAAGATTGGTCCGTTCGATTTTGTTTTTTCAGATGTGATTTGTTATCCAGAACGTCTTTTTAATTGGGTGAATCTTTGGATTGAAAGCGACAGAACGAAAAATATGATTTGCACAATTAAAATGCAGGGTGAAATTGATTGGAATTTGGTCGAAAAATTCGCTGCAATACCAAACTCTCATGTAGTTCATCTTTGCTATAACAAACATGAACTAACATGGATGTGGCATAAAGACTGATTTAGTTCCATAAAAGCTGTGGATTCTGTGATTTTCCGTTTTTGTAAACTGCGAAGTGAAGATGATTTCCTGTACTCATACCAGTTGAACCAACTTCGCCAATGATTGTGCGACCTTGCTGTACGTAAGAACCTTGCTTGCATCGTATTTTATTCATGTGTCCGTAAAGCGTGGTGTATCCTGAATGATGCTGAATTATTACGTAGTTTCCGTAAACATTGTTTGTTCCAGTTTTTATAACTCGACCATCAAGGGCAGGGTAAATCAAGTTTCCATATCCTGTTGCCATATCAATGCCACCGTGGAAGGTTCGTTTTCCGTTGAACGGATTACTTCTCCATCCCCATGGTGAAGAAATGTAATATCGGCATTTCAAAGGTTTGATAAACAAATCTCCATTGATTTCCTGTCGTGTAACCCAGTCAAGTTCCGCATCTGGAAGAAAAAGCTGAGTTCCGGCTGTAAGAGCCACTGTCTGTTCATACGAGTTAACTTTTGAACATTTATCAGAATTAATTTCGTATTTTTTACTGATAGATTCGATTGTTTCGCCGTCTTTTCGGACTGTGTAAAGAATACCAGGAATTGTAGGAATTTTTATGTAATCTCCAGCCTGGACATATCGTGTTGCCCTGATATTATTTACGCTGATGAGAGTGTCTTCCGTGACCCCATATTCGAGAGCAAGAACACCAATCATATCGCCTTTTTTAAGACGATACGCAAAGTATTCAAGTTCAGGAAGTTCTACTTCGACGTTTTCTAGATTTGAAAGTTCTGTATATGTAATTGGAGAAGTTGTGGTATCTAGACCACCTTTTCCTTCTTTGTTGCTGTTACAAGATGAAAAAGTAAAGATTAAGCTAACTGCAAAAATTGCTGATGTTATTAGTCTACAAATTCCTTTCATTTTTTGTTTAACCCTACCAAATAAGTCTCAAAAGATTCATTTCGGCATGCCTCAGGTTTGAACCCTCGTGCGCTTTCAAATATTTCACGCATCTGTTTAAGGTACTTCTGTTGATCTCCACCTTGAAAGATTTTTACAACGAAATTTCCGCCTGGTACAAGCATTGTCTGTGCATAAAAAATAGCAAGCTCAACAAGTCCTGAAGAACGGGCCGTATCAATAATCCTGTTTCCTGTTGTTGGCGGTGCTGCATCACAGATGACGGCATCATAATAGCCGCCTTCCAAAGCTTGGGCGCGAACCTCTTCGTCGTACAAGTCTCCCTGAATAAAAGTGAGGTTATCTGCCTTTACATCTTTTGCCAAAGGTTTCAAATCGATTGAGGTAACATGCCCTGTTCCGTTCAATGTTCTGAGCGAAAATACGGTCCAGCTTCCAGGTGCTGCTCCTAAGTCTAGGATTCTGCTGTTTTTCTTGAGCATTCCAAACTTTTCATCTATTTCCTTTAGTTTGTACACGGAACGTGCAGGATAACCTTCGGAAAAAGCTTTTCGCGACCAGAAATCTGGTTTTTCATAACTGTTAGTACTCATCGCAACCAAAAAGCCAATTCTGGAAGTAACAAACTTTTCAAATTGGCCAGCCCTTTTATTTTTCGGCAAAAAGAATTATAATCATAATATGAATTTTAATTTTACTGCAAAATTGAAAAAAATAGAAGATGTTCTTGTTACTTTTCTAGACTCAAACTATAGCGATTCTTGGAAAAATGCAACGTTCTCCTCTTTGTCGCCTTCGGTTGGTTCGGTTCATTTTGACCAGCTCGTACAACCTTGTAAAAACCTTGTGAGTCTTGGCGGAAAACGATGGCGACCTTTGTTTATGGTTCTTTGCAGTGAATTATCATCATCTCCAGCCGCTATTGAACTTGCTTATCAACTTACGCCGCTTGTCGAGATGGTCCATACGGCAAGCCTGATTCACGATGATATCGAAGATGGTGCTGATATGAGACGAGGAAAACCTGCTTGTCACATAACCTATGGATTGGATTGCGCCATAAATGCTGGAAGCTGGCTTTATTTCGATGCATTTTCGGCAATTGATAAGAATGTTACTGACGAAAAACTGAAAAACGAGTTTTATTCTCTTTTGGCTCTTCAACTTCGAAGATTGCACCTTGGACAAGCAATGGATATTTATTGGCATAGAAATCCAACAATTCTTCCTTCTCATGATGAATACTCTGCTATGGTGCGGCTAAAAACAGGCACTCTTGCTTCTCTTTCGGCTCAGGCTGGCCTTTTGTGTTCTTCATCTTCAAAAGATGAGATGGAGTATATAGGCAATCTTGCATCTCAAATCGGAGAAGGATTTCAGGTTTTGGATGATATAATCAACATAACAACTGGAAATGTTGGAAAAAAGCGCGGAGATGATATTGTAGAAGGAAAAAAGAGTCTCCCTGTGATTTTTCATCTTGAAGAAAAACCTTCTGACAAGAATCGTTTGTTCTGTGATTTTGAAACGGCTTCAAAAGATGGAATCGATAGCCCTTGTGTTGAAGACGCTATTTCGATGCTTCTGTCTTCGCAGTGTATTCCTCGTGCAAAAAAATACGCAGAAGAGCTTATTTCTGATTCGTGCAAGAAGATTCGTCAAAGATACAATGACTGTGAAACCAGTCTTCAGATTGAGCAACTTTTTATTTCGATGTTAAAAATATGAAAAAGGATAATGACATGCTTGAAAATTCAGAAGTCTTGAATAAGCAGGCTATAAATCTTGCAGAAAGCGGCATGTATAATGAGGCTGTTGCTTGTTTGCGACGAGCTGTTGTAATTGATAAAAAAAACTATCTATTATGGTATAACCTTGGTATAACATATCGAGATGCTGGAAATCTTTCAGACGCCAAACTTGCACTTCTCCAGGCTTATAAACTTAACGATTTGGATGAAGAGCTTTTGGAAACCTTGGCCTTAGTTTGCTTTGGTCTTGAAGATTATGATGAGGCTTTCGGATATTGCTATGAGTGCCTCGATTTAAATCCTTTGAATTTTCACTGCTGGAACAATCTTGGTGTAATGTCTTTTTCTAAGCAAGATTTTGAAGCTGCAGTAGAAGCCTTTGAAATGGCAATTTCGATAAATCCTGCTTATTACGATGCTTTGTATAATCTTCGTGATGCATATCTTGAAATTGGTAATGTGAAAGGTTCTCGTGAATGTGACGAGTTGTTGAAAAATTTAAAATAGGGGGAGTTTTGTTTATGGAAGATAAGGCTGTCGTTGTTGCCCTGGATAATGAAATACTCGTAAGTCCTCTTTTGACAGGTGCGTGTATAAACTGTGAAAGGTCTTCCTGTGCAAAAAAAGGTAGACCGTTTCCAGTTTCGAATCCGCAGAATTTTTCGATATCAGTTGGATCAATAGTTAATATCAGGGCGAGTAAAAAAAGTCAGATTGCACAAGGATTTGTTGCTTTGTTTTTACCGATTATCTTTGGTATTCTGATTTTCTTTCTTTCAAGCTTTTTGTGTGCAAAATTCTCATTTCCTAAGCCACAACTTATTCAGTTTCTTTCGACGTTGCTTGGCATTGTTCTTGTTAGCGTTCTTATTTATTTGCTGAACTTAAAAAAAAGCAGATTCCACAAAAGTGAAATCTGCTCAGTTGATTAAAACTTAAATTGAATGTTCTCTTGCAATATCACTGATTGCTTTTGCCATTTCCGAAAGCGGAACTTGTTTTTGTACGGCACCAAGTTCAAAAGCAACTCGTGGCATTCCGTAGACGATAGATGACTCTTCGTCCTGTCCGAGTGTCCATGCACCTTGTTTTCTCATTTCGGCAAGTTCTGCTGCTCCATCCCGACCCATTCCAGTCATGATTACGCCCAATGCCTTGTTCTGGAAATTTTTGGCCACTGATTCAAAAAGAACGTCAGCCGACGGCCTGTGACCGTTTCTCTGATCATCGTCGCTGAGTCTTACAACAGTTGCAAGCGATTTCTTTTCTACATAGATATGCTTGTTACCAGGAGCAATCAGTATTCGGCCTGATTTTACAAGGTCGCCGTCGCTTGCTTCTTTTACTTCAAGCGGACAGATTGCATTCAAACTATTTGCAAACTCTTCTGTAAAACCTGCCGGCATATGCTGAACTACAAGAATAGGTTGTTTTAGGTTAGGGTCAATATTCTTGAAAACTTCTCGTAAGGCGTTTGGTCCACCGGTTGAAATTCCGATGGCGATAATTTCGATTCTTCCCCCTTCTCGCAAAGGTTTGATTTCAAGAGGCTGTTTTTCTGTTTTATGCATGAAAGAGAACGAGATTCTTGTAGGAGTTTCACTTTCTTTTGTAATTGATGAACTTGTAGTGGATGTTGAAATCGAAGAAGCCATGGATCTTGCAGAAGGAATGTCTGTGCCGAACCTAGCTTTAAGTTCCTGACTATGCTTGTATTTTCCACCATAAGAAGTGATGTATTCAACGAGAGTGTTTGCAATTACATGAAGGTCAGGCGAATCTGAACCAGAAGGCTTTGTGATAAAGTCTGATGCACCGAGTGCAAGACACTGCATTGTTACGGCCGCACCTTTTTTTGCAATACTTGAAAGCATGATAACAGGAATCGTAATTCCCTGCTTTTTTCGTTCTTCAAGGAACTGAATGCCGTTCATTTCCGGCATTTCGATATCAAGAATTATGATATCAGGATTTACGAGCGGAATCTTTTCAAGTGCAAATTTTCCGTTCATTGCCTTCCCGACAACGGTCATGCCAGGAGCATTTTCTACAATTCGAGAAACGAGGTTTCTCATCAAAGCTGAATCGTCAACTACGAGAACTTTAATATCGTCCATTTTTTTTGTATCCTAATTATGTTTTTGGTACAAGCAAGCCCAATCTGTCTTCAAGAATTCGAACTTGGTGTCCATTCCAAAAAGTGATTCTGAATGGCCAATGTACAAATAAGAATTTGGCGCCATAGAATCCCAAAAGTGATTGATTACTTTAAGCTGTGCCGGCTCATCAAAATAGATAAGAACGTTTCGGCAGAATACAACGTCAAGGTTTTTCTGTCCAGAGTCGTTTTTTAGGTTATGATAGTCAAATTTGATTGATTTCATCAAGTCCGAATTTACCTGATATCCTCCATCAACTTTTGTAAAGTACTTATTGAGGTAATCGGCCGGAATTCCATCCACGCGTGAATCTGCATAGAAACCTTGTTGTGCAGTCATAAGGCATTTCAAGGAAAGATCAGAGGCTGTAATTTGAAATGTATACGGCGGAGGAAGTATTTCTTTAAGAATCATTGCGATTGTGTAAGGTTCTTCTCCCGTTGAGCATCCTGCACTCCAAACCTTTATGATAGTCTCTCCTGTTTTTCGCTTATTTTCGATCACATGAGGAATTACATA
>JAQYSN010000122.1 GCA_028725265.1 Spirochaetales bacterium | reverse complement strand
CACAACACTTCGTTCCGTGTCATTCCTTTCGCGGCTACGCTTTCGCTCCGACCAAATGCTACGCATTTGTTTACCTTCGGCACCGCTCCACTCATTAACGCAAAACAAAATCTTTCAAGGCTTTGATTTGTTCCAAAACTTTTTCTTTTGCAGGACCTCCGATGGTTTTTCGAGCATTCACGCATTTTTTAGGTTCGATAAATTCATAAATATCGCTTTCGAACAATTCGCTTGCGCTCTTAAATTCATCAAGCGACAAATCCTCAAGATGACATTTTTTTTCGATTGCAAGTCGAACGCAAGAAGCACTCACGCCGTGCGCAGTTCTGAACGGCATTCCCTTGCAAACAAGGTAGTCGGCAACATCTGTAGCGTTCAAAAAACCTTCCTTGCAAGATGCTTCCATAACGTCCAAGTTCCATTTTGCACTTTCAATCATGTAAGTAAAGATTTTTGTGCAACTCAAAACCGTGTCGTAAGCTTCGAACAAACTCTGCTTGTCTTCCTGCATGTCTCGGTCGTAGGAAAACGGCAATCCCTTCATCATCGTAAGAAGTGCGATTAAATCACCATAGACTTTCCCTGTTCGGCCACGAATAAGTTCTGCAAAGTCCGGGTTCTTTTTTTGCGGCATAATGCTTGAGCCTGTGGACCATTTTTCACTAAGACTGATAAAATTAAACTCTGAAGTTGACCACAAAACGATTTCTTCGCAAAAGCGGCTAAGATGCATCTGCAAAATTGAAAAGCAGCTTGTAAATTCAATGCAGTAATCCCTGTCTGAAACGCTATCGAGGCTGTTCTGAGTTACAGAATCAAAGCCCAAAAGGGAAGCTTCGTATTCGCGGTCAAGAGGAAGCCCGCTTCCTGCCAAAGCACCACTTCCGATTGGGGAAACGAGCGTGCGTTTGAGGGCATCTTCCAAGCGGCTGCAATCGCGGGTCAAATTCCAAGCCCAAGCACACAAATGATGTGCAAGCGTTACAGGCTGTGCGTGCTGCATGTGGGTAAACCCTGGCATAATGTGATCGGTATGTTCTTCTGCGATTTTTACCAAAACTGAAATTAAATGCTTGAGTTCTGAAACGAGTTCTGAAATGGCCCGTTCAAGATAAAGGCGTTCGTCCAAGGCAATCTGATCGTTTCGACTTCGGCCTGTGTGAACTTTCTTTCCAGCTTCCCCTACTCGATCGGTCAAGGTCGCTTCGATGAACGAATGAATATCCTCGGCTGAATAATCGATTGCGAGTTTTCCTGAAATCAAATCCTTTTCGATGGATTCAAGGCCTTCGACGATTTTATTCGCTTCATCTTGCGAAATTATCTTCTGATGAGCCAGCATTTTTGCGTGGGCGATACTACCTTTGATGTCGTCAAAAGCCATTCGCTCGTCAACATGGATTGAAGTTTCAAATGCTACTGCCGCCGCATCAGGTCCTTCTTTGAAGCGACCACTCCAAAGCGCCGCATGATTTCCGTTATTGATTATATCTGCCATGGATGGTCTCCATTAAAAAAAATCGTGCAAGGACGCACGATGAATTAAATTCATAAAAATTTGGACAGAAAGCGAATGCTTTCTGTCGTAACAAAATCGACACGGATGTCGATTTTGTTACAGCTTACTCTGTAGGTCGCTTTTTCAAGCTTTTGCTTTCTACGATTGCCTGACCTTCGCCAATGCTCTGTTCCATCATAGCGCGAACTTTGAGTGAAAGACCGAACAATGTGATAAAGCCCTGTGCGTCTTTGTGGTCGTACAATTCACCAGTCGTGAAAGAAGCAATTGATTCGTTATAGAGGCTGTATTTTGAGTAGCTTCCTGCTGCACGAATCTGTCCACGAACGAGCTTAACTTTTGCCCAACCAGTTACAGTTTCCTGTGTCTTATCAACAAAGGCCATGCAGGCATCCATCAATGTTGTAAACCACTTTCCGTCGTAGATAAGTTCGCCCATTCGGATTGAAAGCTGCTGTTTGTAGTGATAAGTATCTCGGTCAAGGCAGATGTGATCCATCATTCTGTGTGCGAAATAAAGGATTGCTCCACCTGGTGTTTCATAAACGCCTCGGCTCTTCATTCCGACACATCGGTTTTCGCAGATATCTACCAAACCAACGCCATTTCGTCCGCCGATTTCGTTCAAAGTTGTAAGAAGTTCCAAAGCACCCATTTTTTTGCCGTTCAAGCCAACTGGAATTCCTTTTTCAAAGTCGATTGTAACATACTCGCCTTCTTCTGGAGCTTCTTCCGGAACAACCGTATTCTGAAGCATGTGCTTGTAGTTAGGTTCATTTTCAGTCTTTTCAAGTTCAAGACCTTCGTGGCTAAGATGCCAGATATTCTCGTCTCGTGAATAAGACTGGTCTTTTTTCATCGGAACTTCAAGTCCGCGTTTTTCAAGATAAGCGATTTCTGCTTCGCGGCTATCCATATTCCATTTTGGGTCTCGCCAAGCAGCAATTACGTGCAAATCCGGTGCAAAAGCCTTGATTGCAAGCTCGAATCGAACCTGGTCGTTTCCTTTTCCTGTAGCTCCGTGGCAGATAGCAACTGCGCCTTCCTGTCGGGCATATTCAACGAGGATTTTTCCGATAAGAGGACGAGCCGTAGATGTTCCCAAAAGATATTCATCTTCGTAAACGGCATTTGCCTTTACAGCAGGCCAAATGTAATCAGTGATATATTCTTCGCGTGCGTCTACAACATAGCAGGCACTAGCACCTGTCTTAAGGGCTCTTTCTTTGATTGTCTTCCAATCATCGCCCTGTCCAACGTCGATGCAAACTGCGATAACATCGTAATCGTAATTTTCTTTTAACCAAGGAATGATAACTGTCGTATCAAGTCCGCCAGAATAAGCCAAAATAACTTTGTCGTTTGCCATAAAAACGCTCCTGGACGCCGTGCGCCACAAAATTGAATCTTCAGAATTCCTCTGAAGTTTTGATATTATGGTAATATTATAGAAAAAATCAGTTTTTTGTACAAGTTAGGGAAAAATCTCAAATCCTGCCGGATTTTTTACTCAGCTTTTTTCAGCAGGAAGAAATTTCCGGTTTTTGCAATAGTTTTGGCAAGTTTCTTTGCAACCTTCGGGTTGGCGTCCAGGTCGGCTTGCGTAAGGTTCGTGAAACCGTCCGTATCGCACGGAAAAACTTCAATTTCCGAAACAGAACGGGCAAAATCCTGATCTGCATTTTTGGCAACCGGCTGATATCCCGAAAGCTCATTGATTGCATTCACCAAAACGGCTTTTTCGTTATCTGTGTCGAATTTTTCTGGAAAATCATAATCCAAGTGCCTGATGGAACAGTATTGCTTCACCGTTGAAATAAGCTCTTCTGAAACAGGTTCGCTCGTTATTTGAAAGCTGTTATTGAAGGCCTGCAGTTGAGAAATATTTTTATTTATTGCTATCTGATGGTGTATGGCACATATCGGAAGCAATAGAGTCGAAAACTCAGGTTTTTCCTGTATGATATAGGTGAAATCACGCAGAGAATCACATCGGACTCCATAATAAGAACCATTTGAAGTTCCTTCCCCATCCCAATTGTTACCAGGCACTAATTCCAAGCCGACATTTTTAAATGCTTCGAACACTTCACTTCTGCAGTATAATCCAAGCGCTTCAACATTTCTTCCTTCATTTCTAGTAAAATCTTCCCATTTGAACATCGGTACACGGTAATAATAAAATTTCATGTTTGGAGAAACAGGAGCACGGCTTTCATTGAAATAGCCTTGATTACTAACGAGAATATAATTCATGC
>JAQYSN010000121.1 GCA_028725265.1 Spirochaetales bacterium | reverse complement strand
GGAAATTTCAATTTCAACATCGACTTTTTAGCGCACATTCGCAATGAAATGAGAATGTGCAATATATAAGGCAGTTTGCAACGCAAACTGGCAAGATAAAAACTGACGCCATTTTAGGAAGTTTTTATCTTACACTCCTTTTTTTACAAAAAATTGATAGAAAATAATACATCATTATACAACTTTTCTGTCAATAGTAACACAGTTTTTTTTATTGCACACGATTTCGAAATTGATTAGAATGAGTTTATGGAAGAAATTGAGAAAAAAGAGAGAAGTCAAAAAAAAGCACAATTTGCCTTCTCAATTATTTTTCTTTTGCTGCTAGTATCCATTCTTTCTCTTTTTTATTCCATCGCCTTCAGGAAACAAAAAGAAATTTCGGACGACGAAAAACGAACCCTCCAAAAAATCCCTGTATTCACAGGAAAAGCCTTTCTTGATACGACATATCAAACGCAAATGGAAGATGCCATCAGCGACCAGATTCTCTTTTCACAACAAATCAGATTCGAAACAAAACAGTTCTATCATCATTTTACAAAACAGTTTACTGAACTTGATGAAACAATCGAGCGCATAAAATCCGTGTGCATAAAAGACGAAGCCTCTGGTGAACCAAAAGTCGACGATTCAAGCGAAAGAAATCCTGAAATTCCTGTCATCACGCTTGAAAACAATGCGGAAACGGATGAAAAAGAACTTGATTCAGAGAAAAAACAAAGTGAAAAACCTGTAAAAAAATACGTTTACAAAGAAGTTCTGCACGATGCCCTCTACACGTTGGATTCATCAGGATGGATTGTCGTAAAGGGAGTCGATCCTCAAAAATACAACATCAATCGATATCCAGAAGAAATGCTTGAAAAAGTAAAATGGCCAAAATATCTCTATTTTATAGAAACTTCCGAATCAAAAGACTTCAATGACATGAATAAATACGATGCGTTCAGTTACGTTAAATCAAAAATGAAGATGACCGATTATGCATGCCTGACATTCAAGGACTTTGACGAATACAAGGAAAATTTTTATCAGACTGACCATCACTGGAATTACAAGGCTTCTTACAACGGATACGTTCAAATAATGAGAATGATGGAAGGCGACGACTTTGAAGTTCACATTCCAACTGGAACAAAAACCTACGACACGCTTTTCAACGGTTCTTTTTCATGGCAGGCTGGAATTAAATTTTCAACCGAAAAATTCTCCGTATACGAGTTTGATCTGCCTGCCTACAAGACATACATAAACGACAAAAGACGTGACTACTCGAACCGATACTTGTACGATTCAACAGAAACGATGCCTCACTTGAATTTTTCAAACCACTACGGATGGTATTACGGATTGGATTTTGCAAAGGTCGTCTACGACTTTAATCAGCCGGAAAAAGAGAGCATTTTGATTTTGGGTACTTCATACACAAATGCAATCAACGACTTGATTGCAAGCCACTACAACAAGACCCATATTCTGGATTTCAGACTTTACGAAGATACTTACGGTGAAAAGATAGATCCTGCAAAATACATGGAAGAGAACGGACTTACAAAGTTGCTCATAATAGGAGATATCAGTTCAATAGGAAAAAGAATAAAGGAAGTACACTAAGATGGTTTTCAGCAGTCTTTATTTTATCTTTATTTTTCTCCCAGTCGTCTGCATAGTCTATTATCTGCTGAAAGTGATGTTTCCGAACCATATCGGAGTCAGGAACGGATTTCTGTGCATCGCTTCCCTTTTCTTCTATGCATGGGGCGAGCCGATTTACGTTCTTCTGATGCTCACGTCGATTCTACTCAACTATCTTTTCGGCCTTAGAAAAAGCAAAATTCTCCTTGTTTTCGCTGTCATCTTCAATCTAGGATTCCTTGTTTTCTTCAAATACTCAGCCTTTTTCGTTCAAAATCTGAACATGATAATGAAAAGCAATTTTTCTGTTCCGAACCTTGAACTACCGATTGGAATCAGTTTCTACACATTCCAGGCGCTCTCATACGTAATTGATGTTTACAGGGGCAAAGTCGAAAAACAAAAGAACATTCTGAACCTTGCTCTTTATATCTGTCTTTTCCCACAATTGATAGCAGGCCCAATCGTCCGCTACATCGACATTGAAAAAGAAATTACGAACCGAAACGAAAATTTTACGTTATTCATGGACGGTCTGAAGGAATTCTGTCGTGGACTTGGCGCAAAAGTCATAATCGCCAACAACATGGCTTTTTTCGTAGACGGCGTTTATGGAAAACTTGATGGCACGATTTCCCCAATCGCATGGCTTGCAGGACTTTGCTACTGCTTTCAAATTTATTTCGACTTCTCAGGATACAGCCGGATGGCTATCGGTTTGGGCAAGATGTTCGGATTTCATTTCTGCGAAAATTTCAACTATCCGTATTGCGCATCCAGCATCACAGACTTTTGGAGAAGATGGCA
>JAQYSN010000120.1 GCA_028725265.1 Spirochaetales bacterium | reverse complement strand
GTAATGGACTTTCATTTTTGAGGATGTATTGTACTTTGATTCCGTTGTCTGCAAACAGATATTTTTTCTTAAGATTTACCGGTTGTTGCAGGATTCCGAAAAGTGCATTCGCATTTAGGACGAGTTCTTTTCGAATTCTGTCAAAGTTGATTTCTGAATAGACCACTTGTGAAAAAACTGCACTGCAAGTCGATATATCTTTTTTGAACTGTTCGAAATGATCAAAATCGATAAGGTGATCTACGAACAGTTTTTTTGGATAAAAATCGGTTATTTCGTCGAAATCTTTTATTCTCTTCATGGTGTCGCAGTAATTTTTGGCCGTCAATATCAGGTCAAGTTCAAAAATCATGCCGCCGCAAAGTGAAATGAATGCGTTATAATCATTTTTGTGAACGACGTATTCTTTTCGTCCGTCCATGTCATAATCAAAGGACAAGAATGAATCAGAAAGTGAATTTGAAGTTTCCCGCACTGATTTTTCAGCAAGAAGAAGGTTTTTGTAGGCGTTTTCCCTATTTTGTGTCTTGCAGATACCGTCTGCTCCTAAAAACCAGTAGGAATCTTGTCTTTGAGCCTTCCAAAGATATTCTCTGGTACATTTTTTTCTTATCTTGTCTCCTTTGCACTGAGTCAAAATAATTGCAGTGTAGGTCATCCTCGAATAAAGATATTGTACTTCCTGATATGTGTACATGAAGTTTTTGATGTTAGTGTTTTTGCTGCTTGAACTGTCGCTACTTTGAACGAAAGGCTGCAATGCCCACTTCCGGATTTCTTTTGGACATCCTGCTGGAATAAAAGTCTGTTGAAAGTCCTGATATGTTTTAATATAGTTGCTTGGTGTTGAGAAGTCAAAAAGTGGTGAATTACTTGCCAGTTGGAAAAATGTTTCCAACCAATTTGAGTCAATTAATTTTCCTAGTTCAGAAATTGGAAACGATGTGAAAAAAAGATGCTCAGAATCTTTTTGATTTTCATCATTGTTGAGTTCTGAATAATACTTTATTTTACCAAGAAGTTCCTGAGGATCTGGTAAGTCATCAAAATTATCGATGCATTTCCTATACGGAATTACATAAAGAGTTTTTCCCATATCTTCAACGATGTGGACTTTTCCATGAGGAACTTCTTCTGGAATCAATTCTGAGTTCACGATTACATAATCGATGCCACAAGTCTTGAAACTAGAAATCAGGCTTGGATCCCATATAGAATCTCCGAGAAAAATACCTCGGGTTCTTTTACCTGTTTTTTTTCTTAGATTTGTTGTATTTTCTTCAATCTGGCCTATTCGGTCTACAGGAAGTATAAGCGGAAAAATAGGTTCATAATAACCGCCTCCCAAAATTTCAACCTGTTTTCGATTTGTAAGGTCTTTGAGAATCAGCAGAAACTCAGGGTGTTTTTCAGAAAGCCATTCAACATATGAGCATGGAAGATAAAATGAAAATGAAATTTTCGGATGTGAGAATAAAAAGGACGCAATTTTCTTAAGTGTTTTTTGATAAAGAGTCTCTTCTGTGAAGTTTTCTACGTCGCTAAGGTGACAGTGCAATGCACATGAGATTGATATTCTACACATAAAATTATTCGTTGTTTTCAGGATTTAATTGTTCTGCACATTTATTCTTGCATTTACTACAGTTATTATATAACGGATTTTCATTTGTGCAAAGAACAATGTCATTTTGGCTGATAGGAAAAAGCCTTATTATTTTGTTCGGACATGAATCGACGCAGTTTCCGCATCCAGTACAAAATGAGTTTATTGTTGCAGTATTGTTTTTTATATAGATGGCGTTCTCTGGACATGATTGGATGCAGCTTCCATAGCCAAAACATGATGTCGGGCATAAAACTGAATTATCGTAAAAATTCTTGAAGATGTTGCAATCTTTTTGCCCAATGTAATTGAATTTTTTGAAGTCGAAAACCTTATCAGGAGAACAAAGAACGACGGCTCTCATTTCTGTTGATTTTTTCTTGTCAAAATGTGGTATGTTCTCGATATCGTTTTGTATAACATCTGAATCTTCATCGGCGTGT
>JAQYSN010000119.1 GCA_028725265.1 Spirochaetales bacterium | reverse complement strand
TCCTTTTTATTTGCACCCATACCCGTAATCATAACTTTTATATTTGTATCAACTACTCTTACATCCGTTACCCCTAATTCCTGATCCTCTCCACCTTCTGACTCTTCTGTGTTATCTTCAATCTCATCTATATTTGTTTCTGTATATGATGTGTTAATCAAATAAGATTCTCTGATAAAGGAATCTTTGAAGTTTTGTAATTGATCAAGAACTTTTTGAGCTGTCGCGCCATTCGAGCCGTCGTAAATAAATTTTTTCATCTGTCAGTTAGCCTCATGATTTTATTTGCTGCCATTGCTGCTCCAAAACCGTTATCAATGTTGACGACGGTGACTCCCGATGCACACGAATTTAGCATCGAAAGCAGTGCTGCAAGCCCCCCGAATGAGGCTCCGTAGCCAACGCTTGTAGGAACTGCAATTACGGGGCAACTTACGAGTCCTCCGATTACGCTTGCCAAGGCACCTTCCATTCCTGCTATGGCAATTACTACCGAAGCGTTCTTCAATTTGTCCTGATATGATAAAAGTCTATGGATTCCTGCAACTCCTACGTCGTATAATCGTTCAACTTTATTTCCTAGAAATTCGAGTGTTATGGCAGCCTCTTCAGCGACTGGTAAGTCGCTTGTTCCTGCACAGCAAATCAGTATTTTTGCTTTTTCAGACTCGGAGTCTGTTTTATTAGTAAATTCTCCAATAACTCCAATCTTCGCATCTGAGAAGTAGTGCATTGAAATATCAGGTTTGAGAAGCTTGTCGAGATTTCCGGCTTTTTCTTTGTCGAGTCTTGTTATCAAAATTGAATCTTGTGAGCGTTCTTTCATAGCCCTTACGATTTTGTTTATCTGTTCTTGAGTTTTTCCTTGACCAAAAATAACTTCCCCGACTCCGGTTCTGTTTTTTCTCTCCGTGTCGATTTTTGCAAGTCCGATGTCCTTAAATCCTTTTTGTTCCATGGTGTTTCTCCGCAAACTTCTATAATGATGATATTATGCCGTATTCGTATAAAAATTGCAAAAAAAACCACGCTACAAAAACTTTGCAACGTGGTCAAAAACAAGGAGAGGAGAAGGAAGCAGGATTCAATTTATGGGTTGTGCTTTCTTATCTATAAATCAAACGAATGAGAGAGGAAAATGTTACAGAAAAAATAAAAATTTTTTGAATTTTTTTTCATCGCGTAAAGGTGATGCTTTGCTAACGTGCTATATGTAAATTCCAAGAAACAAATAGGACACTCTGAGTTCAAAACCTGTGTTAGAATGAATAAAAAGCAAAACAACATTTTAACAGAGGTGATTATGAAAACAGGGTGTCCCATGCACATTGTATCACGAATTCCGTGTCAAAATAAACTGTCAAAAGGGTATTCAAAAGAACTTTCAAAAAAGGCAAAACACAGGCTTGAGATAATAGACTGGTACAACCAAAACTCGGCATACAAGAGCGTAAGCGGCAAAAAAGACGCAAGTCTTACCTGCCGTCATTTCGGAATCGAGCGCTCCTATTTTTACAGGTGGTATGCAAGGTTCAAGAAATACGGAATTGCAGGACTCGAAGAAAAATCAAGGAGACCGAAGCGTGTCCGAACGGAAACGGTCTGCCCTGAGATTGTCGAGGAGATAAAACGAATCAGACAGAAAAACCCCACCTACTCAGCAAAGAAAATACGTCCGATCCTTTTGCGATATTATGAGGATTACGAGGTTCCAAGCGTTTCGACCATCCCGAACATCATAAAAAGACACAATTTTTTCTTCCGGGCGGACACAAAATCATTCAGAAAACGCTCAAAAAGCGCTCAGAAAGCCTTTGCGCGCAGGCGAATCAGCGGAAATATGCGGAGCAACGAACCGAACAAAGTCATTGAATTCGATATGAAGCACATAAGAATTCCGAACAACGGCAAAAAATATGCGATGGTCGGAATCGACGTGTTTACAAAACAGGCCGTAATCCATGTATCAAACACGTGCACGAGTACGGCGGGAAAGATTGCCTATCAGAAGGTCGTCTCAAGGTTCGGAAAACAGGCCGTCTACATAAACGACAACGGAAGCGAGAATCAAGATGAGGCGGAAAACTGGCTCAAGAGCGAGGGAATCACTCAGCTTTGGGCAAGGCCAAGGACGCCAAAGGACAAGCCTTGTGTGGAACGGATGATTGAAACCTTGCAGGTTGAATGTCTTGACTATCTTGAAGGTCCTATGAATGTAACGGAACTACAGGCGGAAATTGATTCATGGCTGAAAAAATATCACGGCTACCGCCCCCACGAATCTTTAGGTTTCTTGACACCGGACGAATTTTTAACTAAGTTTTATCTGAATTCTTCCACAGGTGATAGAGTGTCCTAAATGTATTTGGAACGGACATGGTTCTTGTATTAAGACTGAATACTGACTATATTTATTTGTTAATGACTGACCAAAATCTTTAAGGTCGTCAAAGTTTTCATAATCAAAACCTGAATCATCTTCGCCTTCGTCTGTTGAAGGTTTCAAAGGCATGACCATTTTAGCACTTTAATTTTAGGTGGCAAGTCAAGGAAAGTGCGGGAATTAAATCATGCGACATGGTCTCGAAAGCCATGGCAGAAAACTCTCAAAATATCTAAGTCATTTCTCAGGATGCCCAGAAATCAGTAGGAACGCTTTCCGATACGGTCAGCATGTTCACTATAAATTAGATTTTTTTGCATTTTCAAGATGACTAGCTAAGAGGGTGTCAAAATCAAAGTCGCGCTTCATCTTTTCAAGAATCGTTGTGACGACTTTGAAGACATCCTTGTTCTGAGAATAATCCGCTTGGCAGACAAAATTTACCCTGTCATCAAGGATTAATTTTTCGGCAATTTTTCGCTTATTAGCATCATTTGGTCTGTAAACGGCAATCGAATAACCGCCATTTTGCTTAACCATTTTCATGCAAGGGATATCGGTCTCTCCGTCACCAAAATAAATCATGCGTTTGAACGGTACAGGTCTTTCGTTTTCTGGGACATATTCATTTATCCGTTTGTTATCCCAAACCTCTTCTATTCCCTTATTTATCTTGAACAAAAATTGAGTCTTGTTCGTATAATCAACGGCAACGGCCGGCCAAATTGCAACATCATTTACATCATACAAAAACGAACAGGCATAAATCTTCTTAAACTCTTTTGCAATCGAAGTTCCTTCAATCATTTCCTTTAGTCCAGATGAATTGATGTAATGCTCTATTTTCAAACCGATTTTTTTGCCATATTCATTAATTAAAGAAAACCATTCTTTTACGCCTTTATACAACTCGATATTTTTTCCGAACTTTGCAAAGGAAGAGCGTTGTACGGGAATTCCGGCATGATTTGCTTCTTCTAGCATGAGCTTCATATAACATAAGATTCCGCTTGCATCCTGTTCCTTGGAAAGGACATCGGATTTTTCCCAGAACTGAGAAGAATCCATTCCCAGAGCCTCTATAAAACTGAATTCCTGCATATTTTTAGGCGATAACGTACCGTCAAAATCATAAATTAAAGCAATTGTTGGATTTTTCATATTATCTCCCATTTTGTGTAAAATTATTCCAAGACAGAACAAACAACCTTGCCATTCGAAGAGTTTAAAATTTCCGAAGCAAATTCCTCGAACTTTTCCTCAGGAACAAATCCTGACATTTTTATATCAGTCTGAAAATCTTCCCTTATATCATCACATCCGTAACGAAGACAAATTTTTTTGGCATTTTCGTAAAAATCATATCCTGTCGAAAACGAGAAAGGAACAGTCTTTACGATGGGCTTGCTTTTTGCAACGGCGAGAACTTCCTTGGCAGAAT
>JAQYSN010000118.1 GCA_028725265.1 Spirochaetales bacterium | reverse complement strand
CGAATTCGTTTGCCTTTTCAACGCAGTCTGCAAATGGGAAGAATGCATCGCTTACCAAAACTTCAGCCTGTGATTTGCCTTCTCGCTCGGTAACTTCTTTTGCTCTTTCCAAAGCCTGGCCTGCAGCCCAAATTCGGTTTGTCTGTCCGCATCCGATTCCGATTGCAGCTTTGTCCTTTACGACGATGATTGCGTTCGATTTTGCGAACATTCCGACTGTCATACCGAAAGCCATTTCATCAATCTGTTCCTGAGTTGGTTTTGCCTTTGTAACGATATCCCATTTTTCAAAAAGTTCGTTATCGCGTGACTGAACCAAAAGACCACCGTCTACGCTCATCGTATCGAAGAATTCTTTTGCTTCAACCGTAGCCGTGATAAGACGAAGATTTTTCTTTGTTGCAAAAACTTCAAGGGCTTCATCCGTAAAACCTGGAGCAACGATAACTTCAAGGAAGCATTTTACCATTTCTTCAGCGGCAGCTTTATCGATAACGGCTGAACATCCGATGATTCCACCGAAAATTGAAACTGGGTCGCAGTTATATGTCTTTGTATAGCTTTCAAGAACTGAATTTCCGAGGGAAGCACCGCATGGCGTGTTGTGTTTGAGTGCGATTGTGAAAATTGCCTTTGAATTTGCGCCGAAATTAGCCGTGATTGCTTTTCCTGTAGGGCAAGCCTTATTTCCTGCATCATCTTTTCCGCAGATAATTCCGTTGTATTCAGAATAGTCTGTTCCTGAAACGCTAGCGGCATTTCGTGCGAATTTATTGAATGCACTTACAGCTTTCCATGCAACGTCCAAATCGCGGATATTGTTGTAAGAAAGTTCTTTTCCCTGAAGCTGTTTCATTCCGCCGAAAGCCCCAACATGGTCTTTTGTAAGATAGAGAGCTGCTTTCTGATGAGCATTTTCGCCGTAGCGAAGTTCCTGAGATTTTGCAAGCGGCATCGTGTAATACTGCTGGAGTTCGTTTTCTTCTGGTTTGTCACCGCCGAGCATAAAGCGTGAAACTGCAGCATCGTAGGCAGAAGTAAGATTGAAAACTTTTCCTGCCAGGCGTCGTTTTGTTTCAATTGAAACATTTCCAGCCTTTAATCCTTCCAAAACTTCTGAATAGTCGCTAGGGTCTGTAAGAACGATAACATCCTGATAGTTTTTAGCAGCGGCACGAATCATTGTAGGACCGCCGATGTCGATGAATTCAACAGTTTCGTTAAAAGTAAGACCTGCCTGAACTTTTTCAAAGAATGGATACAAGTTTACGCAGATAAGATCGATTGGAGTTACGTCCAATTCCTTAAGAGTTTTCATGTGCTCTTCGTTATCGCGGATAGCAAGAATTCCTGCATGAATTTTTGGGTGAAGGGTCTTTACTCGACCGTCAAGGCATTCAGGAAAGCCTGTAACTGAACTTACATCTGTAACCGGAATTCCGTTGCTTGTAAGATATTTTGCAGTTCCACCTGTTGAAAGAATTTCCCAATCAGCACTGATAAGGTACTGAGCCAAATCCAAAATTCCGTCTTTTACAAAGACGCTCATAAGAGCACGCTTTTTCATTGAAAACTCCATATAATTGGTTTTAATATGCCAAAATTATAGCAAAAAAAATGATATTGTTCTATATTAGAATCAATAAGAAAGCTCGTGAAGATGTATTCACGAGATAGACTTTTAAGGGGGAATGTAAAGTGAAGTGTTTTTACAGAATTTCTCAATTTGGAATGAGTAGGGTTACAAGGATTCTTGAAAAAAAGAAGCACAATCTTGTAGTCGGTGAAGGCGCAATCTTGAAGATTGCAGATTTTTTGAAAAAAGACGGAATTGAAACGGTTTTTGTTGCAACGACCCCTGGTTTCATAAAGCGTGGAACCTTACAGCCTTTCTTTGATTCTTTGACTGCTTCAGGCATAAAATACGTTCTCTTTACTGATTTGACACCAGACCCGACGATTGAAAGCGTAGAAGCTGCTCGAGCAAAATATGCCGAAGGTAAATGCCAGGCAATTGTGGCAATCGGTGGCGGAAGCGTCATCGACTGTTCGAAAGCAATGGCTGCAAGAATCGTCCGCCCAAAGATGACAATTCGACAAATGCGCGGAATGCTTAAAATAAATAGGGCGCTTCCGCCTTTCTATGCGGTTCCTACGACGGCCGGCACGGGTAGCGAAGTTACCGTTGCTTCAGTTGTTACCGACACCGTTGATGGCGTTCATTATAAGTATGCTATTTCGGACCCGTGCCTTGTTCCGAAGTGCGCGGTCATGGATGCAGCCCTTACAACATCCCTTCCGCCAGCAATTACAGCAGCTACGGGAATGGATGCACTCACGCATGCAGTTGAAGCTTATACGAACAGGTTTGCTTCTAAATTCGTACGAAAAAAAGCCTTGGATGCAGTGCACATGATTTATGAAAATCTTCCTGTTGTGTACGCAGAAGGAAACAACGTAAAGGCTCGGGAAAACATGCTCTTGGCCTCTTATTACGCAGGACTTGCATTTACAAATAACTTTGTAGGCTATGTTCATGCTGTAGCACATGCATTGGGAGCGCTTTATGGTATCCCTCATGGACAAGCCAACGCAATTGTCATGCCGTACGTTATGGAGCAATATGGAAAAAGTGCTGAAAAAGAACTTTCAGAACTCGCAGATGTTGCGAATATTGATGGACACACTCAGGCAGAAAAGGCTTCGAACTTTATTGAATCAATGCGAAAGATGAATCGAGATATGCAGATTCCTTGTAAGGTTGAGCAATTAAAGGAAAGCGATTTTGACACGATAATTTCACGAGCTTTGAAAGAAGCAAATCCGGCATATCCTGTTCCTGCAATTTGGGGCAAAAAGGATTTTGAGAAGTTGTTGAAAAAATTGCTTCCGTAACTTCTAGAAAACAACAATAAAAATGATAATGGGGATGACCAATAAGCAAAAACTAATTGGCATCCCCTTTTTTTGTTAGCCTAAGACGGCAAGTTTGTGTTGTGTTTCTACGATTTGGGCATGCAGATAATGTTCTACGGCACTTCTCTCTGCAATTCCAAGGACCTGATTGTCAGTGGAAATAATCGGAATTGCATCAACGTCGTTCTCGCTAAAGAGTTCCATGAGTTCTGAAATACCGGTGTCTGGGCGGACTGCATTGTCACAAGGTTCCATGATATCCATTGCCAAAACACCTTCCGAAAATTCCAGAATTGAAAGTGATTCTTTCAGGTGGTCTAGGGTGATGATTCCTGCAAGTTCATTGTCTTTGGATTTTACCACATAGTTTTGATTATGATTTTTGCTAAATGAATCAAGAATCTGCCTTAAACATTCGTTTTCATTGACGATTGCTGTTGAGTTTTTGTCACAGATTTTTTCTCCAGCAATCGTTACGTCTCCGACCTTGCATTTTTTCATGATGTCATCGATTTGGATGTCCAAACCACATTCACCTGCTTTCGAAACTCCATATTTTACGAAAATTGGGCCGATAAGTTCTGCAATGAAAGTCGTTGCTGTAACTACTAAGAGGATGTTGTTTCCTACGGTGTCTGCAAAAACAGTTCCTGCCTGAAGTGAAAGACCAATGGCAACGCCAGCCTGGCTCAAAAGCGTAAACTTCATGTATTTTTGAACTGTCTTAGGGGCGTTCGTGATTTTTGCTCCGAACCACGAGCCCAAGGCTTTTCCGAAGGTTCTGCCGATGATGTATCCTAAAACCATCAACAAAAGCATTATTTTCATTCCCCAAATGTTCAATTTGGCTCCAACGGTTACGAAAAAGAGGACGTAAATCGGAGGAGTGAATTTATTCGTTATTTTGAAAATATTTTGAACGGGTTTGGAGGCAAAGTTTGCAACGAAACATCCGATTGCCATAGCGGCAAGAATATTATCAAGTTTCAATAGCGACGTTATTCCTGTTGAAAGAAGAAGGATTCCCAGCATGAAGGCTAGAACTCGTCCTTCATTATTCATGAGCCGTCGAATTATCAGCGTTATGACTGCTCCCAGTGCCAGACCGAAGGCAATTGAGCCGAAAATGTCGTAAGCGATATGCAAAAGTTGAATTCTGAATGGTTCTGGATGACCGCCCAAAAGAGGTCCTGCAATAGTTGAGGCAATTGCAAAAAGAATCAAAGCAACCGCATCGTCCATGGCAACCATTCCGTAAATCATAGTTGTAAGAGGGCCTCGTGTTCTGTATTCCTGAAGGACGTTTGTTGTGGCTTCAGGAGCCGTCGAAGAACAGATTGCTCCGAACAAAAGTCCGACTGCAATCGATTTGTAAAGGTCGTGAGTAAAGAAAAATTCTATGAAACCTGTTATGAGACCAACAATTAGAGCCGGTGTCAAAGATTCAAAAAGCAATATCGAGGTAAACTGTTTTCCGTATTTCTTGATTGTTGAGGCCTTGAGTTCGCCTCCAACGAGAAATCCTATAAAAGCAAGTGAAATTTGGCTTATCGGATTCAAAGATTTTACTGCATCAGGACGTAAAATTTGAAAACCAGAATTTCCTAAAATGATTCCAATTATAAAGTATCCGACAACCTGTGGGATTTTCAGTTTTTGAAAAATATGCCCACCGAAGTTTCCAAAAAAAAGCATGAGTCCAAGTATGAAAGCCAACTGTGAACCTTCAAGTTGGATAAAATGCATTGCATCAGGCAATATATTTGCCAAGGGATTCATAAATTTATTTCCTCTTAATTATTTTATATAGAGTAGCAAAAATTTTTGTTTTAGTGAATATTTGTGGCACGTTGCGGAATCCTTTTGAATATTTCAAATCTGCCTTTAACATTTTACTCAAATATGCTACTATCTAGGTAAAGACGTAGCATGGAGGTCTTTCAATGAACGTAGTAGTAATCGGAGCTCAATGGGGCGATGAAGGAAAAGGCAAAATCGTAGATTATTTAGCAGAAGATGCACAGTATGTTGTTCGATATGCCGGAGGTCCAAACGCAGGCCACACAATTGTTGTTGATGGAAAGCAGTATGCACTTCATCAGGTTCCGAGCGGAATCCTTTATTCGGATAAATCGGTTTTCCTTGGATCGGGAATGGTAATTGATGCAGAGGCTTTTTTCAACGAACTTCAGATGCTCAAGGATAATGGAATTAATTGGGAAGGTCGTGTTTTTATTTCTGACCGCGCACATTTGATTCTTCCTAGATACCGACAGATGGATAAGGATAGAGACGCACAGCGAAAACGACCGATTGGTACTACAGGCCGAGGAATGGGAATTGCTTATTCTGAAAAAGCTCATCGTGACGGAGTTCGTCTTGCAGACTTGGATTGGGCTGAAAAAATGGCTGAATTTGACGGCGAAGATAAAGCTTATCTTGATAAATATCGTGACCAACTTATCAGTATGCGTGTAAATATGGCTGCCAAAATGCATGAATTCAAAAAAGCAAAGGCAAATATCCTTTTTGAAGGTGCTCAGGGAGCAATGCTTGACTTGGACAGTGGAACATATCCTTATGTAAGTTCTGGAGCTTCTTGTGCCGCAGGTGCATCACTCGGAACAGGAATCGGACCACATGACCTGGACAAAATCGTAGGTGTTTTCAAGGCTTACGAAACACGAGTTGGAAACGGACCGATGCCATCAGAATTTAACAACGAAAGCGAAGGTGAACTTTGCCAGTACGTTCGTGACACAGGTCGTGAATACGGCGTAACTACAGGTCGTGCTCGCCGATGCGGATATCTCGACTTGGTTGCCCTCCGATATGCATGCCAGGTTAACAGCTTGGACGGACTTGTTCTTACGCATCTTGATATTTACGATGCAATGGATCAGATTGAAGCTTGTGTTGCTTACAATATCGACGGAAAAATAGTAACGGATTTCCCTGCAAATGTTGAAGAATTGAATCGTGCAGAACCAATTCTTGAAAAATTTCAGGGTTGGAAAACACCTCTCAAAGAATGCCGTGATTTCAATAAACTTCCAAAGCAGGCAAAAGAATACATCAAATACATCGAAGATTATACGGAAACGCCGATAACAATCGTTTCTGTCGGATACGAAAGGAATGAAACTTTCATCAGACAGAATCCTTGGAAAAAATAATTTCTTAAGATGAATTTGATTCTTTTATGAAGAACCGCGCTGCCAGAAAAGGTTGTGCGGTTTTTTTTCGTGCAAACTTTTTTTCATAAGTTTTTTATTCGCAAGTTTTTAGGCACGCTAGTAAATCAAAGCCGGCTGTCCAATAATTGGGGTGCACTTCACCGATTGGGCAGCCATTTTTTTGAGGGCGAATCCATAGTTGGCTCGGTAAAAATTCATTCTGGGTCGAAAATGTCCTCATCAACATCGCAACCTTCTGGAAAAGCCAGAGTTCCTTCTGGAAGAGGGTCGCACCAGCGGAAAGCCCATTTTTCAACTTTTTTCAGGGACTGAGGAAACTTTATCGGTTCAAGTCTGTTGCAGTTCATAAAGGCTTCTTTTTTGATGGTTTCAAGCTTGCTTTCTTTTGAAAATAAGACTGTCTTCAGTGCAAAGCAGTCCGAAAAAACAAGACCTTCGATTTGATTAAGATTGGCCGGTATGTTGATTTTTTCAAGCGATGTGCAGTGATGAAAAGCTCCATATTCGATAGTTTCGATTGAATCTGGCAGTTGTATTTCTCTGAGACTCGTGCAGTCAGAAAAGACACTTGTTTCAATTTTGACAACACTTTCAGGAATAAAGATTCTTTTCAGCTTTATGCATGTATTGAATGCATCCGAGCAGATTTTTTTTATGCCGAACGGCACTATAACTTCTTCGATATTTTCAAATTCTTCTTTGACGGCGACAAGTTCATCCCCTTCGATTTCAAAAGGCAGGTTTTGCAAAAGCTTTTTTCGTGAATCACTTTCTTGCCAAAGGTTGCATGCTGAAAAATAAACCAGCTTTGAATTTTTCGGGTATTCTATCTTTTGACCATCTTCCATCATTTTGCACAATGGTTCACAGTTTGAATCCGTCGTCATGTGAGCGCAGTTCGAGCATGTAGGATGATCAAGAATAATTTTATCAATTTCAAACATATAAAAGTATTATACCACGATTTTAAAATCCATGTTAGAATATTAGCGGATGGAGAAACTATGAACGATAAATTTTTATTTACTGGTCAGATTCCCGGCATGGGAAATTTCGGTTTTGGATATGTTGATGATGATTCGATTTCCAATGACCCTCGTTTTGCAAATTATACTCAGGAAGAAAAAGAGCAGATCAAGGCTAAAATGAAGGAAATTGCCGAGCGTCTTATGGCGAATCCGATGAAAGTTTCAATGCAGATGGTAATTCAGGCCGAGCAGGAAGTTGAAAGTTTTGCACGGGCACTTAAAGCTCCTGATAATTTGACGCTGAAATCATAAGTTAGTATTTTTAGAATATATTTTTTTTAAGGGAGTTTTAGATGAAAAAAGGTGCAAAAATTGGATTAATCGTGGCTGCCGTAGTTTTGGCAGTCGTTTTATGTTTTGTAGGTTACGTTGCAAAAACTTATAATAGACTTGTCGCTTTGGAAGAAAACGTAGAAAGTGCATGGTCTCAAGTTGAAAATCAGTATCAGAGAAGACTTGATTTGATTCCTAACTTGGTTGAAACCGTTAAGGGCTATGCAAAACACGAAAGCTCAGTTTTTACTGAAGTTGCTGATGCAAGGTCGAAGGCCGGCGGAGTTATGCAACTTGGTTCTGATGTTTTGAATGATCCAGAAGCTTTTGAAAAATTTCAGCAGGCTCAGAATGAACTTTCAAGTGGTTTAGGAAGATTGATTGCAGTTGCAGAAAATTATCCGGAACTCAAGGCTAACGAAAACTTTTTGTCTTTGCAGGATCAGCTTGAAGGTACAGAAAACAGAATATCAACTGAGCGAAAGCGATTCAATGATGCCGTTCAAAGATATAATCGTGCAATTCGTTCATTTCCGGGAAATATCGTAGCAAACAAGCACGGATTTGAGAAAAAAGCCTATTTCAAGGCTGCAGAAGAAGCAAAATCTGCTCCAAAAGTTGAGTTCTAAAAATGACAATCGACAGGCTCAAGAAAAAGTACGGATTTACGGCTTCTAATATTTCGAAAATTCAAAAAGCTGTTTCTGATGCGGAAAATGGCTCTGAAGGCGAGGTCGTTTTTGCCATATCGCCTTCATCAGCGTTTTATACGTCCTGGGAATTAGTTTTTGCAGGAATTTTTTCGATTTTGTCTTTTGTAATCATGATTCCGTTCTCAAGCAGGATTGAAGCTTTTTTGAAATCGCTTTTCTGGCAGAGTCATTCATACTTTGTCCCGCTTTTTATGTTGATGGTCGTTCTGATTACGTTCCTAGTTTTTTTTCTTATTGCAAATATTTCTTTCGTGGATAGGCTGATAGTACCTCATCGTGCTATGAAATCGTTTGTTGAAAAAAAAGCTTTGTCGCAGTTCGTTTTAAGTGATATCTGTTCTACAAAAAAAAGGACTGGAATTTTGATTTTTGTTTCGGTTTTGGAACATGAAGTAAGGATTGTCTGCGATAAAGGCATTTTGAATGCAACAAATCAGGCTGAGTGGGATGATATCGCTTCGGAACTTGCAAAAGGTTTTTCTGAAAAGGATCCTACTTGCTCAATCGTGAAGGCTATCGAAAGATGTGGAGCTTTGTTTAAGGCAAACTTCCCGGTTTCAGTTGATGAACCTGATGAAAATGAGCTTTCGGATGGTGTCGTTTTTGTGGAAGGCGGTGAAATATGAAAAAACGCATCTTTGTGGTCGGAGTGCTAGCTTTTATCCTTCTTTGTCCGTCTTTTTCACTTGGCATTCCTGCTCTTTCTAATCCTGTTGTTGATAATGCCTACATAATTTCGCCTTCGACGGAATCTGAGTTGAACAACGCTCTTATAAATTTGAGCGCTCAAACAGGCATTCAAATTGCGGTTCTTACGATTCGTTCGCTTCAGGGCGAAGATCTTGAATCGTATTCAATGCGTGTCGCTGAAAAATGGCAGCTTGGAGATGCAGAAAAAGACACAGGCGTTTTGCTTTTGATTTCTCTTGACGATCATGCCGTTCGAATCGAAGTTGGCTATGGTCTTGAAGGAACTTTGACAGATGCAAAGTGCGGCCTTATCATACGAAATGTAATCGCACCGAATTTTAGAAACGGCAACTACGATCGCGGAATTGTGGAAGCTGTAAACAATATAATCGGAATAGCAACCCAAGACGAAAGTCTTGTTTCAGAAAATGTCAAAAAAGAAAGGAACGAAAATGCCCAGTCAGCACTCGGTCTTTTCTTTGCATTTATCGTATTCATAATTTTGGTGAGCACTCCAGCCGGAAGGCTTTTGTTTGCAATGATGCTATTTGGCAACGGAAATCATCGTGGCGGCTTCGGAGGCGGTTCTTCTAGAGGCGGTGGCGGTGGCTTCGGAGGCTTTAGCGGAGGCGGCGGTCATTTTGGAGGCGGTGGTTCATCAGGTCACTGGTAAGATGTGGGTAGGGCCTTAGTCAGAGTAAATTGCTCTAAAGGCTCTATCCATTTTTTCTGACAGGACGGCTTTTTCTTCTTCGGAACTGTATTCCATTCCAGGAATGTAGCATTTTGAAGTAAGCCTTGCCTGGCTTCTAAGATTTTCTGTATAAATGCTTCTTGTGCTGGTATTTATGATTGCCGGCATCCAGCCTCGGTCGTTTGCAGTCGGAAAAACAAGATTTGGGGATGTTATCAAAAGATTTTTTGCTTTTTCGACGCGCTCTTTATTTTCTTCAGATTTTCGTACCGGGAAGATTGCAACAGTTGCGTCACAAATCAATGTCTGTTCCATAGAATCAAATTTTAGGTTTTCACGCTGGGAAATTGACAGTGAAGAGAAGAAGCTTGTCGACATCAGACATTCAGAACTTGTTCCGTTTTCAAGAGCTATAAAAGCATCCTTTTCAGAATACGTGTTCGAGTTATTGATAAGAACCTTGTTGCTGCTCATTTTTTGGATTTGGTCGAGAGCTTCGTCTGTTGTGCGAATTTGCTTTGTCTTTGCTTCGTCCATCCTCATGTAGGTTATAAAAGCCAATGCGTTGCTTTCAGATTGTGCTCCGAGCGAATATCTGAAAGGTGATTTTGTAGGAACGGATTTTCGTTTTACCATAATCCACGGATTATAGCTTAGAGGAAGGAATTTCATTTCCTTTTGGCCAGAAATTTCAAGAATCGCATTAAAAAGTGATGCAGGATAGAACTGTGCGTATTTTCGTTCAATCGAAGTTACGTCGTATGTTTTAAGGATTTCTTTTAGATTATATTCACCGCAAATCGGAATTTCTGCCCAAAGAATATTGAATTTTTCGCACTGCGAGAGATATGATTTGAGCTCATCGGCATTTGAATACGTGTAAATAGTCATTTCTGGAATTTCGAGTCGCGAAGCAAATTTCGGCAACTGATCGTTCCAAGCCTCTACGAAATTTCCGTCATCAGGTAGTAAGATTCCGGCTGTTCGTTTCGAAAGGTTTCCTGAATAAATCAATATTCCAAGAAAAACAACAAGAACGGCTGCAAGAGAACTGTATATTGAAATAAGGATTTTGATTGAGCGTTTTGCATTCATCATTTTCAGTATATCCTATAAAAACCGGTTTATTCAATAAAAAAACTGATTTATAATTTGGTTACTATGATTAAGAATTTTCTTTTCGATTTGGATAACACGATTTACCCTTCATCTTCTAAAATCAACGAAGGAATTGACCTTCGAATGGTTGAAGCCGTAAGTGAATTTTTGCATATTGATATGGAAACTGCAAAAAAAATGCGCCACGAAAAAAAGAAAAACTACAGTTCAACTCTTGAGTGGCTGATGAAAGAACAGAATTTTACTGATATCGATTGGTATTTGAAAAAGGTTCATCCTGAAAGCGAAATCGAAGAACTTTCTCCTGTGCCGGGACTCAAGGAGCTTTTTGAATCTTTTTCTCAAGCTGGAATTTCTATGTCGATTTTGACAAATGGCCCTGATTTTCATGCACGCAGAGTTTTGGAATATTACGGAATCGAAAACTATTTTTCATCAATCCATGATATCAAGGAAAACAACATGCACGGAAAGCCTTATGCCAACGCTTATTTCAGTGCACTCGAATGGGAAAATTATAAATTTGAAGAAACGCTTTTTATCGATGACTATCCAAAATATGTCGCAGGCTATCTGGAACTGGGCGGAAAGGCTGTTTTGATTGATAGGGAAGGCCGTTTTTCTGATTTTTCGTTTCCCTGCAAAGGCGAACTTTTTAGGCTGAAATCGGTTTTTGAACTCAAAAACTTTTTCTAAGAAGTTGCAGCCACTATGCAAAAGCCCTTCCACTTGAAAAATTACTCGAAGGTAATATAGAATGAACTTCGGGGGCAGATATGAGAGGAAAAACAATCCGTGATAAATACGGATATATGTTCAAAGATCTTCTAGCCTTGGGAAAGGCTGCCGATGTAATCGATGCAACAAATGTTTATCAGGAATCAAACAGAGAGACATTAAAATTTCTTAACAAGATGGCAGAAGAAAATCTTTTGCCGGGTGCTCATCTTGAAGGAGCCGAGTACGTTAAGGACTTTTTCAACCAGATAAAAAATGGAAAACGTGGTCTAATTCTTTGTGAACACTACGGAAATATGGATTTGCCAGTCATCTATTATCTTCTTGCTCGGGATGGAGGAGAAGAAGGAAAAATCCTTGCTGATGAGATGGTTGCTATTGCCGGAATGAAACTCAATGAAGAAAATCCTATGGTTCGTTCTTGGGCAGAAGCTTTTACACGAATTGTCATTTATCCAAGCCGTTCTTTGGCTGCAATTCAGGATCCTGAAGAAAAAGCTGCAGAAGAGGAAAAAAGCCGACACATCAATATGGCTGCGATGCGTGCAATGGATAACGTAAAAAAACAGGGGCGACCAATTTTGGTTTTCCCGGCAGGAACTAGGTATAGACCTGGTAAACCTGAAACAAAAATGGGTGTCCGCGAGATGGATTCCTACCTCAGACTTTTTGATATAATGCTTTTGATAAGCGAAAACGGAAATGTATTGAGGATAAATCCTGAAACTCCTAACGATATGATTTCGGATTTATTCTGCGAAGACACCGTAATTTTGGGTGCAGGTCCGATAATTGAATGCAAAAAATTCAGAAATGATATTCTTGCAACGCTTGAAGATTACGATGGCGATAAAAAGATGGTCGTTGTTAGCAAAGTTATGGATGAACTTCAGAAACTTCATGACAAGTATCGACCTATGTATGAAAAGGCTTTCAAGGATGCAACAGGCGAAGAACCTGATGTAGAACAATAAAAATTTACATCCATGTAAATTTCTATAACGAGATTTTCGCTAATTCGAAAATCTCGCGAATTAATTGTTAATACCTTTTACCCCGACACATCCTTGTGTCGAATTTTCAAATCTTGTTCTATTGTCTGATTTCTGCGGCGCGCGCATGTGCGATTAACCCTTCAGTATGACCGAGCGTGCTTGCCGTTTTAATCGAGTGTGCAACGCCTTTTTTATGGGCGCTAGTCTTGTCGCCGTTTTCGCGCTCGCATCTTAGCGTAGTTACCGTCTTGAGGAACATTCGGACGCTTAATCCCCCTGTAAAACGAGCCGCGCCGCTTGTCGGAAGGATGTGGTTCAAGCCGGCAGCATAGTCGCCGAGGACTTCGGCGGCATCGTGGCCGATAAACAAAGTGCCGTAGTTATGACAAAGTTCAAACAAACGCTCGCGTTTGTTTCCAGCATCCAAGGCAAGTTCAAGGTGTTCCGGCGCTTTGTTGTTAGCCACCGATGCCGCCTCTTCCAGAGTGGATGCCACTATAATCAAGCCATTGTTATCGATTGAAGCGCGCGCGGTTTTCTCCGTCGGAAGAACTGCCAACTGCTTTTCGATTTCATCTGATACACGACGCGCGAATTCTGCACTGAACGTAACAAGAACACTCTGCGCATCTACATCGTGTTCAGCTTGTGCCAGCATATCCGCTGCAACCCAGGCAGGATTTGCACTTTCGTCTGCAATTATGAACGCCTCGGTCGGGCCTGCAACAATGTCAATTCCGACATCGCCAAAAACCGTTCTCTTTGCTTCAGTTACGAATTTGTTGCCAGGCCCTGCAATCACGTCTACCTTAGGAACGCTCTGCGTTCCGTAAGCCATAGCCGCGATTGCCTGCGCGCCGCCCAATGCAAACACACGGTCAATGCCGCAGATATATGCCGCTGCCATAATTCCCTCGTCGGCATACGGTTTGCTTGAATCAGTCGGGTGCGGCATTGCTGGCGTACAAAGAACTATTTCCTTGCATGGAGCCGCTTTTGAAGGGGCGGCGCACATCACGAGGCTGCTAAGCAGAGGAAATCGTCCTGCCGGAACATAAAGCCCTGCGCGTTCTACAGGAATCGTTTTCTGACCTGTAAAAAGGCCTTCTTCGAGTTCTGCTTCAAAATCCGTAAAACATTCTCTCTGTTTTTTTGCAAAACCAAGCGCAAGGAAATACGAGTGTTCGATAGCCTTATAGAGTTCGCCCTTTTCTGCCTTCATTTTATCAGCGGCATTTTTTATGTCGTTTTTATCAATTTCAAAAAAAGCAGGATTAGAGCGCTCAAATCCTTTTTCGTAAAAATCAGCGATAATCTGATGCAAGGCATTGTCACCATCAGCTTTTACGCGGTCGATTATGTCCTGAACCTGAGCATGAACTCTGCTTCCGAGTTTTCTAGGCTTGAAAAAATCCGCATAAGCTTTATCACTTAAAAGTTCGTTGTAATTTATGATTTTTATTGGCATTGATTTCTCCTGTTTTGTCGTCACATGGATGTGGCGACAAATAATGCTTTGTAGGACTGCTCCCGGGGGATGACCAATAAGTTCAAAAAGTGTATTTAATTGCAATACAAGAGATTGCCGTGTCGAGCACGGCAATGACTTATACTTATTGGACAGCCCCGTGTTTTCAAAACGCATGGAAGCGTTTTGAAATACTATTTTTTATGTCGTCTATCGAGTTCGGCCATAACTTCTTTCCAAGTTACGCCTTCTTTGTACATAAGAACATTCAGGAAGTACATAAGGTCAGCACACTCCCACACTACATCGTCGTGGTTATCTGCCTCGCAAACTTCCTCGGCTTCCTCTTCGACTTTTTCTCGTACAAGGTCGTGGTCGAGAGTTGCCGTGTAAGAACCTGGTCGTGGATTTGCAAATCGCTCAGCAATTGTTCCGTAAAGTCGTTCCATGGTTGAAGCCGCATCCGCTTCGCTTGTAAAGCAAGTCCAACTTCCTGTGTGGCAGCTCGGCCCTACTGGATCAACGGTTGCCAAAACGGTGTCACGGTCGCAGTCGGCTCTGAGCTTGATTACTCGCAAAAAGTTTCCGCTAGTTTCGCCTTTCGTCCAAAGTTCGTTTCTGCTTCGGGACCAAAATGTGAGTTTTCCGCTTGCAAAAGTTTTTTCAAATGCATCACGATTAGCATAACCCATCATCAAAACTTCACCTGCAGGAGATTGTGCGATAACCGACACAAGACCGTTGGTTTCTTTTTCGCACTTTTCCCAGTTCAAGCATCCAATAAAAGCATCCTTCAGGCTAACTTTTCCGGTATAAAGAGCCATTCCAAGCTGAACGTCGCAACCCATTTTTTCAAGGGTGATGATTTCTTCCAAAGTTGAAACGCCTCCAGCCACAACAACGCGGCATTTTACGGCTTGTCGCAACTGTTTTGCATAATCCAGATTCGTGCCCTGCATGCAGCCTTCTTTTTCTACGCAAGTGAACAAAAGTTCAGAGCAATATTTTTCAGCTTCTTTAGCAGCTTTTATAAGTGGGATTCCGTTGGTTTCTTTCCAACCTTTGATTGCGATAATTCCTTCGATTGCATCAACTGAAATGATGATTCTTTGTTTTCCGATTGTTTCTGCAAGTTCTTCAAGGAAGGCTTTGTTCAAAATTTCGCCTTTTGCACGCTCTTCACCCGTTGCCCAGGCTGCACTTCCGATGATGACTTTTTCTGCTCCCAGCGAAATCAGTTCTTTTGCCTGCTTTGCACTTCGGATTCCGCCTCCGACTCTTACGTTGCTTTTATGCAAAAGAGATTTCAGAAGTTCGGTGTTTGCGGTTGTTACTCGGCCTTTTGCGTCTGTTTCGGTGTTACCCATAGCGGCATCAAGGTCGATTATTGCTGTTTCGCCAAATTTATCAAAATCTTTGATGAGTTCATCAGCGTTATCGCGCTCCAAAATTTTTTCTTTTCCGTTCTTAAGCTGAACGACTTTTCCGTCTTTTAAATCAATTGAAGAAATTACCATGGCTTGAGTATAGCAAAATTTAGCGCTGTTTTCAACTTTACGAATATTAGAAGAAGCATAGTAAAAAAAAGCGGAGTTGTGTGTGAAAATCAATCAATTAGGAATTTTGCGATTGGCGGTTCATCTGAAAGGCGACAAGGAAGATGATAAAGACATTCAACTTGTCGAAGATGAAATTGTAACATTTGAAGAAATTCCGCAGGGGTCAAAAATCTGGGGTCAGTGCATACCTTAATTCCATTTTTTCCTTCAATACGTCGAGTCAAGGCACGCGTACGCTTAAAGCCTTGACTTCGCCGTTTTTAGGGTTTGTAATAAATCCTAAATAAAAAAAGCCCTGTAGTGAAGTGCACCCCAATTATTGGACACTTTAACTAGGCTGATTTTAAGGACTGATTCCTAAATTGTAAAGGGGTCAGTCCTTTTAATTTAACCTTAATTCTCTTTTCGTTGTACCAAGACAAGTATTCAATCAATTCCTTTT
>JAQYSN010000117.1 GCA_028725265.1 Spirochaetales bacterium | reverse complement strand
GTTCATGTACTCTTCGATCGTTTTTTCCAGCTGGGCTTTTGCCTGTAGTTCGCTGAGTTTCACGGCACTTTCGGTAAAGTCTTTTGCCATTTTACGGCTCTCTCCCATAAGGCTTTCGAGAGTCTTTTCGCTTTGGACATTTATGCCCTTCTGGCTAAAAATTTTCTTTTCATAGCCACCTGCCTTTCCTGCCATGCCTGATGCAAAACCCAAAAGATAGCTCGTGAAAGAAGAATCAAAAAGGCTCGAAACATACCTTTCGTTTCCGTCCTTCAGTTTTTCGATTTCCATGCATGATATTTGTCCTATCTTTGACTTTGCAAGACTTTTTGCAAGAATTTCGTTCATGTCGGCATGGTTTCCGTCGGCATTTTCAAGCCATTTTCCTTCAGTTGCCATTACGTACTGGTTTTCGACCCATACTGCCTTATCGTCCAGAAACTCCTGATAATTTTCGTTCCATATTTTGAGATTTCTTTGCGCAGAATCGTAAAATTCATTCTCCCAGTTATTCTTGTCCGACACGAATTGTTTCAATCCTCTGTCCCACTCCTTTCTTCCGGATGCAAGGACAAGATCCATCATGTTTTTCCAGTTCTTTTCCTGTTCTGCAAGATCAAGTTTGTTTAAATTGAGTTCAGTCTCCTTGATTTCAATAGCGTGCCTTCCAGATACATTTTCTGCTTCTATGAAGTTTTCACAAAGGGCATTCATTATAAAACTTCCACCAGCTCCCTTGAGGTCAAATTCTGCATAGAAATCATGGAGATCCGTAAAATGTCGTTTGCTTGAACCTGTATTTTTTCCGAATGCCGCTTTTGCCGCTTTCTTTAGATTGTCGTCTTTCCCTGACTGTTCAAAAGCTAAAAGTTCTTCATAAAATTTTTCCTGAGAAGTTTTCTGCTCTTCCATCACTTTCGCAAAATCCAAGTCCAGTTTCTTCTTGGCATCCGTAACAGCTTTCTGTTTGTTTGCGGTTATCACTTCCAAAGCCTCAAATACATTGCTTACATCTTTATTGCTCTTGATTTCAGAAAGTTCCTCTGAAGAGGCAATTCCTGCAAGCAAATCTTCATAGTCATAAAGAAACTTACTCAGTATCAGTTTTTCATTTTCATAACTATTTTTGAGATTTTCGTATTTTTGGAAATTATTGATATTTTTATTCTTTTCACTTTCATATATGGACGAATAGTAATTGATTTTAGGGGCTATATTGTAGTCGGAATATTCGCATAATTTCTGATAATCCTTAAACTTAACATGAGTTGAAATTCCTATAGTAATTATTGAAACAAATTCCTTAAAATGTTCTTCCTTAAATTCCTCTGGGCTGTAAGATCCTTTTATTTCATTATATAAATCCCTATAAAGCCTTTCATAGAAATAGTTATCCGCAGCCTTTGTGTAACGTCCATTTGAATAATTGAAACTTCCTTCTAAAAAGGCATCTTTATAGACAAAATATTTTAAAATATCATCCTGAGAAACTGTATCATAACAATTTTCCAATATACTATTTAATATACTGCTATATCGTTCTTTCATAGGGTATCCATGAACTTTTCCCTTCTTGTTCAAACCTTGCAATGGACAAGATTCATATTGATAAGTTTTATTTATTCCAATACCAATATTATCTGCGCTTGATAAAAATGAGTTAAACGGTCCAGTAATATAATTTGCCGCTATAATAACTTTATAAAAATATTCTTTATCACTGTTTGATAGCATTTTTTCAAGCCATTCTTCTGCATCAACTTGAGCCTTCTTTTTCTTGATTGAGTTGCCGTAAACATCTGTTACATAAACAGTCTCACTAAAATATTCCTCAAATGAATAATTTGAATTTTGTGGTTCAGTTACTGTCCATCCATTCTCTGTTTTTTTCAGTCTAAAATTGTCTCTAAAAAAAGATGGAATTTCTATTGTCTGGTCAGCATCTACTCTGCTTATCAATTTTGAAAGAGCATTTTCTTTTTCTGCCTCAAGTCTTGCAACCTTATTCCCCTGCTCACTTACCTTCTGAATTATTTCGCTCTTTTTACTGAGCAGGTTGTAATAGCTAGTTACCTTGCTTTTATATTCCGAAAGGGATTTTTCATATTCTTTATACTCGTTGCTTTTGTTATTTTTATCATTTTTTCCATTTTTGATTTCCTCAAGAATATCAAAAACTACCTTTCTTTTATTGTATTTTTCTGTGATTTCTGAAAGTCGGCTACTCGGATCTCTATACGAACTTGCTATTTCATTTCCAGCTTTACTTCTCAGATAAGTATTTTCAGCCCATTCATAGATTTCAGTTTTTTCCCGAAGAAAAATCCGTGCAGTTTCAAGTTTTTCATACAGATTTTCTGAATTTTTTACCTGCTCGTTATACAAATCACAATTATTAATATATTGGTTGAAAGCTTCTTTTTGAGTCTGCAGAGCATTTTCATAAAAGACCAAGGCCATATCGTATGCGTTTTTCTTTTTTTCAAGCAAGGCCTTTTTGGAAGCGCCACTTGCCTTGATTTCATCCAGCAGTTTCTGATTAGATTCGATTTCTTTCAAATAAAAATTTCTCTCATTTTGATATATGCCGAGTTGTGAATAAGATTCTGCCATCTGAGCGCAATTTTGGAAAGAATCATAATCTTCCGGATTTTCAGTGAATATTTTAGGTTCGTCATCCGTAAAAAACTTTTCATAGCATTCATGCAACTGAATAAAGTTTGCGCCCAATTCTTTAAGATATAATTGATTCTTACAAATTTCATAATCCGTCAAAAGTTCATTGATATAAAAATCCAAAGCGACAAGAGCACATTCACTAAGATTTTCGCTTTCTTCATAAAGACTTTCGATAAACGTTTCAATATCAGAATCACTTTTTGCCGACAGTTCAGTTTCATTGAATTCTTTTATTTTTTGCGCGACCAAAATCCTTGCACTTTCGCTTTTTTGATTCAGATAACTAATCGAATAAACCTGGTATTCTTTAATCAAATCCCCATCGGTTTCAGCATCCAAATCGGATAAATCATCATTTATGATTTTTATGATTTTAAGACGTCTTTCTTCTTCGTTCGTACATAGCTCCACCAATTTTTCGGCAAGATTTTCTATCTGATTTCTTAATTCGCCACTCTGATAACATTCTTCATTGCCTTCATCAAAATAATTTTTAAGAAAATCAAAAAACTCCGCATTTTCATCGGCTCCCATCTTTATGAGAAGACTTGAGTTTTCGTTTATGAAATTCAGGTACTCATTTTCTGATACTAAATATGTTCCACTAGAAAGAGCATTTTTCAGTGAGTCAAGTTGTTCATTCGAAAGATAATCATCTCCTTCAATATCATACATACTTTCGATTTCTTTTTTTATATCAGACAAATCGTCGTTCATCATCTTTTGGTAGGAAGAAAGATAAGAAGCAAGATTTTTTTCTGTTTCTTCAACTACATTTTGACCAAGCAAAGTCTTAAGTTCAGTTCTCAACGTAGAAATCTGCGCTTCAATTCTTGCAGATCCTCCGTCATCGCTATTTTCGATTGCTTTCTGATATTCAATCTGAGCCGTTTCAAGTTCCTCGAGTTTTTTATGAAGATTATGGTTATAAATCAAAATAGCATTCTTTGCACTTGTAATGTTATCTTCATAATTTTTGATGGCCTCAACCGACTGATTGTAATCGGCCAAAGATTGCTGATAAGATTTTTCTGCATTTTCAAGATTTGTCTTTGTCTGCTCGTAAGTTTCGCTCTGAGCTCCATTTCCTTTGATATAGATGCAGACATTCTTTAAAATCTTTTCCTGTTCCTCAATATAATCCAGCATATTTTTTTTTTTTATACGCTCGACTTCATTTTCATCCAAATCACAATAAAAACTTCCGGTTTGTGAATAAATTTCTTCAACTGCTTTTATT
>JAQYSN010000116.1 GCA_028725265.1 Spirochaetales bacterium | reverse complement strand
CACTGTCTATAAAATCGGATTTCCTGGAATTTGGTGGCTTGCATTCGGAGCGTTAGGACTTGTTTTTCAAGCTGTATTTCTTTCAGAAAAAGTCAGGAACATAAATGCAGATACCCTTCCGGACCTCGCAAACAAAACTGTCGGAAAAAGTGCCGAACTGATAATTGCCATAATCATCGTAATATCATGGATTGGAGTCATTGCAGGACAATTTGTCGCCATGAACAACCTGATAACATTTGCCTTGGGAAAAAACAGCAAATGGATTTTTGCAATCGTAGCTACCATAGTAATCGCCTACACGATGATTGGCGGACAGATGTCCGTAGTAAAAACGGATAAAATACAGCTTTTCCTGATTGTATTCGGCATCATAGGATGTATGCTCTATCTGTATTTTTCGAAAAGCGAAAACAACGAGCAAGTCTTCAAAAATATCGAATTTTTGAACGAAAACTACACATGCGTAAATCTTTTCATGCAATTTTTCGTAATCGGAGGTGTATATTTTCTAGGACCAGATATCATGTCCAGAAACTTCATCTGCAAGGATGGAAAAAACGCAAAAAAAAGCGCCTTCATTGCAGGAGCCGTTCTTTTGATTTTTTCGATTCTGATAACTTTCATCGGAATGTGGCTTAGATTCAACGTTGCTCCAGAAGTTCTTGCCGGAAAAAGTGCTCTCATGTATGCAGTTTCGATTTTGCCAAAACCAGTTGCAGTTCTTTTGATTTTCGGCCTTCTTTCTGCAATACTTTCATCGACGGACACTTGCCTTATCAACGCCTCAACAATTTTTGCAAAAGACATTATCAAAAAAGAAAGCGTTCTTGCCGTACGCCTTACCGTACTTGCAATAGGAACAGTTTCTATGTTACTAGCCATTATCGGTAGAAACGACATCATGTCTCTTTTGACGGGTGCCTATTCGATTTATACTCCTGGCGTCATTTTTCCACTGATGATAGCAATTCTTGTCTGGCAAAAAAAGGATTTACGAAAAGGTATCTGGATTTCAGCCGTTATAGCAGGAGGAATTTTCGGACTTGCGGGAAGTTATTTCAAACCGCTGCTAATAAAATCGGGCCTATCACAAGGATTTTTTCCATATCTTCCGCTTATCGGTATGGCAATCTCTCTGATTCTTGCCATCTGCTCAGTGAAATGGAAAAAAAATCAGTCACTTTGAAAAGCGAATCTCGCTGACAAAAAGTGCTGCAATTGTAACAGCTGAACTGATTCCGCCTTGTAGCGTAATTTTTTCGCCAAGAAAAAAGAAGGCAAAAAAAATCGTAACAATAGGAATCAGAACCGCATCTTGAATGTCCTTTGGCGCCGAACCAAAAAATTTTTTTATCTTGATAAATCCAACAGCCACCCAAAGCATTAGGAAAAAACCCGTCATTCCGACAAAAGAAAGTGCCAAGGTCGTAGTATATTCAATCAACATATAGAACTTTTTATTTTGATTGCCAAGTTTTTTTTCAGAAGCTATACTAGTCCTAGCGGAGGTTTTTATGGCATGCAATCCAATCGGTAAAAACGACAGGCGAAAAAATCAGTTCTACAAGATAACTCTTTGGAATAACATGGCTCAAATGATAGCCTATTTTGCAGTTCAGAACGGAAATGTCCAACTTTTTGATTACATTGATATGAATTGCGGAGCCGTTCCCCAAGGTGATTTTGAACAAGTGATAGACCCTGGTGCACCACATCAATTTTTGTCGATGTACACTCAAGTTGCAGAAAAGCGATTTGCATTTGCCGTAACAGAACTTTTGAAAATGAACGCCGGATATATTGATGCCCTTTCTGATTTTTGCAGACGAACAGGAAGGGAACTTAATGTTGATGAAATAGATGATATGAAAAAAGCCTTCGAAACGATGAATTCATTCGTACTGGATGGAATGCCATGCGACGAAACAAAAGAAGTTATTTTTGTTGATGAACGCAAAGTTGAATGGAAAAAAATCACCGACACACACGCAGATGCATGGGAAAAAGCCGGTGGAAACATTGCCGTCTATTACCGTCTCCAGAAAGATTTCATAGACGGACTTTTTGAAAAAAGCCACATCACGCTCCATACAGATGACTACGAAAAGTTTAGCCTTGAGAGGGGATAAAAGAAATAAAATCCACTTTCAAAACTGCCCTTTTCGTCTTATACTAAAAGCATGGCTGGTGAAAAATCAAAACTTTCTGAAGCAATCAATGAATTCTCTCAAAAACTCAGCAGATTCAACAAAGCCGATAGTGCAAAGTTGAATATCCAGCCTTCTGAAAGCACGAAATTCGACAAGGCATTGAGCGAACGAAACGAAAAACTCAAAAAAGCCGTTGTTGCAACCTACAAAATCTACAAATCACCGTTTGAAGCACTCGGCGCAAAATCATCACGAGCCGACGCCATCGTAAAAGACGAAGAAGCCTTGCAGGAAGCGTATTCCATTCACAAGGGATGCATGAAAGCCCAGTCAAAACTTCAGGAACAAAATCCCGATGCCGTTTTACAGACATACATCGAAAAACTGGAAATACACTCGCCTCTTACGGAAAAAGCAAGCTACACGACGGGAGGTCAATTCATCTACCTGATAGGATGGCTTTTCTACGAGAAAAATTGCAGCGACTACACGCCTTTTTTCAGGGAAATTCCGGGGACTCCAGAAAATCCTGTTTCGCACTACGCGCTCGATTTTGAAGAAACCGTAACCGAACCGACCGAAAAATCTGTATTGGAAGAACGCGATATAGAAATTCTGAAAATCATAAAGAAAGAATTTTACGGCAACGAAACTCAATAGAACCTAAAGCTTCTTTTTCGCTTTTTTAGTATAGGAATTCCGAAGGACAAATTTCATCAATTCCTTTTGATTTTTATAATATTCCTCATTGACGGAAGAAATTTCATCCGAATATTTGGATATAATTCCGATTTTATCGACCGTTTTGTCCAAAAACAGCGTTTTTGAAACGATCTTTGCAAATTTCAAACCTGATTTCATGCTCGAAGCTTTTCTTGCCCTTTTCTTCGCATTTTTGAGTGCATGAGAATTAATCTTATCAGAATTTTCAACGAAGGTTCTGATATCTCGGTCTACGGATGGAGAAAAATACAGGTTGCCGTCACAGGTAAGATAAAACTCAAAAACATCATCGGCACTTTCAAATTTTATGCTGATGTAGGAAAGGCAAGCTTGAATCAAAAATTTATGAGTTGTCAAAAGTGTATCATCAAAAAAATCATCTGAAGAAGAAACTAGAGTTCCAAAATACCTCAATGGCTCGAAAGAAGTTCCCGGAGTCAAACGAAAAAACGGCGTCCAGATTTCAGAATAATAAAAGCGCAGCAAAAGGCTGTCATCTTCGGGCGAATCTGAAAACGAAACGCACAATTCACAAGGGCCTTCGCTAAAATCAAAGTTTTCGATGGTACAGGAAAGGTTCTGAATGCGTTCGCCGTTTTTCCACAAATAGCCAGAAAAGCCATTTTGAGGCGCAGACAGGGGCTCGAAAGCAAAACTTTCGCTTTCTGACAAAGATTCAGGTTCTGCCGAGAACAAATCTTCCGGAAGAAATAAGGGGGCTTCCTTAAACTTCCAATCCTGTTCAGTAATTTTTTTATAGAAAAAGCCAACTTTGTCATCAGAAGAAATGCCTGCTACTCGAAGTTCGCGCTCATCGTTACCCTTTCCTGTCTGAATTATCGTGATATACTTGCTCAGCGATTTTGCACCAGAAACAGGCGGTTGCTTTTCCCAGGGAGCATTAGGTAAGAACCATGGCGTAACGTTCGATTTTTCCTCGCTTCCGTCAAAATCAGAAGAATAAGGCTCGTAAGTATAAGGATAAAGCATCGGATCTGAGCCTACCGTATTGTAGTCCACAAGACGCGTGTACATAGAACCATCCTTTCCGATAAGAAAAATCGTGGACGCACTTTCGCTGATGTTTACAGCGCAAAAATCTTCGTCTTTCGGGAATGAGAATGAGTGGCTGAAATCAGAAGGACAGGCGGGGTCTGAATAGCGAAGGTAGCGACCATCCCGCCCTAGAAAAGTAATTGACTCTACGCCCAAAGGTCCGTAATTGTGCTTATTGCCGCAAGCATCTTCGTAGTATTCAACATCTTTGCGGCTAGAACCGACCGCCCAGCCGATTTTTCCTGCAACGGAGGCATTCTGGTAAAGCTGGATTTTTTTTGGCCAACCGAAATAATCCACCCATTCCATCGGCGGATAACTGGTGATTTTTTTTAGATAGGTACGATAAAGTTTTCCTTCTGATGAAAATGCATAAAGGCAGTCTGCATCGGCACAAATTTCAACGACGCGTTCCACGCTCGCAAACTTTTTTTTCGGTGAAAACGGCAAGCCTGTCCCAAGATAAAGCTGCCATTCTTCGGCACTCGTACCGATTTTTTTGAACCAGATTTTTCCGTCATCTAGCAAAAACTCGTATTCGTTGCCGAAAGTCTGGGTCAGGGTTTTTATCCAGATTTTTTCGGGAAAGCTTCCGTTTACGTTATCGAGTTCAGGACGATCCTCAAGAGGCACTGGGGCTCCTTCGTTTTCCAAAAAATCTCGTTCAAGATAAGGAACGCTTTTGCACGAAAAAGAAGCAAAAGAAAAGAAGAGGACAAAAACAAATGCAAAACAAATACGACTTTTATCTTTCATAAAATAAACTTTTACATATGGCTCTTTATGCCAAGGACAAAAATTCCTTTTTGCACAGAAAAATCGTAGCCGCCGCCGATGTCAAAAATCAAGTCACTAAGTCCTGCAAGCGAAACATTTGCACGCAAGAAGCCGCCTGTACAAGAATAAAACTTGTCTGCCAGAACGAAATCGTAAAACCCGCCGATTTTCCACTGTTTTACGATGAATACTTCAAAAAAACTCAGGCGAGGATCCAAGCAGACAAAATACAGTTCGCTAGCATTCGAAAGAAGATACTGATTGTTCGGGATATCAATCTTTGAGCGATAATAATCCGTATGGAAAAATTGTGTCTCAGCGGCATTTTCACTTCCGAGCGGTGAATGTGACGGAATTGCAGAAACGGCATACCTGAAACTTGCATTTTCCGTAATACCTGCCGAAAAACGAGGAGTCTTATAGGATTCGCTTGTTCGACCAAAAATATTGAAGTTCAGTATGCTTTCAAAAGAGCCTCCCACACCGTGAGAAAGAGAATCAAAATCTTTTCCGCCGACGAAGTAAATCGGCTTGAACGAAACATAATAATCCGTTTCGACACTGGACTTGAACTCGATTCCACCAGAGAAAAACGTGCTTTTCAGTGCAGAAAAATCAGGTTCGGCAAGAAATTCGGCGGTCAAAAATAAAGGTCGGATGCAAGCAGGGAAAACTTTCGGTCTAAAAGCAATCGTAGACGAACCGTAAAACTCGTTGGGCTTTCCGCCTGCGTACAAAAAGCTATAATAGGAAAGCAACTTAAAACTTAACTGAGAAATCGGGTCGTACTGGAAATAAGCTTCGGTCGTAAATTCCTTGAAATTGAACGGAAAATTCATTCCGAGTTTTGCAAAAAGATATTTGGTATCAGCAAAACCGAATACGCTAAGGCTATTTTTGTTGTAGAGATTGTAGTCAGGATATTCAGTCGCAGGAAAAATTGGCCAGACTTTCACGCCTGCATAATTCTTCTTTTTAGGAAAGGTTGAATCCGAATTTACCTTTTTGAAAGTTTCGTCAGCATTAAAATCGGTGGTCTTTCGCCATTCAGCTTGTTCTTCGGTCAAGTTTCCGTGAGGAGATGCAACGATTTTATCCATTACCTTGGAAGCACATTCGTAACCAATCTGGAAAAATTCCTTCGCCTTGTCGAACATCATAAATGAATAATTTTCGACTTCGTTTCGGACGATAACTGGCTTGAATTTTTTGAGGTCATTTATCGTGATTCTTTCTTTTCCGATAGACATTGTCCTGTTCAAAACGGTAAGAACGCTGTTGTAGTTCAGTTTTGTATCATAGAAGGCCGTCGAGACAATCAGGTTCGGCGAAAAATGTGTCGCAACTTTCAAAGCCCCGATATCAAGGGTGCCAGAATCCACCAAGTCAACTTTCTGTTCATTTGAAAGAGTCATTTTAACAGGTTCCATATAAACAGGCATTGCAAAAGAAGCTATCATTATTGTAGAAAAATCACCTTGTGCGTGCCAAATCTGACGCTTCGTGTACAAATCTTCAGTCAAAACGACGATAGGAATCACTGAATCCTTGATATCACTGCCGGGCTCTACGCTTCCGTCTGGATAATGCTTTCCGACAAGTTCATCGATAAAAGACTGATACTTTCTGCAAGACAAAAAGCCACCCTGAAAAGGCATGACCGGTTCAAAAAACTGGGTTAGTTCGATATCCCCAATCATCTGGGCAATTTTATCAGGAGAAAAACCGTAGGCATAAAGCATACCGATAATCGCTCCCATCGAATTTGCAATGATGAAGTCAGGAACGACGCCATTTTCTTCCATGGCACGAAGGACTCCAACATGTGCATACGCACGTGCCGAACCACCGCACAAAACCAATCCCAAAGGTTCACGATTTTCTTCGGAACGAATTTTATCAAGTTTTGCCTGAAATTCATCTATTCCTTCGTAAATCGGAACATCCTGCAAAAGAAAGGGAGATTCACTGTCGAACATCAATTCTTCGGTCTGAGAAAATGCTGAAAATACAAAAAAGAAAAAGCAACAGAAAACGAAGAATAACTTTTTAAATTTACTTTTAAACATACTTCATTTTATCCTAAATGAAGCTTCTGTTTCAATCACGTCAAGATTTTTTTCTGTTTCATCAATCTGAATGAACATTCCCTTCTGGAGAGCTTTTAAGACACATGCAATCTGGGAGGAATTCCCTTGAAGTTGCATCAGTTCACTTCCATCCCATTCGTTTTTTACCCAGCCGGTCGCACCGACACTGACTGCAGCATGATAGGCCGAATAGCGGAATCCCACGCCCTGCACCCTTCCGTGAAACCGAAATTCGTAGCGATATATTTCATCCATAAGGAAAGACGTCTAGCACAAAAAATCATTCTTCTCAACGGAAGATTATAATTCATTTTTATGTAAATTTTTCTTGACTTATTTTGTAAACTTATTTATACTATACATATGAATCAGACTTTAAGAAATTTAAGAGAACAGAACAATTATTCTCAGGCGGCAATTGCGTCTTACCTTGGCGTTTCTAGGCAGATGTACATAAAATACGAAAACGGCGATGTTGAACCACCAGTTAAAATCATTGCTGAATTGGCGAACTTTTACAGAGTGCCATACGATGTTATTATCGAGGATAAACTGAACCTGAAAAAAAATGAGACTGTAATTCCAAAACAGGTTGAATACAAAATTGACGAAGTTGATACAGAATTGCAAGCAAGCGAACCTGCTGTAGTATACGGAACAGCCGCACCTGAAATGGGTTCATATACGGAATCAGAAATCGAACCTTCATATTATTTAAAAACGATTTTAGATATGCTTCCAAAACTTATTTACAAAGAACAACTTAAAGTGCTGGAAAAAATTTCAGGCATGGTTCAAAAAGCCACGGAAGAAAAACTCAAACCAAACAAACGAAGTTCATTTATGGAAGGACTTGATGAACTGACAAACAAATATCATCCTAATTCTCACGGAGAAAAATGGACAAGAGAGGAAATATATGACAGAGAAATATGCAAAAACCGATAATCCTTTAGTATTTTTTGACACAAACATACTTTTATACTCAATTGATGAAAACGACAAAAATAAAAGGGCAATCGCAACTAAGATTCTGCAAGATGCAGCAAATAATAAAACAGGAATAATTTCAACTCAAACTTTACAAGAATTTTTTAATATTGCTATTAAAAAAATGAATCTTTCCAAAGAGAATGCAAAAGAGTATGTTCAGTTTTTTGCAAATCATTTTCTCGTCTCACCGATTTCTGCCCCTATTGTATTGAATGCAATAGACATAAGCATCAATAATCAGCTTTCAATATGGGATTCATTGATGCTTTCCAGTGCAAATGATACCGGCTGTATCATACTCTACTCTGAAGACATGAACAATGGACAAATAATTAACGGTACAAAGATTTTAAATCCCTTTGGCGAGAAGGTGGCGTAAAAAAAAACTGGACAGACAAAGAAAAAAAGGATGACAGCATGAAAGGAAACACTCAGATAAGGCTTTTTGAAGAAAAGAATGTTCGTACTTTATGGAATGTAGAAAAAGAAGAATGGTATTTTTCTGTAGTTGATGTGATTGCAGTTCTTACTGACAGTGAAAATCCTCGCCGTTATTGGAGCGATTTAAAACGGAAATTAACAGCAGAAGGAAGTCAACTGTACGATTTTATCGTACAGTTGAAAATGACTGCACCTGATGGAAAAATGCGTTCTACAGACGCACTGGCCACAGAGCAACTTTTCCGACTAATTCAATCCGTGCCATCTCCAAAAGCTGAACCGTTAAAACTTTGGGTAGCACATATAGCAAAAGAACGAATTGACCAATACGAAGACCCAGAACTTTCAATTCAACAAGCTTTGAAAGATTACAAAAGGCTTGGATATTCAGACAGTTGGATAAATCAGAGATTAAAATCAATTGAAATCAGAAAAGACCTTACAGACGAATGGAAAGCTCATGGCTTACAAGAAGGAATTCAATTTGCAACCCTTACTGACATAATTTACAAAACATGGGCTGGTAAGTCTGCAAAAGAATATAAAGAATTCAAAGGTCTCAAAAAAGAAAACCTACGCGATAATATGACAAATCAGGAACTGATTTTAAATATGCTTGCCGAACTTTCCACAACAGACATTTCAAAAGCAAGAAATCCACAAACTTTTGAAGGACATCAAGATGTAGCCATAAGAGGCGGCACAATCGCAAAAGAAGCTCGTGAAAAACTTGAGAAAGAAACTGGCAAAGACATAGTTTCGCCAACGAATGCAAAAATATACATTGAATCACAACTGAAAGATAAAATTGAAAACGATAAATAAGTTCTATCTTTCGGCGACTTCAGACCATTCACCGTAGTTTTTGCCGTCGTAAGCTCGAACCCAAAAAAAATTCATTCCAGGTAATTCTGGATCCCCACGATATCTTTCAAGTACCAATGGTGAAGAAGTCCCCACTACAAGTGGTTCGGCTTTACTTTTATTATTTGTAGCACAATGATAAACAAGATAATTTTGGGCATATTCTACAGGAAGAAATTTGAATGTATAAATATATATAGGTCCACTATATCCAGCAGGACCAGCAGGACTAAGAGCAGTTTTATCCTGATATGAAACTGAAAAATTTTTCGGAGCAAGTAACTTTGTTTCATTTATCTGCGATTCATCATTTACAACATCAACATTCTTACAACTTGCAAAACATATACACAAAAGCACAATTGTAAAAATAAATCTCAAATTTTTCATCAAAACACCTCTCGCTTTAATTTTACCACAGCATATCATAAAATTAATTTAATTCTGCAACATCTGCATCCATTATCTTTTGCTTTCGCAAATAAACTGCCGGTGCATATTCATATTCCGAAATTATATCAGAATTTTCGAAAATAAAATCAACTCCAAGTAATTCTTCAATTTTTTTTCCATCAAATTTGACGCAAGAGGAAAAATCCATAGGATTGTTAAATTCTTGGAGCAACCTTTTCATCATTGCATCTGAATCATCAATTCTGTATTTTTTTAACGGAGAATTCACTCTGAAATATTTGGAAACATTTTCTTCAAAAGCATTTTTTCTTATAGCAAACTTCATAAGACTATCTAACCTACCTATTATGGCAGTCATATAACTTAGTTTATGCTTCAAGTTAAACAATTTTTCCATATCGCTGCAAACATTAGCAGAAGTATCGACATTTTGCTCATATTCAAATTCAAGAAGATGTATAATTATATCTCGATCTTCTGAACTTACAAAATCCAAAAGATCAACATCATCAATTTTATTTTCCATAACTTTAAACTCCTATATTCCTGTCTGAAAGAACAAAATCAATAATTGATCCTTTGCATTTAGAAAAATTCTTACAAACAATTTCATCAAAAACAAATTCCACCTAGTGTTCATTCTTTCGACTCCGTGAAAAAAACTTCTTCGAATTCTTTTTTCATATGCATCTTCATTTCATCAGACCAAAATCTCGCTTCACCAGTATAAATAACAGGGAAATCATATTTTTTTACAAGTCTTATTTTTCCAAAACAGCCATACATCATCATCTCTTTTTTCTCCGAGTTAATGTTATCTATTTTTCTCCTAATTTTTTCATCACTCAAAAATACGTATACAAATTTCATGACAGCAATTTTTGCATGTTTTGAATCTATTCCGCTTCCTATAAATTTATAATCTTTTATTTCAACTCCATAGTTACAGCTTTGACTTAACGTAGGATAATAACAAGGTTCACCAAAACCATTCGCAAGTGACATTTTTTGAATTTCAAATTCAATTCCAAAAGGTCCAAATTTTTTATTACAGCATTGTTTATAATATGAATCAAAAACCAAATGTGCAAGTTCCAGTTCAGTCTGCTTTGCTTTTATCAAATCATTCCATTTATCAAAACCAACCATTTGTGCAATAACATGTTGCGCATTCATCAACGTGAATGAGAAATCTGCTTCATTATCGTAATAATCAAGCCATAAGAATAAATATGGAATGTTAAAATATTTTGGATGATAGCAAAAACGCTTTTCAGATTCAGAAAAATAGCGGGTTTGATAATCCTTAAAAAGATTTTTTGCTTGAAGTTTAAAATAAGAGATATGATCCATAATGTTTTCTCCTTATGGTTCGTATCAGAGTTTTGTCTTTTTTTTGACCCGTACCCTTAGCGACAAATTCCTGACACAAGGATAAACATTAATATAGAGTGGTATGACAAGGTCTTTGCACGGGTGGCTAGCGTTACCACAAAACTTAATTGAATATATACTTCAATCATACATTCGTCAAGCTTCCCTTGTACAAAAATGCAAAAAAACAGTAAAATATTATATAGAAAATAAAAGAGCGTTAGGGATGGGAACGGCGCGAGCGAAAAGCGAGCGGCCACCGCAAGCGACCGAGATAAACGAGGGAGTGCGGAGGCTGAAGCGAAAGCGGAACCGTGGACAGCCCGACGGCGTGAGCGAAAAGCGAACGGCGGAACGCCCAAATCATAGAAAAGAGGTTTATATGGCAGACACAATGCATGCTTTGGAAAAAAATCCAGCTTGGAAAGGCCGACGAGGTCCAGTAGTTCTCGTAATTATGGATGGCGTTGGATATGGAAAATATGAAGACGGCGATGCGGTAAAGGCAGCCCGAATGAAGTACTTAGACTGGTTTACGGCTAACTGCCCTCACACAAAACTCAAGGCACACGGAACGGCTGTAGGTCTTCCAAGTGATGACGATATGGGAAACAGCGAAGTCGGACACAACGCAATGGGATGCGGCCGAGTTTTCGCACAGGGCGCAAAATTGGTCGGAGAATCAATCGCAAACGGCTCGATGTTCCAGGCTGACACATGGAAAAAACTTGTGGCAAACGTAAATTCAAAAGGAAGTGCACTTCACTTTATCGGATTGGTTTCTGACGGAAACGTTCACTCTCACATAGACCACCTCAAGGCAATGATTAGCCAGGCATACAAGGACGGAGTTAAAAAATTGCGAGTTCATGCACTCTTGGACGGACGAGATGTAGACCCGACATCAGCACTTAACTACATCACACCGCTCGAAGAATTTTTGGCAGGATTTAGCGGAGTTGATTACCGAATCGCATCAGGCGGCGGACGAATGTACATGACGATGGACCGCTACAATGCAGATTGGTCAATGGTTGAACGAGGCTGGAAAGCACACGTTTTGGGCGAAGGAAGAATGTTCGAAAGCGCAACAAAAGCCATCGAAACATACCGCGCTGAAATTCCAGGAGTTTTGGATCAGGACATGCACGAATTTGTTATCGCAGAAAACGGAAAGCCGGTTGGAACAATCGAAGACGGTGACAGCGTAATCTACTTTAACTTCCGAGGCGACCGAGCCCTTGAAATCACGCGTGCTTTTGAAACACCAAAAGGTGGAGATTTTCCTTTCGACCGAATCCGAGTTCCTTCAGTTGAATATGCCGGAATGATGGAATACGACGGAGACGCACACGTTCCAGCTCAGTATTTGGTAAATCCACCTTCAATCGACAGAACAATGGGTGAATACCTTACAAAAACAGGCGTAAAATTGCTTGCAATTTCTGAAACACAGAAATACGGACACGTAACATACTTCTTCAATGGAAATAAACAAGGAAAATTCGATGAAAAACTTGAAGACTACATTGAAGTACCTAGCGATGTCGTTCCTTTTGAACAGCGACCTTGGATGAAATGCGCCGAAATCACTGACAAAGTTATCGAAGCAATCAAGAGCGGAAAATACGATCACATCCGACTCAACTTCCCGAACGGAGACATGGTTGGTCACACAGGCGTTTTCAATGCAGTTGTTTGCTCGATGGAAGGAATGGACCTTCAGCTGGGACGGCTCAAATCTGCAATCGAAGAAGCTGGCGGAATTTTGTGCTTGACTGCTGACCACGGAAACAGCGACGACATGTACGAGCATGCAAAAGACGGCAGCGTCAAGATGGACAAAGTTTCGGGCGAGCCTAAAGCAAAGACTTCGCACAGTTTGAACCCAGTTCCGGGAATCATCTACGATCCTGAATACAAGGGCGAGTACGACAACACAAAGTTGAACGACGGTCTTGGAATTTCAAGCTGGCCGGCAACATTGATGAACTTGATGGGATATAAAGAACCATCTGACTACGACAAATCAATGATTATCTGGAAATAAGTATGCGAATTTGCGAAGTCGCTACGACGAGCAAACTCGATAGTTCGCGGCAGCGAACGAAATTATGATAAATCAATGATTAATTTGAAGTAAATTAACAAAGATAAAAAAGATTCAAAAGATAAAACGATAACCGCCGATGGTTCATTTTGGGCTGTCGGCGATTTTTTTGCTGTGCTATTAAAAAAAGTGTACGCGCAGTGCAACACATCCACATTTATACCCGCCAAAAAGTGCAAGTTGCATAAAATTTCAATTAGTGGTAATCTAAAAATATATTGAGAACTTACGACGTTTACGTTGCAAATTCTCAATATAAAAAGAGAACAAAACATGATCAGTAGAAACCTTTATTTACAAAAAATCATAGATTACATGTGGGATGGCCAGATAAAAGTAATCACAGGAATTCGAAGAGCCGGTAAATCCACACTGCTTTTTGATTTGTTTTATGAGTATCTCTTAAACGAAGGCACAAAGCCTGCTAATATCATAAAACTTCAGCTTGACAAGCGAAAAGACGCTAAATACCGAAATCCGATAGCTCTTGCAGACTTTGTAGAAAATATAGTTTCGCAAAGTGATGAAAAATTCTATTTATTTATTGATGAAATTCAGTTCTGCTATTCGATTCCTGACCCAGACAACATGGGTTATGAAATTACAGTTTATGACATGCTGAATGAACTGAAAGATTATAAAAACCTTGACGTGTATGTTACAGGCAGTAATTCCAAAATGCTTTCCAAGGAGATTTCTACAGAATTCCGTGGTCGATCATCACAAATTCAAGTTTATCCATTGAGCTTTTCTGAATACAATGAGGCTGTAGGTGGCGACAAGAGAGACAATTTTGATCGCTATATGATCTATGGCGGTCTTCCGTATCTTCTTCACCTGAAAAATGAAGAGCAGTACAAACAGTATCTTACAAATCTCTTTGATGAAGTTTACATAAAGGACATCATAGAAAGAAAGAAAATTGAGCGTAAAGATATTCTCGAAGATATACTGAATATTCTGAGTACATTTATCAGTTCACTTACAAATCCTCTCAATATTACAAACACTCTTAAAACCGTAAAAAAAGAAAAACTTAGTTCA
>JAQYSN010000115.1 GCA_028725265.1 Spirochaetales bacterium | reverse complement strand
GGAAGAAGCGGTGTAATAGCATTCAGCGGAGCTTTTCACGGAATGGGACACGGTGCACTTTCTTGTACTGGAAATCTTGCTGACAAGGAAAGAGTTCATGCTCTCATGCCAGAAGTGTATCACTTCCCGTATCCTTATGATTACCGCAATCCGTTTGGACTTGGCGGAGAAATGGGTGTTAAGGCTTGTTGCAACTATTTTGAGAGAACTCTTAAAGATCCTGAAAGTGGAATGCCAAAACCTGCTTGTGTTATTCTTGAAGCAATTCAGGGTGAGGGTGGTGTAATTCCTGCTCCAAAGGAATTTTTGCAGACGATTCGCCGTGTGACAAAAGAACTCGACATTCCTCTTATTATAGATGAAATTCAGGCTGGTGTTGGCCGAAGCGGAAATTTCTTCGCATTTGAATATGCTGATATCGTACCTGATGTAATTCTTTGCTCAAAGGCTATCGGTGGAAGCCTTCCTCTTGCTGTCGTAGTTTACAATAAAAAACTCGATGTATGGGGACCTGCTGCACACACTGGAACTTTCCGCGGTAACCAGCTTGCTATGCGTGGCGGAGTCGTGGTTATGAAACGAGTTTCGGATCCTGCCTTTTTGGCTGATGTGCGAAAGAAGGGTGATTATATCATGGGCAAGATGAAGGAACTTCAGAAGAAAGTTTCTATTATCGGTGATGTCCGTGGTCGCGGCCTTATGTTGGGAATGGAGTTTATCGATCCGAATACTCCAGCCGATATGCTTGGAAGTCATACTGGTGGCGGTCCGATTGCTGCCGAAGTCCAGAAACGATGTTTTGAAAACAAGCTCGTAATGGAAAAGGGCGGTCGAAACGGGGCTGTAATGCGCTGCCTTTGCGCACTGAACGTCACTATGGAAGAAATCGATACGATGCTTTCGATTTTCGAAAAAGTTGTTCTTGAAGTGGATTCGGAAATAAAATCTGGCAAGTTTAAGGCATAAAGCTGGAATCTTGTTTTATTTGAAAAAGCCTACTCGGTGTGCGACACTGCAGTGCACTTCACACGGGTAGGCTTTATTTTTGCTTTTTAAGTATTACTTGAAGAAGTGCCCGTTTGTGATGGCGGCGCGAAAAAAAAATTATGCTAGCATAATATAAGGAAAACCTTGTGGTTTTCCTTATAAAACTATTTCATTACTTTTTTATAGGTTTTGAATACTGCTAGGTAAAATGAAAAAAAAATTTTTAAAATGTTTATTAATTACACTTGCTAGTTTAGCTTTATTTTCAAACGAATATAATCTAAATAAAACTTTCGATGTTGATTCGAAAATATATAAAAATCTTTGCACTCTGTTTATCGCTCAAAAAAAAGCTCTTCCTTCTAGTACAGGGCCTTGGAGTGCACAAGAATTAAAAAATATGCTCGATTTAATTGACTATGAAAATTTAGAAGGTATCTATAAAAAAGTTTATGATTCAATTTTAGCTGAAATTTTTACTGAACGACTGATAAATCAAAAAAGTTTTTCGATGCATTTTTCTGCCCAAGCTGATATTCAGTTTTATGCACATACAAATACTAATTTCAATCGGGAAAGTGATTGGAATTATGGCTTTGAAGAGCGTTCTCCGCTTTTTTTGGGGAGTGCGGAATTTTGGTCAAAAAATTATTTTTATGCTCTCCATACACTTTCGCTTGGTACTCCAAGTGGTATTCAAAATGATAAAGATTACGATAATTTTTATTGTATAAATTTTACGCACAATATTCCTTGTCTTCCTCCAAATTCTGCGATGGCTTTTAATTTAGATGTAAATCCTCGTTCTTTGCTTTGTTTTGGTGGGGAAAATTGGTCTTTTAGAGTTGGCCGCGATAAAATTAAGTGGGGAAGTGGTGAAACTGGAAATTTGTTTTTGGGTGGAAATTCTGTCTATGACGATAATTTTTGTTTTGTTATGTTCTTTGACAAATTTAAATTTACGAATTTGATAACTTTTTATCCTTCTGAATATGATGGCATTACTTCGTCTAATTCGTTAAACGGAATAAAATCATTTATTGCCCACAAATTTGAAACACGGCTTTTTGATCAGCGGTTGGAATTATCGATTGCAGAAGCAATAATGTTTCAATCTGTAAAAAATACATTTGATGTCCGAATTTATAATCCGATGAATTTTTTTCATAACTATTTTATTAGAAATAATGCAAACTCTATTTTGGGAGTTGATGCAAATTTTGCAATTACACAAAACTTAAATGTTTATGCTCAAATCGTAATGGATGATTTTACGATTTTTGGAGAAACAAGCCCTTCAAACGGAAAGGGTGGTTGTCCGAACGCTTTTGGTTATATGCTTGGTTTAAAATCCGTAATTCCACTTGAAAATGGTTTTTTTAACATTTGTGTTGAAGGTGTTTATAACGATACTTATTTGTATTTGCGTGAGAGTTATGATTCTAAAAATGAAATTTATGGCGTAAGTTTTTATCGCTATGTGCGCGAATACGATATGATAAACGGATCAAGAATAAATTACTATAAAGTTTGCACAGGATATCGATATGGAGGAGATTGTGTTGTTGCGGATTTGAAACTAAAATATCAAGGTTTTCATGGTAATTCATGTGATATGATATGGAATATCGGGTGCGAATTTTTTTATTTAGCTCACGGAATAGTTTATACTGATAATCAGTGGGGATTCTATCCAGAAGGCATTTACAGTCCTGTTTCTCCAAGTACAGTAAGTCCTGTAGGTATAAATCCATCTAGTGGAGCTGTTCAGCATACTCTAAGATTTAGCATTTTTGGAGATTACGAAATTTTAAAAGATTTTGTTGTTTATGCAACAATGGATAGTTATTTTATAAAGAATATGAGAAATAAAGCAAATAAGGCTTGGGATTTCGATTTTCAATTTATTTTTGGTATAAAATATAAAATTTAGGAATTACTAATACTCCCTATTTCTTCTATACTTACGGAACAACAAATTTTCAGGGGCAATATGGCAGCTATGGATGTTTTGCCTTTGGTGAAGAAGCGGACAAGACTTTTATCGGAATGAAAACAGAGTGAAATATGCATTGTAAAAAATAAATTTCGACCCCTCGCACAACCTTGCGAGGGGCTTTTTTACAGACACATCGCCATGTAAATCGGCATAAAAGTTATTCCGTTTTCTATTTTAAATTCATCGTCATGAAAAACGAACGGCTCGGAAAGCTGGTCTGGAAATTTTGCGATGAATTTTTTGAGAGAACTTAGTGCGTAATTTTTTCCGGTTTTAATTTCAAGTGGAAAAATATTATGCTTGTTTGTAATTGTTGTTTTTGATACAAGAAAATCTATTTCCATTCTAGAGCTTGCATCGTTTCGGTTGGAATTTGTGTAAAAATAAAGTGAATGACCATTTGCACTAAGCATTTGCGCAACGATATTTTCCATAATATTTCCGAAATTTACTGAAAGTTTATCTAGCATTAGTTTTTTGTATATTTCGTTGCTGACAATGCCGATTTCATCAAAGGTATGGCTTATCAAAAGCCCCGTGTCTGCCATAAAGCATTTCATTGTCGTGCGTTCTTTGTTCATTTTTAAGCCGACGGATGGTTCTGTCGTGTTGTAGCAAGGTGTCATAATGCCTGAATCTTTCAGCCAAAAAAATGCATCTTCATATCCTCTGAATCGAGCTTCTTCTTCCAATTCTGCAAGTTTAAAAATTCTGTCGTGTTTTTGCAGTTGCGATGGAATTTCATCGAAAATAGCCGTTACTTTTTCAACATACTTATCAGCATATTTTTGTATGTCGTTTCTATAAAGAGTCAGAATGTCACGCTTTATTCGGTCTGTTTTTTCAAAGTCTCGTGTTTTTACGAATGTTTCCACGACCTTGGGCATCCCTCCCACGATTAAATATTGTCTGAAAAGCGTGTTGATTTTTCTGTGGGCACTACCAATTTCCTGGCGCCTTTCAAAAATGTGACGCAAGAATGGAACTGTTGTATCATCGCCCATTGCCCAGCAAAATTCTTCAAAATCCATCGGATTTAATTTTATGTGCCTTTCTTCTGATGGAATTTGAATGTCCTTAACATTTTTTTTTATTGAAACAAGCGAACCTGTTTCGATGTAATCATAACGATTATCTTTTACAAGATATTTTATCGCTGCTCTTGCTTTTGGAAATAATTGAACTTCATCAAAGATGATGAGGGATTTATGCTCGATAAGTTTTATGCCGTAAATTGTGCTGAGCATCATAAAAAAGGTGTCTAAATCATTTAAATATAATTCAAACAAAGATTTTACATCATCTCCTGCAAGGTTGAAGTCTATGAGAATATGTGATTCGTATTCATTCTTTGCAAATTCTTCAACGATATAACTTTTTCCTGTACGCCTTGCTCCGTCAACCATAAGAGCGCAGGTTCGGGCATCTTCAGTTTTCCAGTTCAGAAACTCATCATAGATTTTTCGCTTCATAATTTTTTTTGCACCTTTTCAAGATTTTTGTGCGATATTTTAATTTTGTCAAAAACACAAGTAAAACATGTCAGTTTTTGTCAAAAATACAATTTTTCCCCGTTCTTGCTAATACTCCCTATTTCTGCTATACTTACGGAACAACAAATTTTCGGGGGCAATATGGCAGCTATGGAAAAAAAACTTTCTTCATGCGATTTTCTGGCATCAGATAATAATTCAAAAGAAAACTATCTTCGCGTCATCGAACGAACGGCAAAGGCTATAACAAATTCGTTCAAGGATTCATCATCCTACAGCAAGCTCACGCCACAGGAATTGAAGAAGGCGATTTTTGTCGAGAATATGCTTCCTGAAAATGGAATCGGAGAGGACGGCCTTTTTGAGTGCCTTGAAAAAAAGGTTTTGCCGAACATGCTTCGAACGAGCAGCACGGACTACATGGCGCATTTGCACACCCTCACTCTCTTGCCGACCATCGCTTCGGAATTGATTATCGCGACTTACAATCAGTCGATGGATAGCTGGGATCAGAGCCCAGCCGCAACGGAAATCGAAGTCGAAACCTGTAAGTTTTTATGTAAGCTTTACGGTTACGGCGAAAATGCGGGCGGTTGTTTTACAAGCGGTGGAAGCCAGAGCAATATGACATCTCTTTTGATGGCGCGCGACTGGTTTTGCCGAACGAAATTGAACTACGATGTTAAAAAACGAGGGCTTCCTCCTGAATACAATAAATTCCGTTTTTATACTTCCGAAATTTCACACTTTTCTATGGAAAAAAGTTGTCATCTTATGGGCTTGGGCTACGATTCTGTCGTAAAGGTGCCGGTCGATTCAAAAATGAAGATGGATTTGACAGCTCTTGAAAATTTAATTGCACAGGATGTCAAAAACGGCAATATCCCGGTTTGTGCGGTTGCAACAATCGGAACGACCGACTACGGTTCAATCGACAATGTGGCAGAAATGCGAAAAATCTGTGACAAATACGGAATGCATCTTCACGCAGATGCTGCCTACGGAAGTGCTGTCATCCTTTCACCTGATTATAAGAACAGAATCGGAAACTTGAGTCTTTGCGATTCTGTCACGGTGGATTTTCACAAAATGTTTTTGATGCCGATTAGTTGCAGTGCGGTTCTTGCAAAAGACGATGCAAACTTCGAGGTTTTTGAACTTCATGCCGACTACCTTAACCGAGAGGAAGATGAGGAAGCAGGCTACACAAATTTGGTCGGAAAATCGATTCAGACGACACGCCGATTCGATGCACTCAAAGTTTGGTGTGCTTTTCAGTATTACGGACAGAGCGGATATGCAAATATCGTGAACACGACAATCGGAAATGCACATTATTTTTACGAGCGGCTCAAAGCCGACTCTGCTTTCCAGGTTTTCATCGAGCCTGAAATTTCTTCGGTAGTATTCCGGCTTGATGCGAGCGACGATGTGAACAAGGCTGTTCGCCGAAAGCTCATCCACGAGGACGGAATCGTTATCGGACAAACGGTTTACGACGGAAAGACTTGCCTGAAATTCACGCTTCTTAATCCGCTTGTAACGCACGAAAAACTCGATTCCCTTATGGCTGAAATCAAGCGACTTGGTGAGATATCAAAATAGGAATGGGAGAGAAAATGTCAATTCCAGTAATAGTAGAAACGAAAAAACTTACTGATTTTATGGTGCATCGTAATGAACAATGTTGTATTTCGCCTGCAATTCGTTATGAGATTTTCTGGAAAGAAGATGAAAAAACTGCGCTGGCTGATTTTTCGATTCCCGGTTTGTCTTTGGATGAGTTTTCGCTCGTGCTTTACCACTTGTCAACAAACTGCATAGACAAAATTTCGGACAAGTTTGGTCCTGAAATTACGACTCGCTTTTTCTCTGATTTTATGGCCGCATTTTTTCCGGAAAAAAAAGATGACTATTGCGTACGTTTTTCATCTTCTGAAAAATACGGAAGTATAGCGATGATTGATGTTACGGTGGAAAAATACCACGCACTCGGTGGAAAATCTGAAACGACGCCAATTGAAGATTCGATTAACTGGGGGCTTGTTTGTAAGTGGTACGCGGAAAATCCCGAACAATGCAAAGAATTTTACAAAAAACATCGTCGAGCAGGTGGCTTACGAGAATATCTGGAAAATAACGAGGAGTGAGTATGAAAAAATTGCGTTTTGTTTTTCTTCTGTCTATTATATCAGTATCATTTTTATCTTTTGCACGTGCGAATGATTATTACAATTCAGTCGTTTCTCTTATCGAAAATCACAATGCAACGGTCGGTTTTGCAGCCATTTGTGATGATGAAATTTTTGCTTACAATGGGGATGAAGCTTTTCCGCTTTTGAGTGTTTATAAAATTGCAGTTGCTAAGTGCGTTCTTGAAAAGCTCGAAAAAGAAGCTTTGTCTTTGGATTATAAAATTCAGCTCAATAAAAACGACCTTGATAAAAACACCTATAGCCCAATCCTTAGCGATTTTGATGATGATGAATTTATAATTTCAGTCCGCGAGCTTATAAAATATGTACTGATAAAAAGTGATAACAATGCAAATGACATACTTATTGATTTTGCAGGTGGGATTAAGAACGTTAAAAAGTCGGTTTTGAAGAATACTAAAAAACTGAAGATGAAAAATCAGTTTGATATTTTGGAAACTGAAAAAACTATGCATCATGATTTGCAGAATTGCTATAACAACTGGGCAACTCCGGTTTTTATGGCGCGATATTTTGAAAAATGCCTTCATTCTGAAAATATTACCAAGGAAAATCAGAAATTCTTGAATGAATGTCTTGCTTCGCTTGAAACCGGGACAGATAGAATTGTGAAAGGTTTGCCTGCCGATACAAAATTTGCTCACAAGACAGGAACGGGGCCTAGAATGAAAGACGGAAAGAAAATTGCTTGGAACGATTGTGGCGTGATTTATCTTCCGGATGGTCGTGAATGTGCAATCTGCATTTTCATAAAAGATTCTTTTGAGACTGATGAAGCGGATTCTCTTTTGATGCAAAAAATTGCTTCTGCAACTTACAACTATTTTATGGAAAATTAAATTAGATTTTCTAGCAGATTTTCACAAGGCCGTTTTCGCGGAGTTTTCTGTACTGCTTTGCTGAAAGTTGTCCACAAAGTTCACGCAAGTTGTCATCGTTTAGTGCGGTGGCAATTTTTTTTGCACAATTTACGTCGTTCATATTCATTTCAACTAACTGCCCAAAATAGTGCCACATAATTTTTCTATCGTCTGAAATAACCTTTCCGCCAATCCATCGGTAAGGAGTTGTGTCAGTACAGAAAGAACTAAAGTCGTTGTGCTCGCGATTTTTCTTTTCTTCATATTTGTTTATGAAGTGTTCTATATAATTGCGTGGAATCGAAGGTTTTGGTACGGGGAAATTAAACCAAGTCTGTACGGGGCGAGTAAGATTTTCGCCATGCATCCAGTCGTTAAGGGCTAAATTTAATCCGTAGTCAAATTTCTCGTATTTTTCTTCACCTTCAAAGTGGATGTCATTTTGTGCAAACCAAGGCTTGTGTTTGTTATCGGCGTCGGAGACATCAATGTCGAGAATTGGTTTTAGGTCGGGGTGTTTTCCTTCTTTCCATTCTGTAAAAAGCGTGGAATGTTTTGTAAGAACGAATTTGTGCCAGAAAGAGCCGTCCAAAAGGCCTGCTTCAAACATTTGCCTTAGAACTTCCATTGAGTTAATTGTGTCCTGTGTGCTTTCAGAATAAAAACCGTAAATCATGTAGGCGTGAACCAAAATTCCAGCTTCTTTGAACGCACAGCACGCACCAATCAGGCTTTCAAGGTCGGTTCCCTTGTTCACTTTTTCAAGGCCACTCCCTGTCGCAATTTCAATTCCGCCAGAAACTCCGATAAGGCCACCGTAAGAGAGAAAATCTGCGATGTCGCGCGTGAACGATTTTTCGAAACGGATGTTGCCCCAGAATGTGAGGCGCCCTTGTGATTTTGTTGACGGCACGGTGGTGTTCTCGCTTGCAAATTCCACGAGCGAGCGGGGAGGGCATGCTTCATCGACAAAGTGGATGCCGTAGATTCCTGTCTTTCGTGCTTGTTCTGATAAATGCGCGTAAAGTTTTTTGCAGTCTAGCCGCTTGTAGCTGCAAACATAGTCCAGCGTGGTGTCGCAGAATGCGCATTTGTGCCAGTAACAGCCGTGTGCCATGTAGGCTTTTAGCCAACTGCCGTCGCTCCAGATTCTGTGCATCGGGTTTGCGTCATCGGCAAGTCGCGGGTAAAGCGAAAAATCGATATCGCTATAGTCGGGAAATGTTGCGAGTGTGCATTTTTCTTCAAGAACCGCTATCGCATCCTGCTTATCTTTTATATCCTTCTCATCTTTGTTAGCTTTGTCTCTGTCCGCGGTATTTATGATTTTGCCGTCATGTAAGTATGCGGTTTTATAGTATTCTCTACCGTCACGGGCGAAATCTGAGTTAATCAAGTCGATGTACGAGCCGTAGCCACGGTCGTAACTGATAAAGTCAACATAGTCAAAAAGCTTCTTTTCCTGTATTCCACGAAGTTCCGTGTTGATGTAGCCTCCGCCTAAACTGATGATTGCCTTGTCGCCGTAGTCCGAACGAAGAGTGCGGCAAATCGAAAGGGCAGGAGCGAAACAGCCTGCAAACGGAACGGAAATACAAAAAAGCGTGTGCTTATCGTCGGCGCCCGCGGGAATTTTATCCTTATCATCTTTATCATCTTTTATATCTTTGTTAATTTCAGAAATCAGAGGTTCGAGAAAGTCTTTTAGCACGGGAGATTCCAGCGCACGCTCAAATTTTGAAAAATCTTTCTCACTCGTGGCAAGATGTTCCGCGTACCGAATCAGGCTGAAATTCGAATCGTAGATAGCCGTGATGTAGTCGGCCAAATCTGCAAGGGCAAAACTTGCTAAAAAGCGTGCGTCATCAATTGTTGGTTGCCGTCCAAAATTCTGTTCCAAATCGGCAAGATAGTTTTCCATTCTTGAACCGCGCGGTGCAAACGGTGAGTAGATAAATTCGTGGCACAGTTCGCGTCCAGAAATTTTTCTTCGACCTGAAAATTCGCTGCCATCGCTAAAGGTTTCGCAGCCTAAAATCGCCTTAATTCTGTCTATCCAGGAAATCCATGCGTCTTTTTGCATAAGATATCGGCGAAGATTGTATGCGGTAGCTTCTCCCACGCCATCGTCGTTTTTGTTTTTTTCAGCCTCATTGGCCATTTTTAGGGCTTTGTTTTCGGTTGAGTCTAAAATGTGGCGTAAACCTTCAGGACTGAAAATTCGGTGGAAAAGAAGATTGCTTGCATCAATCCATTTGACCGACGAAAAATATTCCCCGCGAGAATTGCCTGATTCACGATTATAGTTACCCCCGCGAAAAGTGCCTGCGTCATGATTGTTGTATAAATCGCAAGAGATTCTTTCATTATAATTGCTGAAAAAACTTTTAAGATATGCACCACTCGGGTACGGCGTGTTAAGCTGTACCAGAGGGCTTTGAATGATAATGCATCTTTTCAGATAAGAGGGTTTCACTTCCATTTTCTCCATTTTAATGCATTGTTTTTCAATCATCAATTAGTTTTGTAATATTGAAAACAATTGTTATTGTAAATATCAGTTGATAGTTTTAATTAGATATGCTAAATACAAAGTACTGTACAACTTTGTTTTTTCTCTAATAACTAGTTTTTTGTGTAAAGAGGTTGCTTTTATGAAAAAATCTGAAACTGTTGCTGATTATTCTAATGTGCCACGAGAACAGATAAAATTGACAAAATTTTCACCAAAAATATTTGTTCTCTATCTGCTCATCTATTTTGCACCTATTTTGGTGGATTGGATTGCTCTTCCATACATGGGTGCTTTGCGTTTACAGTATACTTTTAAAGCTTGTCTTTCACCTGTTTTTATCGTAAGTATAAGTGGTGCTTTGGCATTTGTTTTTGGCTGGTATTTTTCACAAACAAAAAAAATATTGCAGTACGATGGTACAGACCCGGAAAGTGTTGCTAGAACAAATAAACTTGCAAAACGATTTGAATCTATAACAATGTATACTGCTGTGTTTAATGGTATATTGGCTCCGTTAATAGTTATGTTTTCGTTCAAGATGAAAAAATTGCCTTTTGAGGTATCAGCGATGTTTATCGGATGTTTCGGATATATGTGTCTGTTTTCGCTGATGTTTTACATTTTATTCATGCAATCTTTTGAAAAATGTCTTTGGATGGTTCCTTTCAGTAAAGAATATAAGTCAATGTCGCTTGTAAAACGAAGTGTATTGGTTTCTATGTTTGGTGTATTAGGATTATTCCTTGCTGTCATCACTCCTATCGTAAATACTTCTACAAAAAATCTTCCTATTTCTGAACTTTTGCTAAAATTTATTGTTCCGACGGGGATTGTAGGTATCGTAATTGTTATTTTTGATACATTTCTCCAGATGCGAGGTACTGCAGCCAGACTAAAGGATATTTCTGATTTTACTCAGCTTGTTGCTGATAAAGATTATACCGGACGAAGAATCGAGGTTATGAGTCGTGACGATTTTGGTCTTTTGATTAACGACTTGAATGCTTTCCATGATGGAACTAGAGTTCTTCTTGATGATATCAATAAATCTGTTGCACTTTCGTTGCTTACGGCAAATAACTTTTCTACGAACATGACAGAAACTTCGGCTGCAATCGAAGAGATTATGGCTAACATCAAGAGTGTAAAAGAGCGTGTTACAAATCAGTCTGCTGGGGTCGAAGAGACAGATAAGACTATTCAGGGAATGATTGAGCGAATTTCTGAATTAAATGATAGTATCAATGTTCAAGCAAAAGGTGTAGCAAGTTCATCTGCTGCAGTAGAAGAGATGGTTGCAAATATTCGTTCTGTAACACAGATTCTTGAAAACAACTCTCAGGCTGTTGAAAACTTGGGAAAAGAGTCAGAAAACGGTCGCGAACAGATAAATGAAGCTGTTTTACTTGCGGGAAATGTATTGGAAAAATCTGTAGGCTTGATGGAAGCTTCTACAATCATTCAGAGTATTGCAAGTCAGACAAACCTTTTGGCTATGAATGCTGCTATTGAGGCCGCTCATGCAGGCGAAGCTGGAAAGGGGTTTGCAGTCGTCGCAGATGAAATTCGAAAACTTGCCGAACAGTCAAATACTCAGGGTAAGGTTATTGCATCTCAGCTTGGAGAACTTCAGCAGGTCATTGATAGCGTGGCTCAGAATACTAAGGCTGTTCAGAATCAGTTTGAAGTTATCTTTAATTTGACAAATACTGTTAAGCAGCAGGAATCTGTAATTAAAAATGCAATGGATGAACAGAATGCCGGAAGTTCTCAGGTTCTTTCGTCTATCAGTGAAATCAAAACATCTTCTGATGTCGTAAAATCTAATGTTGAAATACTTCGTGATGGAGGAAATTTGATCGTTCAAAAAATGAAGATGTTGGGCGATGTTACTACTGAAATCACAGATTCGATGAACGAAATGGCCGCAGGTTCTACTCAGATAACAAAAGCTGTTCTTGCTTGTCAAAATTCAAGTTCGGAAAACCATGAAACTATTTCTGGATTGAAGACAAGTCTTTCAGAATTTAAGACCGAATAGTTTAGTTTTTTTTGATAAATCATTTTGGCACACGCTCCACGAAAATATGAAGTACTATTTGTTTCACATTTCAGTGGGGCTTTTTTATTGTTGTGCTATAAAATTGCAAAGAAAATCGAAGCTTTGTTGTAAAAACTGCAAAGTTTGATTAATATTATCGGAGGTTGATATGTACGATGTTTTGATTATTGGAGCTGGACCTGCAGGTATTTCGGCAGCTCTCTACGCAAAAAGAGCAAATCTCAATGTGGCTGTTGTTTACAAAGGTGAAAGTCAGCTGGATAAGGCTCATAAAATCGATAATTACTATGGTTTTCCGAATGGAATAACTGGGCCAGATTTGTATCAGGCAGGAATTGAGCAGGCTAAGAATCTTGGAGTTGATGTTTTCGAAACAGAAGTAACTCACATAGAGATGCTTGCGCCTTCGCCAAAAAGCGTTTATGGAATATCGACATCAACCTCAGATTTTCAGACAACTGCGCTTATAATTGCGACTGGGAACAAAAAACTTAGGCCTCCGATTTCCGGAATCCAGGAGTTTGAAGGAAAAGGTGTTTCTTATTGCGCAGTTTGCGACGGATTTTTTTACCGCAAAAAGTCAGTGTGTGTTTTGGGAAATAAACTTTATGCATTTGAAGAGGCTTCTCATTTGGCAAACATGGCTTCGAGTGTTACAATTCTTACGGATGGAAAAGATTGTTCGGAACTGAAGAATTTGGTGAATTCAGATTCCAAGATGACGATAGATGAACGGAAGGTAGCTTCGATACAGGGAGACTCTCACGTTCAGAAAGTTGTTTTTGAAGACGGTTCGTCAATTGATGCTGATGGATTTTTCGTTGCTTTGGGTAGTGCAGGCGGAGCGGATTTTGCCAAAAAACTTGGGCTTGAACTAGAAGGCGACAGTATCAAGGTTGATGAAAAAATGCAGACAAATGCACCTGGGATTTTTAGTTGCGGAAATGTAACTGGAGGTTTACTTCAGGTTTGCAAGGCTGTATACGAAGGAGGAGTTGCTGGGCTTTCAGCAGTAGATTATGTCAGACAAGCAAAGAAAGCTTGAAGATGAAAAATATCTTCTGGTTCGTGAAAAACAGATAGTAAAGACAAGTGTAATAGGTATTGTTGTAAACATGTTGCTTTCTTCGGGAAAAGCTATTATCGGGCTTTTGTCGAACTCAATTGCAATTATTCTTGATGCATTGAACAACTTGAGCGATGCTATGTCGTCTGTTATCGCGATTGTCGGTACGAAACTTGCTCAAAAACCTGCTGATAAAAAGCATCCTTACGGACATGGAAGGGCTGAATATATTTCAGCGATGATTATTTCTGCAATCGTTTTGTATGCCGGTATTACTTCTTTGATAGAGTCTTTCAAAAAGATTTTAAAACCAGAAACTCCGGATTATTCGAGTTTGGCAATCATCCTTGTTGCGGTCGCAGTTTTTGCAAAAATTATTTTGGGACTTTACGTTCAGAAAGTCGGTAAGAAAACAAAATCGGATTCGCTTGTTGCATCGGGAAAAGATGCGCTTTTTGATTCGATAATTTCTTTCTCGACTCTTGTTGCGGCCCTCGTTTTCAAATTTACAGGATTTTCCCTTGAATCTTATCTTGGAGTTATAATTTCTGCTATAATCATAAAAAGCGGTGTCGAAATGATTCATGATACCATCAGCCAGATTTTGGGCGAACGAATTGACTCAGATCTGGCTAAAAAAATAAAAAGCACTATTGTTTCTGTTGATGATGAAATCGGTGGTGCCTATGACCTCACATTGAATAATTACGGTCCGGAGCGCTTGATGGGATCCGTCCATATCGAAATACCTGAAACTTGGAATTCTGACAAGATAGATACTGTTACTCGAAAAATTCAGATTAGGGTTCAGGAAGAATGTGGCGTAATCCTTGCGGCGGTCGGAATTTATTCTGTCAATAAAACTTGCAATCAGGTTTCTGAAATTCGAACTAAGGTTGAAGAAATTGCTAAAACTCATCCTGAAATCATGCAGTTACATGGATTTTATGTTGATGTAAAAAATAAGATGATGAGTTTTGATGCGGTCATGTCGTTTGATTATCCTGACATGCGAAAAGTCTTCAAGACCTTTCAGGGAGAAGTAAAGGAACTGTGCCCTGATTATTCAATTTTTATCCAAATGGATACTGATATAAGCGACTGATTTTACAAAATGGGGTAGATTAAATCCTACAAGATTCTTATAATTGTTCCGTATTTTGGATATTTCAAAATTGGAATATCCAGTAAATGGAGTAATTAATGAATGCAGATTCTTTAACCGAGGAAAATTGTGCTCTTTCGATGATGATGGATTTGTCGAATATCTTATTCAAGATTAAAACAGGACCAATCTTAAAAAAGCATAACCTTACGCCATCAGCATTGTCTGTTTTGCTGTTTCTTTATAGAAATCCAGATAAAAATACCGCAAGTGAAATTTGTGCCTCTTCTCCTGTTAAACGAGGAATTGTTTCGACAGTGATTGATTCTCTTTGCAAGCGGGGGCTTTTGAGGCAAGAAAGGGATGAAAATGACAGGCGTATTCAGCGTCTTTACTTGAACGAAGATTCAAACATAATCATTAGTGATATAAAAAATGTTCTGGATGATATTGCGACAAAAGCTTCGGAATGTCTTTCTGAAAATGAAAGAAAAATTGCGAATATCTGTATCGAGAAGATGGTTGTGTTTTTTCAAGAGGAAATCGAAAAGGAAAAGAAAAATGGCTAAAAGAATAACGATAAACAAATTGATTTTGACTTTTTTGATTGTTTTTCAGATGGGACTTGGACTTCAAGCTCAGGAACAGACGAAAACTGATGAAAAAATCATCCTTACGGTCGATTCTGCCGTTGATTATGCCGTCAAAAACAGTAAGTCATTGAAGTCTGCTGCGATAGACCTTGCAATCAAAAAAAATGCGAATGCACTAAGCTGGAATGTTCTTTTGCCTACTGCAAATGCAAGTCTTACGATGAGTCGAGCAACAGAATATCCGTCGTATTCATCTACGGCTTCAACATCTCTTTATAAAGGCATCTATCAAGGACTTGCAGGAGCTTATGATGGCTTGGCTGGTGCTTATGGTGCGTTGGGAAATCCTGCTATGGCCAGTGCGGCTCAGGGCTTTTCTTCTGCTGCAGATGGTTACAGAAGCGCTCTCGATGCACTTTCCTCATCTGAATATACGGAAGCTGATCGTTGGAATGCCGTCGGAAACGTGAGTATTCAATGGAATTTCAATGTTGCTATGATTGATTCAATCAGAGCTGCTCATGTTAGTTACGAAAATGGAAAAATAACCTGGGAAAAAACTGTTGATGAAACAAGGGTAAACGTGAAAAAACTGTTTTATGGCCTTTTGATTATGCAGGAAAGCCTTAATATTCAGAAAGAAAATTTGGAAAATGCGCGCGCAAGGTACGAACAGGCTTCTGCAAATTATGCAAATGGTTATGTTCCGGAGCTTTCGGTTTTGAACAGTCAGGTTTCGTACGAGAATCAAAAGCCTACGGTAATGTCGGCTGAGCAGCAGCTTAAACAGCAGAAAAATATGTTTGCTTTTTTGATTGGTCTTCCTTATGGAACAGACTTTGAGTTGCAAGGTGAACTTTCACCAGAATACATCTCTGTGGATGCAGATGAACTTTTTAGAAAATACTGCAATTCAAATCCGGATATTATTTCGATGAAAAACAATATCAAACTTCTCCAAATCTCACTGAATGCACAGCGTTTTTCAGCTTATACTCCAAGCATTTCAGTAAGTTATGGCTGGCAGCCTGTCATCATCGATTATCAGAAAAATTGGTTTGATGAAGAGAATTATTTTGACAACGGAAGCCTTTCTTTCACACTTGTTTTTTCAAATCTGTTGAACGCACTTCCTTTTGGAACTAACGGCCAGAAAATTATCGAGGCAAAAAAACAGCTCGAACAGGCAAAAATTGGACTTGATACGATGATTCAAAATATGGAAATCGAAATTCATTCGCTCGTTGATAATCTTGAAAAATCTCAGTCGAATATCAAGGCTATGGAACGAAACGTTGAACTTGCAACGAAGGCCTACAATTCAACTTTGAAAGCTTACAATAACGGGACTAAGGAACTTTTGGATGTGAAGGATGCTGAAAATTCCATGAGCCAGGCAAAACTTGGTCTTATGAATGAAAAATTCAACTACATTTCAGCAGTGCTAGATCTTGAACAAAAAATTAATGCAAAACTTGATAATAAAACAGGAGAATCTGAAAATGAATAATAAAATTATTTCTAAAATAACCTTATCATTAATGATGTGCTTTTTGATGTGCTCTTTTTTGCTTACAGGATGCAAGGACAAAAGCTCTAAGGAAAAAGATGCTGTGGAAACAGTTTTTGCCGTTTATGCTTTGAAGGTAAATAATAGCAATTTGGATGATTATCTTGCTTTTGGGGGAAACGTTCAGGCAGCTTCAAGCGTTGATATTTATCCTGATGTGCAGTCTGGAAAAATTACGCGTATCCTCGTAAAAGTGGGCGAAGTCGTTCAGAAAAATCAAGTTTTGGCAGAGGTCGATTCAAGTCGTCCTGGAATGGACTACAAGGTGAGTCCAATCAAAGCTCCTGTTAGCGGAACCGTAACAAGTCTTCCAATCAATGTTGGTTCGACGGTGGCAGCATCAATGGCAATCGGAAAAATCAGCAGTACTGGAAAACTTGAAATCAAGACGAACGTTGCAGAACGTTTTATCAGCCGAATCGGGCTCTATCAGAAAGCAGAGCTTACATTCGATGCTTTTCCTGGAGAAAGTTTTCCGGCCGTCCTTGTCGAAATTGATCCTGTTTTGGATACATCATCAAGGACTCTTGGAATTAAATTGATTCAAGAACCTTCAGATCCACGTCTTAGGGCTGGAATGTATGCCAGAATCAAACTTGTTACCGATACAAAGAAAAATGCAATCGTAATTCCTCATAATGTAATCGTTACAAGAAATAGCAAGGACATCGTTTACGTTTTGAATCCAATCGACAGCACTGTTTCTGTTCGAGAAGTTCAGAAAGGAATCCGTGTTGATGATAAGCAGGAAGTTGTTTCAGGCTTAAATGCGGGGGATATCATCATCGTAAAGGGACAAGCTCTTCTTTCTGAAGGGGCTAAGGTTAACGTAATCAGCATTTCGGAGTAGTTTATGTCAATTTCAAAGATGGCGGTTAATCGCCCGACTACAGTTTTAATTATTTTTATTTTGGCAACGGCTCTGGGAATTTATTGTACTAAATCTCTTCCCTTGAACCTCACGCCAGAAATGGAAATTCCATACATTGTTGTAAGTACCAGCTATACCAACGCAGGTCCTGAAGAAGTTGAAAAGAGCGTTAGTCGTATCCTTGAAAGTGTGCTTTCGAGTGTGACCGGACTTAAAAAAATGACTTCGACTTCGCAAAGTGGCTCCAGTCTTGTTTTTATGGAACTTGAATACGGAACAAACTTGGATGCAGCCACAAATGATATTCGTGATAAAATCGATCTTGTTAGAAACTATCTTCCTGATACGGCTGGTTCTCCGATAATTTTTAGGATGGACCCTTCGATGATTCCGATTATGGGACTTGTTGTGACAGGCCCAAGAACTCCAGAAGAACTTTCGGGGATTGCCGAAAATATCATTCAGCCTCGACTTGAACAGATTGATGGTGTTGCAAGTGCAAATATAAGCGGTGGACGTGAAAAAGCTGTTATCGTTGATGTTCCTCGCGATAGACTTGATGCTTATGAATTGACTATTACGCAGATTGCACAGATGATAGCGGCCCAGAATATATCTTCAAGTGGTGGAGTTATTACATCCGGGGATGCAAATTACTCGATTAAGGCAGAAGGAACATATTCTTCAATCGAGGATATCAAGCAAAGTGTCGTTTCCTACAAGGCAAAGCAGAACGGAACAAGAACTCCTGAAATGGTTTCAATTTTGCTTAGAGATATTGCTGATGTTTACGAAGGCTACAAAGATGTTTCTTCAATGGCTTATCTTGACGGAACTCCATGTGTTGTTTTGCAGATACAAAAACAGAGTGGAAAAAATTCTCTTGCGACAGCAAAAAAGGTTAGGTCGCAACTGCAAAAAATTCAGGCAGAACTTCCAAATGATGTAGAAATTATTGAAAGTTTCAATACTACGGATAATATCGGTGCGACCGTTCGACAAGTAGTCTTTTCTCTTCTTGAAGGAATTGTGCTTGCTGTCATTGTTTTGTTTATTTTCCTTCGAAGTTTACGAAGTACATTTATTATTGCTCTTGCAATTCCGATTTCGGTTTTGATAACCCTCGCACTGATGTACTTTTGCGGATTTTCTATCAACATGATGACTCTTTCAGGACTTCTTTTGGGAATTGGTATGCTTGTCGATAATTCAATCGTAATCCTTGAAAATATATTTAGCTATCGTGAAAAGGATGCAAAACCTACGGTTGCGGCTATTCTTGGTTCTGAAGAAATGCTTGGTTCAATTACATCATCGACATTGACTTCTGTATGTATCTTTTTGCCGATGATTATGTTCAATAAAAAACTTGGAATGATTGGGCGACTTTTTGAAGACTTTGCTTTTACGATTGTTTTCAGTTTGCTTTGTTCTTTGCTTGTCGCTGCAGTGCTGGTTCCTGTCCTTTCGTCGAAATATCTGGTAATCGGAAAATCTTCGGCAATGAAGAAAACTAGAGTTGGCCGTGGTTTTGATCGGGCAATGTCGGTATTTTTCAATAAGCTTGATAATGGCTATGCAAAAGCTGTTACTTGGGTTTTGAATCACAAAGGAATAACACTTGGGTCTATAGCAGGACTTTTCGTTTTGAGCATTGCGGCTATCGGTATAATCGGATTTACTTTTATGCCAGCTTCGGTTGATGATACTCTGACAGTTGAACTTTCGATGCCAAAAGGAACGACTTTGGAATCAACCCGTGAGGTCGCTCAGCAAATGGAATCAAATGTTCTTAATGATTTGAAAGGAGTGAAATTTTCGACTGTTACGGTTGGTGGTGCTGGAATTATCAGTAGTGCTTCTGATACAAATACGGCGACGTTGCGTTTCAGTTTTTATCCGGAAAATAAGCGTAAAAAAGGCTGGGATAACAGCGTAACTGCAAAAGACAAGATTCGAAAGCATTTTAACTCTTTCCCTGATGCCAATTTTTCATTTGATACTGGTGGAAGTTTTGCAAGTTCTTCTATTGATATCGTTATAAAATGTGATAACCTTGATGAAGCTCGAGCAACGGCATATAAAATCGAAGAGGTCGTAAAAGAAAAAGCCAGTGATTACGTAAATGAAATTACGATGGATCTTGATGATGCTCTTCCTGAACTTACGGTTCGAATGGACCGAAACCGAATGCATGAATTAGGTGTTACTTCGTATACGGCCGGAAGCGAGTTAAACGCTGCTATAAATGGAACGACGGCAACACGCTATGATGATAACGGAACTCAGATAGACGTCATCGTTTCTCTTCCGGATTCTGATAAACAGACATTTACGGATTTGGAGCAACTTTACGTAAACAATTCTATGGGAACACGAATTCCGTTTGCTAGTTTCTCCCGATACGAGGAAACTTTGGCTCCAGTTGCAATTCAAAGGGAAAACCAAACTCGTACGATTCGTATTGCGGTCAGTCCTAAAGAAAAAATATCTCTTTCGAAAGTTCAATCTGAGGTGGAAAAAGTTGTCCGAGAAAACATCGTTTTGGATGAGGGCGTTCTTGTAAGCTACGAAGGTGCCATGGAAGATTTTGCCGAAGCTGTAAGAAATTTTGCTGTAATTATTATTATGGCAATCCTTTTGGTTTTTGCTGTTATGGCTAGTCAATTCCAGTCTTTCAAAGAGCCGTTCATCATCTTGTTTACGATTCCGCTTAGTTTTATCGGAGTAGTGTTTATCTATTTAATTACCCGAAACATGCTTAATGTAATTTCGGTTGTCGGACTGTTGGTTTTGGTAGGAACTATTGTAAATAACGGTATAGTCCTTGTTGATTATACGAATCTTTTGCGAAAGCGAGGTTATGCACTTTTTGAAGCATGCGTTGAATCTTCACGGAACAGGCTTCGCCCTATTTTGATGAGTACGTTGACTACGGTAATTTCTCTTATTCCTATGGCTCTTTTCCCTGGTGAAACTGGAACTATGACACAGCCAATCGGACTTTCGGTTCTTGGTGGTATGACTTTTGGTTCAATGATGACTTTGTTCGTTATGCCTGCGATTTACTATCTTTTCAGTATCAAAAAGGAAAGAAAACAAGTTGCAGCAGAAAAGGCTTTGATTGAATCAGCAGAAAAAGAAGCAGGAGAAAAATCTGATGAAAAGAATTGAAGTGATGATAAGTCAGGCAATTGCCATAGATTTTGAAGAAAATTATCTTAAGGAATGCAAGAAACTTGGAATAAAATGCAAGTTTACAAAGATTGAAAATGTTATGGGGCAAGGAAACTCTTCTCCGAAACTTGGAAATTCAATTTGGCCTCAGCTTAATTCTTTGTACATCATTTACTGTGAAGATGATGTTGCAGAAAAGATTTCTCTTGTGGTTTCTCAGATAAATAAGTCATATCCAGGAGAGGGCGCTGCCGTATTTGCGTGTGACGGTAGCATTTTTGTATAGCCGGTGGAATTGCATCATGCGACGTCTTGTAAGTGAGGCACCGTGAGCGAAAATGGACTATCGAACGCTTTGAGCGCATGCGAAATCGCGTGAGAACAGTCCCATTTTCGCGGGAAGGTGCAGCAGCCGCGAGTTTTCGTATTGCGAAAAAGCTCGATAGTTCGCGAAAGCGAACGAGCACCCCCCTATTGCCAGCGTAGCTTCAAGGCGAGTTTTCGTTGCGCGATGCCTTGTTGCGTTTGCGCGAACCCCGATTCCGCGGTTCTTTTTCCCATGCGTTTAGCAAAGCCCATTTTCGCGGGAAGGTGCAGATGTCGCGAGTTTTCGCATTGAGAAAACTCGATGTTCGCGCTAGCGAACGAGCACCCCCTATTGCCAGCGTAGCTTCAAGGCGAGGTTGCGTTGCGCGAAGTCTTGTTGCGTTGCACGATGCCTGCTGCTCCGATTTCTCCCTATCTTGTCGCAAAAACAATAGAGTGGTAAACTCAACCCATGTCCAAAAAACATTCGCAAGTTACGATTCTTGATTCTTCATTACGCGATGGCGTCCAAGCTGAGAGCATCAATTTTTCAGTGCAGGATAAAATTTCTATAGTAAAACTTCTCGATAAATTAGGCGTGGAATACATAGAAGCCGGAAATCCCTCTTCAAATCCGAAGGATGCGGAATTTTTCAGAGAAATTCAGAAAGTGCAACTGTCGACATCAAAACTAGTTGCTTTCGGAAGTACTCGTTTAAAGGGAATTTCCTGCGAAAATGATATCAACCTCAAAAATCTTGTTGAAAGTGGGACTGATACAGTTTCGATTTTCGGAAAATCCTGGGACTTTCAGGTAACAGAAGTTCTCAAAACATCTCTCCAAGAAAATCTTTCGATGATTTACGAAACTTGCCTTTTTCTCAAAAAACATGGAAAGACGATTATCTTTGATGCCGAGCACTTTTTTGATGGTTATGCTTCAAATCCAGATTATGCTTTGCGAACCTTGAAGTCTGCTATTGAAGGCGGAGCTGAAATCATTACGCTTTGTGATACGAACGGTGGAACTATGCCGATGGAGATTTTGAAGGCCACGACTTACATCACAAGCGAATTTCAGAATCTGGAAAATGTTCAGTTTGGAATCCATACTCATAATGATGGCGGACTTGCCGTTGCGAATTCTCTTATGGCTCTCGAAGGCGGATGTACTCATATTCAGGGAACCCTTTTGGGATTTGGGGAGCGAACAGGAAATGCAAATCTTTCGACTATAATTCCGAGCCTTGAACTCAAGCTTGGCGTTAGTTGTCTGCCAAAAGGTCGGCTTCATCTTCTTACACCGATTTGCCGTGAAATTGCAGAAATCTCAAACATGATTTTTCCTGATTTTATGCCTTATGTTGGAACGAACTCGTTTGCTCATAAAGCTGGAATGCATATTGACGCGGTAAAGAAAAATCCGATTGCATACGAACACATAGATCCTGATAAAATCGGAAATGAGAGAGTCTTTTTGTTAAGCGAAGTTTCCGGCCGTGCGATGATTCTTGATAAAATCAACAGAATCGATCCTTCTATCAAAAAAGATGATGCGATTTTGAATGAAATCATGAAGCAGATGAAGAATCTTGAAAAGGATGGTTATAGTTTCGAAGGTGCAGAAGGAAGTTTTGATATTTTTGCACGAAAAATCATCGGAAAGTACAAGAGTTTTTTCAAACTTCATTATTATAAACTGATGAGCGAACGCCCGAATATTGATGAAAACGTTTCGACTGTCGTTCAGTTAAAAATTGAAGTCGATGGCAAAGTTGCCTTGACTGTTGGTGAGGGACGTGGTCCTATTCATGCACTTGATACAGCCTTGCGAAATGCATTGCGCCAGTTTTTTCCGATTGTGAACGAAATCCGACTTACAGACTATAAAGTTCGTGTAATCGATTCGTTTACAAGTTCGATAAATGCGACAAGTCCTACTGCGGCTGTTGTAAGGGTCTTGATTGAATCAACTGATGGAAGTGATGTTTGGACAACAGTCGGAGTTTCTCAGGACATTATCGAAGCTTCGTGGAAGGCTCTCGTCGATTCTTTTGAATACAAGCTTTCTCGTTTAAAATAGGGCTAAAATTATGATTTTAGAAACTACGATAACGATTTTACCTGAAGATGAAAAAAAATCAGCCTTGCTTAAGAAATTAGTACTTTCTGAACTTACGAAGCAGGGAAAAATCAGTTCTGACAAACAGATTTCATCTGACGAAATCACTCTTGTCCTCAAGAAAAAATCAATCGACGCTAGGAAAGGGAAAATTAAGTTTCATTTGAGATACGCTGTTTATATCGGCGAAAAACCTGATTTAAAAGATGATGGGAAATTTTGCCCAAAATGGCGTAATGTGAAACTAGACGAAAATGGAAATCCTTTTCATACCGTTTTGATTGTGGGATGCGGTCCTGCAGGTCTTTTTGCGGCTCTTAAACTTCTTGAAAGTGGCATAAAACCTGTGATTTTAGAACGCGGAAGTACAACGAGCAAGCGCAAACTTGATATTGCAAATATTTCTCGAACCGGAAAGGTTGATGAAAACTCTAATTATTGTTTTGGCGAGGGGGGAGCCGGAACTTTTTCTGATGGCAAACTTTACACTCGAAGCAATAAGAGAGGAAATATTGAAGAGATTTTGGAAATTTTCGTATATTTTGGCGCTGATGAAAAAATACTGACTGACAATCATCCTCATATTGGTAGCGATAAGTTGCCGAAAATCGTTAATTCGATGGTCGAAACTATAAGAAAATTTGGCGGTGAAGTTCATTTTGAAACCAAGGTGACTGATTTTATTTTGGAGAAAAATCAGGGAAATATCTGTGTGAAGGGTGTTGTCGCAGGAGAAAAAGAATATCGCCCGGATGCTGTAATTTTGGCAACTGGACACAGTGCGACCGATATCTATGAAATGCTTTCGAAAATTGAACGCAAACTCTGTGACGGCGACAGGGGAAAATTCGACGATGGGGCTCAGACTCGCATCCTTGAAGAAAAGACATTTGCTGTCGGAGTCCGAGTAGAACATCCGCGGCAGATTATCGATAAAATTCAGTACCACGGCCGCGAGCGTGGCGGCGTTCTCCCTGCTTCAGAATATCGGCTCGTAACTCAAGTCGAAGAGCGGGGAGTGTACTCGTTCTGTATGTGCCCTGGTGGAAATGTCGTCCCTAGTCAAAGTGGCGATGGACAAATTGTCGTGAACGGCATGTCCTCTTCGAGCCGGAATTCTTTCTGGTCGAACGCCGCTATCGTTGTTGAAGTGCGACCGGAAGATTGTAGCGAGTACGGCGGCTCGCTTGCTTTTCGTACTGCACTTGAGAAAAAGACTTACGAGCAGACGCAATGCCAAAAGGCACCTGCACAACTTCTGGTCGATTTCCTTGCAGGACAAGAAACCCTGACTGAAAATCTGCCAAAAACTTCTTATACTCCGGGGCTTGTTTCCAGCCGACTGGATTTGTGGCTTCCTGATTTTATCGCTCGCCGCCTAAAAACTGCGTTCAAGGATTTTGATTCCAAGATGCACGGATTTATTTGCCCAGAGGCGGTTTTGATAGCAAGCGAGACGCGCACTTCAACTCCGGTAAGAATCCTGCGTGACAAAGAAAGCTTTGAAAGTCCTGTTCTGTACGGCTTGTATCCTGCAGGCGAGGGTAGCGGCTACAGCGGCGGCATTACAAGTTCCGCCATGGACGGCGAAAATGTAGCAGAAAAAATTGCCGCGAGTTTCTGCTAAGAAACTCGGTATTAAAAATTGCATGGACGCAATTTTTAACGAGCATGGATGGCGAAAACGTAGCGGGAAAAATCGTCGCGAGTTTCTGCTAAGAAACTCGGTGTTAAAAATTGCATGGACGCAATTTTTAACGACCATGGACGGCGAAAACGTAGCAGAAAAAATTGTCGCGAGTTTCTGCCAAAAAAAACAAATTTAATCACGCGACATCTACGCCGTTTTCACGACAAAGGGTGGCGAGTTTCTGATCTACCGTCAAAAGCGTTGCTGCATTGTGGCGTGCTAGCACAAAATAAAAAATATCATACGAAGGATGATTTAGCCTTACAGCTTCGTGCAAGACTTCGAATGTGTAATCAGTGCTTTTTGCGTATTTTCTTATTAGTTGCAGTCCATATGCCAGAGAAAGTTTCGCGTTGTTTTCATCAGCGAAACCTGCTTTTATATATTGCCTCATTACATTGGTGCTTTCTGCGATAAGGAATTCCGGGGCAAGAACTTCATCCGCATTGTTGATTAAGTCAAAATAATACTCTTTGTTTTTTCCATTAAACAAAATTTCAAACAATACATTTGTGTCGACTACAACTGTCATCTTTCTCTGTCCTCCCTGATTAATTCTGCGGCGCTTGGAGCATCTTTTGGAAGATGTAAGTTTAGCGCTGAAATTTTATCCAACAACATTTTGCGTTCCTCCTTTTTTTTGATAGATGAAAGTTCAACATTATTATTCAACATCATTTTCAGCATATAGATTGTTTGTTGCGTTATGCTGCGATTTTCTTCTTCAGCCCTTCGGGAAAGGAGTTCGTATAAATCCTGCGGAAAATCTCTTACTTGTAAAAGTGGCATAGGCACCTCCTTGGTATACTGAATTTTCAAAATTCAGGCGGATTTTGAAAATTCTTCGTAATTAACCTGAAAAAATGCAATCTACCTGTGGTAGATTAGGTTTTTAAAACAAAAAGGAAAATGTAACAGACATTTTCTTTTTTGTATGTATGCAATTATAATGCATTTTGCATACTTTTGGCAAGCAGATTTTATCTTTGCGGATATAATAATGAATTTCTGCCAGAATATAAAAAAAAACGGATTTCCATTCTTCAGGAAATCCGTCCTAATATCAAACTAAAACCATCTTACACTGTAAACTGCTGGACCTGTTTTTTGATCGTGTCGACTGACTGCATGTTGCTCGAAGCCGAAATGTTTACCTTTGTAATTGTTGATTTCAGGTTTTCGCTTGCCTTTTCGCTTTCCTTGATTGCTTCTGCTGTTGATTTTGAGGCTTCCACAACCTGATTCATGAATTCAAGCACAAGCTTTGCATCCTCAGTTTCTTTTTCTGTTAATTTTTTGACGTCGTTTACAGCATCAACTACTGAAATTGCCGAATCCTGAGTTTCCTTTGCACCGTAGCTCTGTTCTTCCATCGCATTCGAGATGATTTCAACGTACGAGGCATTTTCCTGAACCTTTTCGGAGATATTGTTGAACGAAACTCCTGCCGTATTGATTGCATTTACACCCTGTTCAATCTTTTCGAGCATGTCTTCCATGTGGGTTTTTATCGTCTGTGCGCTGACTGCCGAAGATGCGGCAAGAGAACGTACTTCATCAGCAACAACTGCAAATCCTGAACCGAATTCACCTGCGTGAGCCGCCTCGATGGCCGCGTTCATCGAAAGCAAATTGGTCTGTGCTGCAATACGTTTTATCGACTGAATCAATTCTGTAACTTCAACCGACGACAGCTGAATCATTTTTATTGATTCGATGGCGTTGTCAATTGATTCTTTTCCGATATCACTTGTGTTTTTAAGTTCGTTCGAAACGTTCTGAGCCTTCTTCGCGGTTTCAGAAACTGAGTTTATGTTTGACGTCATCTGATTTATCGAAGCAGAAATGTTTTCGATTGCACTTGTTTGAAGGACTGATTTTTCCTTGACCTGCTCGATGTTTTGAACTAGTTTTTGGATGTTTGAGTTTGCATCGAAAATCAGGTTGTTCTGATTGTCCGAGTTTGTCGTGATTTTGCTGAAGGTTCCAGCCATTTCGTTCAGCGCGCTTTCTGCCGAGAAAACCGAGCTCGAGATTACCGAGGCCGATTCTGAAACAGTTTCTGTCTTGACTCTGAGTTCAGTAATCATGTCCGAAAGTTTTTCCATCAATTTGTTGATGCTTGTCGTTAGACTACCAAAGTCATCCATCATCGTGATATTGATTCGCTGTGAAAGATCGCCTTTAACAGACATGTCATCAATTGCCTTTGCAGAAGTCTTGATACGAATGTTCAAACTTACAATCAAAGGTAAAATCGGTATGAAGCTGATTATGAGTGAGCCTAAAAAGCAGATTGTAGTTTTGGGTATGAAAAGCTCATCATCACCGACATTTACAAAGCCGTAAACGCAGGTAAACATGTTGATTCCGACAAAAAATAGTGAAACTGCAATCGTAATCACCAGCAATTTTGAAATCTTGATGGAACGCTGTTTTTTCATGCCTTCAAGGCTTCTTATTTTCAGAATTTCACGGTATCGTGCTAGAAGTGAATCAAGTCCGTTCATCGTCGTAAAGGCTGAAATCAGTCCGAAACTTACGGCTTGTATGATTACGAAAAAGACCCTATCAGGGATGAATTCCCTTCTGTTGCTCACGATTCCGTTTATTTCAAGGATGACCTGTCCTACAAAAAATCCGAGTGCATTTGCAAAAATCGTGATGATGTTCAAATTTTTGAAACAGGAAAGACATTTTTTTGTATCTTCAGCGTTTGGAATATAGTTCTCTTTTTTTATAGCCTTAAGTGTTTTATCGAAAGGACGTGAAACAAAAAATGCGATAGCGAATACTATAAGCAAAAGCAGTGTTGTAACCATCATAGTAACAACAAAACCGGTACCCTTCCACATTCTGCTTAAGTCGTGATAGATGAAGGAAAGTGCAAAATAGCGGAGTAGAAAAACACAGGAATAGGTAACGAAACCTAATAACAATATGTAACTTTTAAAAACGTTCATATAAATATTTTAGATTAAACTGGCAAATAACGCAATAAAAAAAACTTGTCGCCCCCTTGTAACTAATTTTTTACATTATTATAATTAATTCATCAGAAATAAACATTTTCTTCTATGAATATTACTTTGTATGAAGAACTACTTTGGAGGGAACATGGCAAAAGGTAGACCTTTGATCACAGTTGAACGTTGTAAAGGATGCTCTCTGTGTATTGGCGCTTGTCCTAAAAAAATTCTTGAGATGTCAAAAGATACAAATGGACAGGGTGTCCACTATCCTGTATGCATTGATGAATCAAGTTGTATAGCTTGTACTTTCTGCGCAACTATGTGTCCAGATTGTGTAATCGAAATCGAGGTGGAGGACTAAATGGCAAATAAAATTTTGATGAAAGGAAATGAAGCAATTGGTGAAGCTGCAATCCTTGCTGGATGCCGCTACTATTTTGCTTATCCAATTACTCCACAGAATGAAATTCCGGCATATCTTTCAAAACGAATGCCTCAGATTGGCGGAACTTTTCTTCAGGCTGAAAGTGAACTTGCTGCAATCAACATGGTAATGGGTGCAAGTGCTGCCGGTGCTCGATGTATGACATCAAGTTCTTCTCCGGGAATTTCTCTTAAACAGGAAGGTATTTCTTATATTTCAGGAGCTCAGCTTCCTGCAGTAGTTATCAATATGATGCGTGGTGGTCCAGGACTCGGAAATATCGCAGGTGCTCAGGGAGACTACTTCCAGGCTACTCGTGGAGGTGGAAATGGTGACTATCATGTAGTCGTTATCGCACCGGGTACAGTTCAGG
>JAQYSN010000114.1 GCA_028725265.1 Spirochaetales bacterium | reverse complement strand
TGGTGTCGCCTTTCCTGCAGGACACTGCAGCTTGATGACAGCCGTAACCTTTTTCTTAGCCATATATATCTCCTTGAGATTGGTGTGTTGAACCGTACTTTTGCATTAAGCAACTACTGCATCCAACTAGCGAAATATCATGCCTTCAACGAAGAGATATTTCTCCCAAAACAAAGAAAAAATGTGCCATTTTTTTCAACAGCACATTGTTTCTAGCTTTTTAAATTTTTTCGACTTGTAAGAAGTCAACTTCAACTGGTGTTGTTCGACCAAAAATCCCAACCATAACACGAAGTTTATTCTTTTCGATATTAACTTCTTCGATTGTTCCAGTGAATGAATCAAAAGCACCTTCAATAATCTTAACCTGTTCTCCAACAACAAAAGACTGTTTAAGTCTAGGAGCTTTTTCACCCTTAATTTCACCAGTTTTTTGCAAAAGAGCTTTTGCTTCTTCATCAGAAATTGGACGCGGACGAACTTTTGAATCTGTACCGACAAAACTCGTTACACCCTGAATTTTTCGAATTGCATTACAAGTAGCTTGCCAACCCAAATCAGGCAAATCAAGTTCTATCATAATATATCCAGGAAGAAACTTTTTCGTAAGATTACGTTTCTTTCCATCTTTTATTTCAACAACTTCCTCTACAGGAACTTTTACATCAATTACGATATCTGAAGATAAGTCACCATTTTCGAGCATTGTTTTAATCGTTCGCTCGATTTTATTTTCATACCCAGAATACGTGTGAAGAATATACCAGCCTTTTGCCATTTTACTTCGCCTAGAAAATAAGATTCATACCGCTAACAAACAAGAAGTCAAGAAGACCCAAAACTGCAGCAATAATAATTGTAGAAATCAAAACAACTGCTACTGAAGACAAAACATCATTTTTAGTAGGCCAAACAACTTTTTTAAGTTCAGCTATAGATTCCTTAAAAAAATTAACAACCTTACTTCCGTTTTTTTTCATTTTATCATTCCTTGCAAATTATAAAATCAAGTACAGGCCAGGCAGGATTCGAACCCGCAACAAATGGTTTTGGAGACCACCACTCTACCATTGGAGCTACTGACCTAAATATCTAAACCTGTCTTGCGACAGGAATTAAATACAAATTATTTAACTTTTGTTTCTTTGTGCAATGTATGTTTGCGATCAAATGGACAATACTTATTCAATTCAAGTTTTCCCTGAATATTTCGGCGGTTTTTATAAGTTGTATAGTTTCTTCGTTTGCATTCAGAACACTGTAAAGCAATAATTTCAACAACTTGCTTACCTTTCTTTCCCATTTTCTGTTACTCCTTCTATATCTAATGCAAAAATATTAAGATTAAAACTTTTTCAAGTAAGCCTTCAGGCGGAATCGGACCGCCGACCTCAACCTTACCGAGGTTGCGCTCTGCCGACTGAGCTATAAAGGCAGAATATCCCTTTATGGAATGTCCTAGAAGTATATATATTTAAGTTTTTTTTGTCAACGGAGTTGTATGCATGAAAAAATCGATATGGAATAAAAAATTGTTCTTCTATATAATATTTTACATGTTAAATTTAGACAAGACAATTGATACAATCGTTGAATCATACAAAAAAGAAGGCGGAGCGAACTTTTTGAATGAAAAGTTTTTTCCGAATCGTGAAAACGTCATTCAGGTTTTGAAAGACATCGAAGCTGTTATTTTCCCAGGTTTTCATCAGGCTGAGAACGTATGTGAATCTAACATCAAATACACAACGGGAGAAAAGCTAAATCGTATCCTAAAAATACTTTCATCGGAAACCGAAAAAGCCCTTCTGTATGCAAAAAAGGAAAGCTGCGAAGAAAGTTGCAGACGAGAAGCCGAAAAAATCTCTACAGAGCTGATTGAATCGATTCCAGAAATCAGAAAACAGGCTGTAAAAGATGCTGAGGCAGCGTTGAATGGAGACCCCGCAGCAAAATCGATTGAAGAAATCATTCTTTCGTACCCAGGACCTGAAGCAATTTTGGTACACAGAATCGCACACTTTTTAAATCTAAGAAACGTGCCAATCATCCCACGTATAATGAGTGAATACATACACGGTAAAACAGGAATCGATATCCATCCGGGAGCAACAATCGGAGAATCGTTCTTTATCGACCACGGAACAGGCGTTGTAGTCGGCGAAACCTGCGTAATCGGAAACAACGTAAAACTTTATCAGGGCGTAACACTCGGTGCTCTTTCGGTAAAAAAATCGCTCAGCGGAAAGAAGCGACATCCAACAATCGAAGACGACGTAACGATTTACTCTGGAGCTACTATTCTTGGAGGCGAAACTGTAATCGGAAAAGGCAGCACGATTGGCGGTAACGTATGGCTTACGGAAAGCGTTCCTCCTTACAGCACGACTATCGCAAAACAGGAAACTGTTCTGGGAAAACGAAACTGACTCTATGAAGTTCAAGGCCGCAGATTTTTTAGTTTTCACCATTTTTTTGATTATCACATGTGTATTCTGCTTTTTCATTTTCAGAAACATAAACGGAAATAAAAAACAGTTAGTCATCAGCAACGGAAAAGATGAATGGATTTATCCACTTTCAAAAGATGCAAAGCTAGAAATTCCTGGAAGACTTGGAAATTCCATCATCAAAATCGAAAACGGTAGCGCTTTTTTCGAAGATTCGCCATGTGACAACAAACTTTGCGTCTTTTCACATAAAATCAGTAGAATTGGAGAATGGACAGCCTGCCTTCCGAACGGAATCATAATCAAAATTGAAGGATCGAAAAAAAAGTCTGGGCGACAGTCAAATTCCGCGGTAAAAGAAACAGAAATCGATGCTTGGACCGAATGATTTTTGAAAATCATGAGCTTTTTTAATTCAAAATTGATTTTTCGTGCAATAATTTATATGGAGATTTACTGATTATGGCCAAGAAGAAAAGTATAGTTTATAAATGTAGTTCATGCGGAAATATACAGCCTCGATGGTTAGGAAGATGTCCTGAATGCAACGAATGGAACACTTTCGAGGAATTCGTGCAAAACGAAGGCGGCGCCACCGTGGGCGGAATCGGACTCGGAAACAAGGTCGATTCAAAAGGAAATAGAATTCCGCAAAAACCAGTAAGTCTTTCGAAAATCAGTCCACTTGAAGGCGACCGTCTTTTTACCGGCATAGAAGAGTTTGACCGAGTTTTGGGCGGTGGCGCCATGCTAAAAAGCGTGATACTGATAGGCGGAGAACCGGGAATCGGAAAGTCGACACTGCTTTTGCAGACCGCGAGCAAAATTGCCAATGGATCAGGCGTAACTAGCGGCGTGGCAAAAACGAGCAACGATACGTCTGGCGCTGCGACAAAATCAGTCGGCGAGACAAAATCAAGCGCAGTCGCAACTGGCAGCGCGACAAAACCAGGCGCAGTCGCAACTAGCAGCGCGACAAAATCAAGCGCAGTCGCAACTAACGGTGCGACAAAACCAGGCGCAGACACAACTAACGGCGCGACAAAATCAAGCGCAGTCACAACTGGCAGCGCGACAAAATCAAGCGCAGGACATAGCGTGCTTTACGTAAGTGGAGAAGAAAGTGCAAATCAGAGTCGCTCGCGGTCTGACCGCCTCGGCCTTAATTGCGACAACATACAGATTCTTTGCACAAGCATTCTTGATGACATAGAAAATGCCCTTAACACGTTGAACCCGACATTTGTCGTGATTGATTCGATTCAAACCGTATATTCGGCCGAGGCGGGCGTAGTTCCGGGCACCGTCAATCAGCTCAAATACTGTGCGAATGAGCTCATCAGTTGGGTAAAAGAACATAACTGCGTTATGCTTATGGTGGCTCACATCACAAAAGAAGGAACTATCGCAGGCCCAAAATCGCTTGAGCATATGGTCGATACGGTAATCTCATTCGAAAAAAACAACGACGATGTACGATTTCTACGTTGCCAGAAAAACAGATTCGGTTCGATTGATGAACTGGGAATTTTTTCTATGCAAGAAAAAGGACTTGTACCGATTGAAGATACATCATCAATGTTCATAACAAAACGAAACGGAAATTTGCCTGCTGGCGTTGCGATAGTTCCGGTGTTTGAAGGAAGCAGAGTTTTCATGGTCGAAATCCAAGCCCTAACCGTGCCTGCAAAAGCAAGTCTAAGCCGTGTATACTCGGAAAAAATTGACAACGCTCGTGTCAGCAGAGTTGCAGCCGTAATCGAAAAATGCATGGGACTCAAGTTCAGTGATCAAGATATTTATATAAATGTGGCAGGCGGAATCAAATTAACCGAAAGCGCAATCGATGCGGCTCTGTGCGCATCTTTATATTCAGCACGTACAGGAATTTCATTTCCTGAAAAAACGGCCGTTGTAGGAGAATTGAGTCTTGCAGGTGAAATACGAGCTGTTTCAAAACTGAAACAAAGAATTAAAAATGCCACGAGCCTAGGTTTTTCAACAGTCATCACACCGGAAAAAGAAGATTCCTCAATTGCAGTGACTGATGTTAAACAAATGATAAAAAAATTATTTGGCTAGAATTTTGGTCAGGAAAACGAAAATTTGCCGTAATAAAAAACACGTGCTATAATTTTTGCCGATGGAAAACGAAATTTTAAATGAAATAATCAGTGACACAGCAAACAACTCGATTCCGCAGTATATTTCAATTGCGATAAAACTTCTAGTAGGATTTTTTGAGGGCCTTATTTTGGGGCTTGAACGAAAAATAAGGCAGCAAGCAATCGGGATGCGAACTGTTATCATCATCACGGTTGCTTCATCACTAGTCATGATAGTT
>JAQYSN010000113.1 GCA_028725265.1 Spirochaetales bacterium | reverse complement strand
TGAAAAACTGATTGGGGATTTGACAGGAAAGTATTCAAGAAGAATAAATATTCAGCACAGGCTTGTTTACGAAGTCTTTGAGGAAGAAAAATTTGTTCGTGTTCTTAGAATGTGGACTCATTATGAATAAATACTATCGCCTGATAAAATGTTCCCACAGTGTAAAACCGCCCGCTTGATAGGAATTGCCCTTTTGAATCTCATATCTTCCACTGTTTTTCTTTCTCCCCGAGTAGAAAAATTTCTATGCTAGCATAGAATAAGAAAACATTGCATGTTTTCTTATAAAAGAATGTTTCCTAAAATTTTTTTGACCTAGAGGAGAGTTATTAATGAAAAACGATATGAAAAGAATTGCTATAATTTTTAGTTGTCTTTTATTCATTTCTTTTGTCTTTAGTTGTACCCCTGTTGTATCGAAAAATGACTCTGTCTCGTCACAAAATCCTTGGGTTGGAAATTGGTACGGCAAACTGAGAAACTCTGATACTCTTTATAGACTGTCTTTTACTCAAACTAGAGCGACCTTATATTATCCAGGTAGCACATCGTATCTTCCATTGTATGAAAGTGCAAACTACGAATATACATCAAAAAGTTTTGATGTCGTCTTTACACGGGATTCTTATGGCAAACTTTTAGACAATGAAATTGAAATCTATGGTACAATGATTCCAAATTATGACAACAAAGGTTTTTATTTATGGAATGATACCGATATGCCTTTTTTCGACTTGGACGATTGAAGTTATTATTATCTTGTGATGCAACAATTTGAGTCGACCATTTACAAATCATCCTACCGGCTTTTCACCTTTGCAAGACCGTCCAAAAACTTTTCCATTAACGGCCACGATTCGTCTGTTAAGTTTTCAATGCAGTCTTCTTTCGTGTGCATCATCTGCCATGTTAAAGGCAAAGCGTTCTGCTCTTCACCTGTTAAAATATGATTCATCATTTTTTCATAAAGGTTTGGGAATCTTTGCAAACTCCGCATGTATTTTACAGCTTCTTCTTTTGGTAGAACCGTTATGGCAACCGACGGAATCCCGACAAGAATGCAGCCTGCGTTGTCTCCGTAAAAAGTCGGCATCGTAAGCCAGTCGTCGCCGCAAGAGAATTTTGCAAGTTCAATTGCCCTGTCGTATAAATCCTTAAAACGAGTTTTAAATTTCAAAGTGCCATTTTCTTTTCCTGCTGAAGAAACAATTAGCGTATTACCTCTACCGCAACTATCAATTGCAAAAACATCGCTTTCTTTTAACTCGCTTCTATTTAACAAAGATGCAATTCCCAAAACTCCAGTCTTTTCATTAGATTTTCCTACTCCCAATTCTTCACCATCAGTGAAAATTATGTATAAATTATGAGTTTTTTCTTTTTTGTAATTTTCTTTCAGTCGTAAAATCCAGTGTAAAATTTGATAAACGCAACTTGAATTATCATTTGCGCCAATGCACAATCTGTCGTAGTGTGCAAGAACTGTTTTGAGTTTATATCGTTCATCATAATTTTCTTTTGGAAATTCAACTAAAATATGAAGTTGGTTTCCTGTTGGAATTGTTGAGTGTGGAATATCGTGCTTTGTAAGCCATTGACATATCCAGTCATGTCTATTAGTTTCAGGTGCGAGGAAAGTTCTAAATTCTTCTGTATCATAGGGATTCATTTCGTGCGTTTTAGGCTGCCTATCACCTAAGCGAGTGGCAGCTGGTGAAATCGTTTCTGGTAAGTTATCTGTTCTGCCAGCCGTCGTTTCGTTGTTCTTTAGCAAGGGCTTTACTTACGCGGATTTTCCTTCCGTCTAGCATTTTCCCGTCCATTTCTTTTATAGCTTTTTCGCCTTGCTTTTCATCTGCCATTTCCACAAAACCAAATCCCTTTGATTTTCCTGTGGTTTTATCGGTGATGATTCTTGTTTCTTCTACCGTGCCGAATTTTTCGAATGCGAGTCTAAGTCCTTCTTCTGTCGTGTTGAAACTTAAGTTTCCAATGTGAATATTTGTCATATCTTCTATTATATTACACGAGACGCGTAAAATCAAACGGGCTGTCGGCATAAATAAAGAAAATCAAACTGGGGCACTTGTGTGCAATAAATCAAATTGAATTTTTCATAAACATTTGGTAGATTTATTTTATGATTACAAAAGAATATGAAGATAAAGAACTTGAAAATTTTATAAACAACCTTTACGAGGATGAAATGAGTATTTTTATCCTTGCTGAAGGTCGCTATCGTGGTGCACTTTTTCATGGAACTCGTTTTGTTAACAGAATGAGACTTCAGCACAATCTTGGCATTTTAGAAACGCAAGTATTTGGACAGGCTTGTTTGAGTGGGGCTCTTCTTATTCCAACTATGAAAGGCCGGGAGAATCTTCTTTTTCGTTACGATACAAATGGACCTGCAGCAGGCTTTTGTGTTAATGCTGATAGCACCGGTACCGTTCGTGGCTATCTTTTACAAAATCAAATTCCGATTGAAAAACCTCTTGAAAGCTGGGATTTATCTCCTTTTTTTGGAGACGGAACATTAACTATTTCTCGTTTGTCTGAGGGTGCACGAGAATATCAGACAGGTTCTGTAGAAATTGTACATCGAAATATAGCAAAAGATTTAGCCTGGTATTTTCAGCAAAGTGAACAGACGAAAACTGCATTTAATACATCAATTATGATGGATAAAAAAGGCAGGGTCATTGGTGCTGGCGGTATGTTTCTTCAAAAGATGCCGGGTTTTGGTGGAAATTTGGGGAATGAAAAAAATGAATATTGGAATGGCATGGATGAAGATGAACTTACAGAACGAATTGAACATGCTTTTTCTAGTTGTCCAAGTCTTGGTCAATGGTACAGCGAAAAAGGCGATAATGATGATATAATTTATGGTCTTTTTAGGGATTTTGCTCCAACAGTTCCTGTTACAAGAAAAATTCGATTTGACTGCGATTGTTCAAAAGAAAAATTCATAAAACATATAAAAGCCTTGAGTGCAGCAGAACTTGATGATATTAAAAAAAATGGTCCGAATCCTCTTGAAATCGTGTGCCACAATTGTGGAAGCGTGTATAAAATATCATTGGATGAATTGAAGATTTGAAAAAAGTTTTGAAAAAATAAATTAAGTATCATTCGTTGATACACCTCTTTGATATAATTTGTTTTATAAAGAGGTGGGAATATGAGTGAATATGAACTTTTGACTTGTAAAATGCTTTATTGTGCAGAAAAGGCTTCTGAAACAGCATCAAGTATGTATTATGATGAAAAAATGCATTTTTTCTGGAAAAATGCGATGGAGGGCTTTAGACTAAAACTAGAAAACATTTCACTTGCTCAAGCGTGTCGCATTTGTTATGTGGCATAAAAAAAATTACTAGGGTTATGAAAAGAAAATTTATATTTTTTATTTGTCTTTCTCTTTTTTCTGTTGCTCTTTTTGCTCAACGGATGGAAGAATCTTCTCTTGTCGTGATGTATCCGGTTTGTGAAAATATTTCTGCTCCAGACCAAAATTGGCTTCCTGGAAGTATACAGGACAGATTTGAATCAAATTTCTTGAAACTGTCAAAATTCAAATTGATTAATTCTGCAAATGAAAAAGAAATAAGATATCTTCAAAAAAAATATGAATCTGCATTTTATGATGAAAAAACATCCTTGGAACAAGGTAAACTTTCTGGCGCTCGTTATGCTTTGTTTACAACTGTCAGAAAAACAGGCAGGTACTATTCGCTTTCTGCAAAATTTACTGATTTACAAAGCGGACAAAATCTTTCATCGTGTGTAAAACAGGGAATTTCTTCATTGGAAAATCTTTGTGTTCTTGGCGGATGTACTGTAGATATTGTAACTTTAGAACTTTTTTCTCAATTAAAAATTAATCTTAGTGCAAGTCAAAAATATGAACTTCAATATGGAAATGAAAATCTGACTTATGATGAACAATTTGAAAATGCTCGCCAGGAAGAAATACAGTTTAAAAATCAGATTGCAAAATATGATGCTGAAATACAAACTTTGAAAAAATCTTCTGAAGTTGATGCAATATCCCAGATTGCTCGCATTAATACTCAAAAAGCTATTGCAGAAGAAAAAATGAAAGCTGCAAAATTACAGTCAGAGCGTCTTTCAGAAGAAAAACAGCGAAAACTTCAGGATCAAAAACATGATTTAGAACGTTCGATTAATCAAAAGAAAAAACGTGATGAATTAATAGAGCAAGTAAACAAAAAATCTCAAATTCTTAGGAATCTAAAATCAAGCAATGCAAGCCCTTTTGCCCAAATAATGATTTTAGAAAATAAAAAGAAAGCTTTATCAGAAATTTATGCTGAACTAAATAAGCGGATTGATGAAATTGAAAAGGATGCCCTTGAAGAATACAATTCGTTGCACGAATCAATATTAACTGCTCCTTATAGAAATGCCGAAGTTTCCAACGGGAAACCTACATCAGATGCTCTGTTACGGCGCAAAAACGAAATCGAAGAAAATCGAATTAGAATTGAAAATCAAACTCAAAAGCAAATTTTTGAACTTGAAAAGCAAGTAAAAAAAGAATTGAATCAGTTAGAAAAGGAAATTCAATCTGATAAAAAGCGTCTTTCTTCTGTAAAAAAATCTTCAAGCCTGTCCGATGATTTGAAAATTTCTGTCGGTGGATATGATGCAGAAAAACAAAGTTGGATAGTTTATGTTTATTTTTATTTAGGTTCTAATCTTGTTTATAAAACATCAGTTGATTTGAAATATTCTGATTTGGTTGGAAAAGTTGTGGATGTGACAACTGCGACAAAAACTGAATATGATTTTTACATGGACAATGTTGATATGTACTCAAGTCTTTTTGCTCGTGGAGAGCAATTGGTTTATGGAGAAATTTTTTATACCATTGAGCCTGATAAAAACATTGATTCACGTTATAACTTTTCGTTTAAGACTTTAAATTTTTATGATGTTTTGACAGGCAAAAGAATTTCATCTCCAAAGATTCTAGAGACAAAATCTAGTTTTACTTTTCTATCAACTAATTTTTCTTCAGAGGTAAAGAAAAAAGTTTTTCACATAAAATCCGATGATGAAATTGAAAAAGAGATGATAGCACAAAAAGAAAAATTGCAAAAAGAAAAGGCTGTTCAAGAGAGAAAAATTCAAACTGAAAATACAATTTCCAATTTTTCAAACTATTTGGATAAAAGTGCCCGTTATGCTGTAGATTGTACAATTGCTGTTAATTATATCCCTGGCTATCATAATGGAGTAGGGTGTGAAGAAATTGTAGGTTTTGACATTCCATTTTGGAAAAATCTTTTTTGTGGTGGAAAAATAGGATATCTTGTAAATTCCGAATATGACTATACAAGTAAATACACAGATCATATTTTCCATGAGTTGTCTAGTGAATTTTTGATGCTGGCAGAATTAGGGCTTTCTTTTAATTTAACCGAAAATAAAAAATCATCATTTTTAACTGATACATTTCCATTTGATTTTTACACATCATTTGCTTTTGGCGGATGCATCGGTGATTATTATGATTTGATGATGAGGGCTTCTGCAGGAATTTCTTGGTTCATGCTTAAGGCAGAATATAATTACTCTTATTTAATTTCTTATGAAAAAGGTTTTCATAGTTTTTGTCTTGGGCTTGGATTCTATTGGCATCACGAAAAAAAACATCACTAAGTTGAATAAAAAGCGGATTTTGTCTAAAATAATCTTGCTTTCTAACAATGCCGCCAGCTATTCGGGCGGTTGAATTTTTTTTAGGAGAAAATTGTTATGTCTACACCATTGGAAAATTATCTTGCTTCTTGCAACGGAAAGCCAAATGTTGCAATGACAGCTTATGTTGCAAATCTTCAGCAGGTTGCTGCAGTTGGACCAGAAATCGCAGCGAGCATCGTAAACGAACTTGAAAATCAGAGAAGTCACTTGAAACTTGTAGCCAGTGAGAACTACTGTTCTTTGAATGTTCAAGCTGCTATGGGAAATCTTCTTACTGATAAATATGCTGAAGGATATCCTGAACACAGATATTATGGCGGATGCGTAAATATCGATGCTGTTGAAAATGTAGCGGCTCGAGAAGCTGAGAAATTGTTTGGTGCAGACTATGCTTATGTCCAGCCTCACTCAGGTGCTGATACAAACCTTGTTGCTTATTGGGCAATTCTTAGCGCAAAAGTTGAGACTCCAACCCTTGAAGAATTGGGCGTAAAATCTTTGAACGACCTTACGGCCGAACAGTTTGATGATCTTCGCAAAAAATTCGGAAATCAGAAACTTATGGGATTGGATTATTCTTGTGGAGGACATCTTACACACGGATACAAAATGAATGTATCTGCTCGAATGTTCGAAAGTCATCCATATGGTGTAGACGAAAAAACAGGTCTTTTGGACTATGATGCAATTGAAAAGCAGGCTATGGAAGTAAAACCTCTCATCCTTTTGACAGGTTTTTCAGCTTATCCTAGAAAAATAAACTTTAGACGATTCCGTGAAATTGCTGATAAATGTGGAGCAGTTTTGATGGTAGAGATGGCACATTTTGCTGGTCTTGTTGCAGGTAAAGTTTTTGAAGGTGATTACGATCCTGTAAAATGGGCTGATATTGTTACAACAACAACTCATAAAACACTTCGAGGACCTCGAGGTGCTATGATTCTTTGCAAAAAAGAATTTATCGATTACGTTAACAAGGGTTGTCCGATGGTTCTCGGTGGTCCTCTTGGACACATTATGGCTGCAAAAGCAATCGCTTTCAAAGAGGCTTCTACGCCTGAATATCAGAAATGGGCTCATGATGTCGTTAAAAACGCTCAGGCTTTGGCTGAAGGCTGTAAATTACACGGAATTCCTCTTCAGACAGGCGGAACGGATAATCATCTTATGCTTTGCGATGTAACAGTATACGGCTTAACCGGAAAACAGGCTGAAGCTGCTCTTTTCCAGTGCGGTGTAACTGCAAATGCAAATGCTCTTCCTTACGACAAGAACGGAGCCTGGTGGACAAGTGGTATCCGAATTGGAACCCCTGGTCTTACAACTTTGGGAATGGATGAAAACGATATGAAGGAAGTTGCTGATATAATCGACTTTGTATTGAAAGGGACTAAACCTGGTCTTACAAAAGACGGAAAACCTGCAAAGGGAAAGATTGATTTGGATCCTAAAGTTCAACAGGAAGCTAGGGCTAGAGTCAATAAGCTTTTGAGTGCTCATGTACTTTATCCAGAATTGGACTTGAACTTCCTTAAAGAAAACTTCTGCAAATAATACAATCGAATAGTTTTTTTTAACCGGCTGACAAACGGATTTTTTGTTCTGTTTGTGGCCGGTTTTTTTTGTGTTTCGTGAAATGTGTTTTTTCAAGATTAATAAGAATGAGTATTTCAACGTGAAAGAATTTGAAAACAGGCAAAAAATGAAATACGATGAAATAACTGCAAATAATTAAAAATATTAATAAATTCTTATTTGAAATGCTTTGAAAATCTTGACATATTTTACGTGATGTTGTATATATAAATCATCGAGGTGAAAAATATGGCAACAATTAGAAAAGCATTAAACAGTTTCGTTAAAGCATTGACAGACTATGCTACATTGCGCTATAACCACAACTAGTAAAAATCTGCAAAACATCTAAAAGCTCTATTAATTTTTTGTGACAAAGGGCTTTCTTTTTGAAGAAAGTCCTTTTTTTTAGCAAACATCCTGTTGGTTGTGAAAATTTCACAGGAATATCGTAATAAAACAGTAGAAATGCTTTGAAAACTTTAACATATATTGACATTATAAAGAAAAGTTAGTACTATAATAAATGTAAGGAGAAATGATATGAATTTTTTAACATTTTGGTTACCGATTATTAATTTTGTTTTCATGTTTATTATGACTGCTTGCAACGTTATTAATACTAGATCGAATTTTATGAGTATGTTACTTCATAGATGGCATAAAGATAATGCTCTTACAAAAGATGAAGAACTGAAAGAAATAAAAGCTAATTTGGAAAAATTACTTTAGGAGGCACGATATGGTTGCAATTAAATTACCTAAAATGAAGCTGTTTAACAAATTTGCTAATTGGTTTGTAGTTCACGTAGACGTTAAGTAAATTTGTTAGTTACCGAAAGAAAAGCCTGCTGGATTAAAGCGAGATTTGCTCTATAATCCGCAGGCTTTTTGTTTTTATTTGTTACTTATTAAAGTTGCTTATGCTCCGTGATAGTCTATTAGTCTGTAAACCGGAGTTGGAGCGAGCGTTTTTTCGAAATTCAAGTCTGGCAATGCAATGATTCCTGCAAATTCAACGACTTCTGCTCCGGCTTGTGCCAAAAGATTTTTAGCAGCTGCGAAAGTTCCTCCTGTTGCAATAAGGTCGTCGATAACGAGAAATTTCTCTCCGTCTTTTACATCTGCCTTGTGTACTTCGATTGTTGCGCTTCCGTATTCAAGGTCATAGGATGCCTGATAGACATCTCCTGGAAGTTTGCCTTTTTTTCGGATTAACACCAACGGGAGACCGAGTTTTTCGGCAAGAGGAGAAGCGAAGATAAAGCCTCTGCTTTCTATGGCGGCAATTGCATCTACTTTTACATCTTTGTAACGCTCGACGAGTTTTTCAATGCAAAATTTAAATGCTTTTGGATTTGTCATAATCGATGTGATGTCGTAAAAGAGAATTCCTTTTTTTGGAAAATCAGGCACCTTGCGTATAACGCTGTCTAAAAACTTTTCTGTATCATTCATGACTAAATTATAGAATGATTATTGCAGATTTTCAATCTAAGTTTGCTCAAAAATTGCCGAGGTAGTGATAGGTAACGATAAATAGATGATTTGATGATAAGTTTTCTGTTGCCCAAAAACAAAGCATTCGGTATACTTTGAGGACAGACAAGTTATATAAAGAGGTGTAGGGAAAAAAATATGATCGTAATGAAATTCGGTGGTTCGTCAGTTGCAAATGCTGACCGCATTAAGCATGTAGCTTCAATTATTCAGGCTTATGCTGACAAGAAACCTATTGTAGTTCTTTCTGCTATGGGTGATACAACTGACCATCTTTTGGAAGCAGCTGATTTGGCTGTGAATGGGACTGTTGATATTTCAGGAGTTGAAAAACTTCATTATGAAACGTTGAAAGAATTGGACCTAGAATGTCCGGAAGTTTATGAACTTTTGGAAGAACTTACGACTCTTCTTACCGGAATTTCAATGTTGCGCGAACTTACAAAACGAACGCGGGATTATCTCGTTTCTTTTGGTGAAAGACTTTCTGTTCGAATCGCATCTGCATATTTTAACAAAATAGGACTTACATCTAAATTTTATGATGCATGGGATGTAGGTTTTGTTTCGGATGCTAACTTTATGAATGCGGATTTGCTTGATGAAGTATGGCAG